>NZ_JBIWEX010000012.1:0-123134 GCF_044762745.1 Psychrobacillus sp. NPDC096426 | reverse complement strand
CACACCCGTTCCCATACCGAACACGGAAGTTAAGCTCTTTTGCGCCGATGGTAGTTGGGGGTTTCCCCCTGTGAGAGTAGGACGTCGCTGGGCACAAATAAGAAGTCGTTACCGATTAATCGGTAACGGCTTTTTTTATTCTGTAGTGTTGGATAAAAGATAAAATGCTTAAAACGACATTTCCCGGGAAATAGTTACATCTTACGTCATACAATAAATAGATGAAAAATTATCAGAACTAAATTTTAGTGCTTGAATTCCTATCAAAACTAAATTTTGATTAGCTTTTAGTTATAAAAATGAAGTTGTCTCCTTTTAATAAAAATTTACTATTGTTAAATGTATGGTAATATGCAATTAAAAAAGGAGTGATAATTTGATTATTAAGAAGCATACAACGAATTACAAATATTTAGGCTTGCATATGCTTTACCAACGGTTGCCAAATGACCATACGATGAAAATTATCATTAATTCCAAGTTAATGTCAGCAAGAGCAGGTATCATAGGAGAAGCAACGGTGGAAGAAGTATTTAGAAAACACGATTTCCCTTTTAACTATAATATTTTACATGATGTAAACTTGACTTCAAATGGGAAATTCCAGATTGATACACTGTTCATATGTCAGTATTTTATAGTCATCCTAGAGTGTAAGAATATAATAGGGAACTTGCGCTTTGAGAATGATCCACCTTGTTTGAAACGCGAATTAGACACCGGTAAGAAGAATACATTTGAGAGTCCGGAAGTGCAAGTAGATAGGAATACTTTTTTACTGAGAGAATGGTTGAATAAGCATGGATTAGATATTCCCATTATTGGTGTAATTGTCTTTAGTAGTACGAAATCAATTATAATGAAAGCCCCAGATCATACAGCTGTTATTTATGCATCAAGTGTACCTGTTTATTTAAGAAGGTTACAGAGACAGAAAGAATATTTATCTGAAGCTCAAATGCATGAAATATCACAAAAAATTAAGCAACTTAATCAACCTTATATTCCATTCCCAATGTGCAAGAAATGGGAGATTGATCCAGCTGAATTGATTAATGGGGTGAAGTGTGAGAAATGTGGAAGATTCGAAATGATGAAGAAGAGTAATGGTTGGAATTGTTTACTCTGCGGAAACATTGATAGATTTGCTCATATATTCACTGTCCGAGAGTGGTTTGCATTAGTTTCGAAAAATATAACAAATAAAGAATGTAGGCGCTTTTTATGTATAGAATCCCATCAATTAGCAAGTAGAATATTGAATTCGATGAATCTTTCTAGAAAGGGAAAATCAAATAACACTACTTATTATGTATTAGAATGGGATAAACTAGATAATTCATTAGAAGGAATAGATGAGAAATACAGTAGTTTGACACTCATATAAAAAGATTGGACGATCTCCCCCCAAGTAGGACAATCTTATATAAAACCTGGACAATCTCTTCAAACAGATGGACAATCTCGCGCGAAAGTTGGACAATCGTATAGAACTTGGACGAACTCTCAACAAACTTGGACAATCTTATATAAAACCTGGACAATGCCTTCGAATAGATGGACAATCTCGCGCGAAAGTTGGACAATCAAATAGAACCTGGACGATCCCACCACCAACTTGGACAATCTTATATAAAACCTGGACAATCTCTTCAAATAGATGGACAATCTCGCTCGAAAGTTGGACAATCGTATAGAACCTGGACGATCCCACCCCCAAGTAGGACAATCTTATATAAAACCTGGACAATCTCTTCAAACAGATGGACAATCTCTCTTCAAAGTTGGACAATCTCCTCAAATAGTTAGACAATCCTACTCCAAACTCCATTGCAAATTGATGAAATCGTACATATAAGTTATTCTTATAAGTAAGTAGGAGGTTGTCTGCTATGAAAAAAGAGACAGTTTGGTTTGAAGTAGAAGAAAATGAAAGTATCACAGCCTGTATAGAAAGAATGGAGCAACAAGGCTTTCAAATAGCAGGGAGAAGGGAAGAACCAATTTTTGCAGAAGTGGATGGAAAACCTGTACCTGTTAAACAATTGATTATGTTAAAAGGTATTAAAGAGAAAAACATATAAAAATAATGTTAATATCCGAACAATATAATTTTTATTATAAAAAATGTTCGTATTTATGCATTGACGTTACACATTAGTATTGTTAAAATATGAATAGCAACAGACGATTATATCCCCATATATGCTAAAGAATTGGCTTTAGCGTCTCTACCATGTCACCGTAATGACAGGACTATGAGGGAAAGCAACTTTTGGATTATGCTCAGAGGATGTGTTCACGTATGCTATTAATGACACAAACTAAGCAATTAAGTTCCTCAAGTAAACTGCTTTTCTTCCTTAGAGAGTAGTTTATTTGGGGAATTTCTTTGTTTAAGAAGGGACGAATATAATGAACGCAAAAATTGGTGTAATTATGGGTAGTTCTAGTGATTGGGAAACAATGAAACATAGCTGTGAGGTCCTTGATGAACTTAATATACCGTATGAGAAACGAGTAGTTTCTGCACATCGTACGCCAGATTTAATGTTTGAATATGCAGAGCAAGCACGAAAACGTGGACTTCAAGTAATTATTGCAGGAGCTGGAGGAGCCGCACATTTACCAGGGATGGTTGCTGCTAAGACAACGCTTCCTGTTATCGGGGTTCCTGTGCAATCTAAAGCGCTTAATGGATTAGATTCATTGTTATCCATTGTGCAAATGCCTGGTGGTGTACCGGTTGCGACCGTAGCGATTGGAAAAGCCGGGGCAACAAATGCCGGCTTACTTGCTGCACAAATACTCTCTATACAAGATGAAAATGTGGCGGAGCGATTAGAAAAACGAAGAGAAGATACGAAAAACAAAGTATTTGAAAGTAACGGTGATTTACAATGACTAAAGTAATTTATCCTGGGCAAACAATCGGTATTATCGGTGGTGGACAACTCGGTCGTATGATGGCATTAGCTGCAAAAGAAGCTGGTTATAAAATTGCTGTACTTGAGCCAACCATGGACTCGCCATGTGGACAAGTTGCAGACATTCGTATTGTTGCTCCATATGATGATGAAGCTGCATTAGAAGAACTAGCGGAAGTAAGTGACGTAATTACGTATGAATTTGAGAACATTGATTATGCAGGATTGAAACGATTATCACAAATTGCCTATGTTCCTCAAGGCGCGGAGCTTGTAAAAATTACGCAAGATCGCATACTAGAAAAAACGGAGCTTCAGGCTGCTGGTGTACCGATTGCGAAATTTGTCGAAGCAAATACCTTTGAACAACTGGAACAACGAATTGATGATGTTGGATTTCCTTGTGTCGTAAAAACTTCTCGTGGGGGATACGATGGCAAAGGTCAACAAACAATCCATTCAAAAGAGGAGCTACCACTCGCGAAATCGCTTTTTGAACATTCTGTTTGTATTGCCGAGGCATTTATTCCGTTTACGAAAGAAATTTCGGTCATTGTTCAACGAAACGGTGAAGGACAAACGTATTGCTTGCCAATTGGAGAAAATATTCATGTGAATCATATTTTGCACGAAACAATAGTACCTGCTCGTATTGACATAACACTTGCTCAAAAAGCAATGGAAGCAGCAAATATGATTGCGAATCATCTAAATCTTATTGGTACACTTGCAGTAGAAATGTTTGTGTTAGAAAACGGAGAAATATTAATAAATGAATTAGCTCCGAGACCGCATAACTCGGGACATTACTCAATAGAAGCTTGTAACATTTCGCAATTCCATCAACATATTCGAGCAGTTTGTGGTTGGCCATTAAGGGAGCCAAAACTTTGGACAGACACAGTGATGGTAAATGTATTAGGACAGCATGTTATTTCTTTGACAAACTTGATGACAAAGTACCCAAACTGGTCTGTTCACCTATATGGAAAAACCGAAGCGAAGACGAACCGAAAAATGGGACATGTTACGATTCTTTCATCAAATATTGAACAAACTTTAATAGAAATTGAGCAATCTAAAATCTGGTCTTAATCAGGAGGAACTTGAATGATCGAACGTTATACTCGTCCAGAAATGGGTGCAATCTGGACTGAAGAAAACAAATACAATGCTTGGTTAGAAGTAGAAATATTAGCCTGTGAAGCATGGGCTGAAATTGGCGATATTCCAAAAGAAGACGTAGTGGCACTCCGAAAAAATGCGTCATTTAATGTGGAACGTATTTTAGAAATCGAGCAAGAAACGAGACATGACGTAGTAGCGTTTACTCGTGCGGTTTCTGAAACATTAGGAGAAGAGCGGAAATGGGTGCATTACGGACTGACTTCTACGGACGTAGTAGATACGGCTCTTTCTTACTTAATCAAACAAGCAAATGTCATTATCCGTAAGGACCTTCTAAGCTTTATCGAGATCTTAGAAAATAAAGCAAAAGAACATAAATATACAGTTATGATGGGGCGCACGCATGGTGTGCATGCAGAACCGACAACTTTCGGATTAAAACTTGCACTTTGGACAGAAGAAATGAAACGTAACTTAGAGCGTTTTGAAGCTGCAGCAAAAGTTATTGAAACTGGGAAAATGTCTGGTGCAGTTGGAACGTATGCGAACATTGATCCATTTGTAGAGAAATACGTTTGTGAAAATTTAGGTCTTGCGGCATCACCAATTTCAACACAAACATTGCAACGCGATCGTCACGCACAATATATGAGCACACTAGCTTTAATCGCAACGTCTATCGAAAAGTTTGCAACCGAAATTCGCGGATTACAAAAATCAGAAACACGTGAAGTAGAAGAGTTTTTTGCAAAAGGACAAAAAGGTTCTTCTGCAATGCCACATAAACGTAATCCAATCGGCTCTGAGAATATGACAGGACTTGCTAGATTGATGCGCGGTTATATGATGACAGCATATGAAAATGTATCTTTATGGCACGAAAGAGATATCTCTCATTCTTCAGCAGAACGCGTTATTTTACCAGATGCAACAATCGCGTTGAACTATATGCTAAATCGCTTTAGCAATATTGTGAAGAACTTAACGGTATTCCCAGAAAATATGAAACGTAATATGGACTCCACATTAGGATTAATTTATTCCCAACGCGTGTTACTAGCTTTAATCGACAAAGGACTTGCACGTGAAACAGCTTATGATACAGTGCAACCACTTGCCATGCAAGCTTGGGAATCCCAAACTGCATTCCGCACATTAGTAGATGCGGATGAAAAAATCTCTTCATTACTTTCCAAGGAAGAGCTGGATGATTGCTTTGATTACAATTATCACATTCAGCATGTGGATATGATTTTCGAGCGTTTAGGACTTAATTAACCGGAGGAATTCACAGTGGAAAAAGGTCGTCTATTATACGAAGGTAAAGCAAAACAATTATTTGCAACAGAAGATGAGAACATTCTATTTGTTTCTTACAAAGACAGTGCTACAGCTTTTAATGGAGAGAAAAAAGAAGAAATAGTTGGCAAAGGCAATTTAAATAATAAAATTACAACTATTCTTTTTGAACAATTAAAAAAGCATGGAATTGACTCCCATTTTGTCGAGCAAATCTCAGAAAATGAGCAACTCGTGAGAAAAGTGGAAATTATTCCTTTAGAAGTTGTAGTTCGAAATGTAGCTGCAGGAAGTTTAGCAAAGAGACTTGGATTTGACGAGGGTATAGCTCTAACTCATCCGATTGTAGAATTTTACTACAAAGATGATGCGCTTGGAGATCCAATACTAACAGACGCCCATCTTGGATTGCTGAAACTTGCAACACCAGAGGAAATAGAAACGATAAAAGAAAAAGCACTGGAGATTAATAAAGTGTTACAACCGATTTTTAAGGAAATTGGCGTTACGTTAATCGATATGAAACTTGAATTTGGGAAGTCTGCAACTGGTGAAATACTACTTGCAGACGAGATTTCTCCAGACACGTGTAGATTATGGGATGACGAGACTAATAACAAACTAGATAAAGATGTGTTTAGACGTAATTTAGGTAGTTTAACAGATGTTTACGAAATTATACTTTCCCGACTAGGAGGACTATTAATATGAAAAAAGTTAAAGTGTATGTAACATTACGTGAAAGTGTTCTAGATCCACAAGGTTCAGCAGTTATGGGGGCACTTCACTCGATGAATTATACCGAAGTTTCAGATGTTCGTATCGGAAAGTTTTTAGAGCTTCAAATCGAAGAGGCAGATCGTGATTTAGACATAATCGTAAAAGAAATGTGTGAAAAACTACTTACAAACACAGTAATCGAAGACTATCGTTATGAAGTTGAGGAGGTTGCTAGCAAATGAAGTTTGCAGTAATCGTTTTTCCGGGATCGAACTGTGATTTAGATATGTATCATGCGATTAAAGACGAGCTTGGAGAGGAAGTAGAGTACGTTTGGCATGATGAAACAGATTTAAGCGGATTCGACGGAATATTATTACCAGGAGGGTTCTCTTATGGGGACTACTTACGTTGTGGGGCTATTTCTCGTTTCTCTAATGTAATGTCGGAAGTGGTAAAAGCGGCTGAAGCAGGTAAACCAGTTTTAGGTGTATGCAATGGATTCCAAGTATTAACAGAAGCTGGTCTTCTTCCAGGTGCATTACTACGCAACAAAAACTTAAAATTTATGTGCCGTACAGTAGGTTTAAAAGTAGTAAATAATGAAACGCAATTTACATCTGAATATAAAAAAGACGAAGTAATTCAAATTCCAATCGCACATGGTGAAGGAAACTATTACTGCGATGAAGAAACTCTTGCTAGTTTAAAAGCAAATAACCAAATTGTTTTCACATATGCTTCAGAAAATCCAAACGGAAGCATCGAAGACATTGCTGGTATTGTCAATGAAAAAGGAAACGTACTAGGAATGATGCCTCACCCAGAGCGTGCAGCAAATGACATTATGGGCGGATCAGATGGGCTTGCTTTATTCAAATCAATAGTGAAACAGTGGAGGGAATCTCATGTCAGTCATGCTTGAACCAAATCCGGAGCAAATTAAAGAACAAAAATTATATGCACAAATGGGAATGTCAGACGAAGAGTTTGAAATGGCTGAAAAGATTTTAGGACGCCTTCCAAACTACACAGAAACAGGATTGTTTTCGGTTATGTGGTCGGAGCATTGCTCGTATAAAAATTCGAAACCCGTATTGCGTAAATTCCCTACTAAAGGACCTCAAGTATTACAAGGTCCCGGCGAAGGTGCTGGAATCGTAGATATCGGCGATGGTCAAGCGGTTGTTTTCAAAATGGAATCACATAATCACCCATCTGCTATTGAACCTTATCAAGGGGCAGCAACTGGTGTTGGTGGTATTATCCGTGATGTATTTTCAATGGGAGCTCGTCCAATTGCAATGCTAAATTCACTTCGCTTTGGTGAGTTAAAAACACCACGTGTGAAGTATTTATTTGAAGAAGTAGTAGCAGGGATTGCTGGTTACGGTAACTGTATCGGTATTCCAACAGTCGGGGGAGAAATTCAATTTGACGATTGCTATGAAGGGAATCCACTAGTTAATGCGATGTGTGTTGGTTTGATTAACCATGAAGATATTCAAAAAGGGATTGCTGCTGGTGAAGGCAATACCGTAATGTATGCCGGTGCAAAAACCGGTCGTGATGGTATCCATGGTGCAACATTCGCTTCGGAAGAATTAACAGAAGCTTCAGAAGAAAAACGTCCAGCAGTTCAAGTTGGGGATCCATTTATGGAAAAACTTTTACTAGAGGCTTGTTTAGAGGTAGTGAAATCAGATGCATTGATCGGTATTCAAGATATGGGTGCTGCTGGATTAACTTCCTCATCAGCTGAAATGGCTTCGAAAGCTGGTCATGGTGTGGAATTGAACTTAGATTATATTCCGCAACGTGAAACGGGTATGACTGCATATGAAATGATGCTTTCAGAATCACAAGAACGTATGTTAATCGTCGTGAAAAAAGGTCGCGAAGATGAAATCGTTAAAATCTTTGATAAGTACGGTTTAGATTGTGTAGCTGTAGGTAGAGTAACGAATGATAAAATGCTTCGTTTGCTTCATAACGGAGAAGTGGTTGCTGAAGTTCCTGCAGATGCACTAGCGGAGGAAGCTCCAGTGTATTATAAGCCATCTTCAGTACCTACTTACTTTACAGAGTTCCAAGCGATGGAAAATGTAGAACCAGCAGTTACAGATTATAAAGAGACATTATTAAACTTATTAAAACAACCAACAATTTCTTCCAAAGAATGGGTTTATGACCAATATGACTATCAAGTTCGTACTAGCACAGTAGTAACTCCTGGTTCGGATGCCGCAGTAGTTCGTGTACGTGGGACAAATAAAGGATTGGCAATGACAACTGACTGTAACTCTAGATACATCTATTTAGATCCTGTTGTAGGAGGAAAAATTGCTGTAGCAGAGGCAGCACGTAACGTCGTATGTTCTGGGGCAAAACCACTTGCAATTACAGACTGCTTAAACTTTGGTAATCCAGAAAACCCAGAAATTTTCTGGCAGTTAGATAAATCTGCTGACGGGATTTCAGAAGCTTGTATCGCATTAGATTCGCCAGTTATCGGTGGTAACGTTTCGTTATACAACGAGCGTAGCGGAACAGCAGTTTACCCTACACCAACAATTGGTCTAGTTGGACTAGTAGAAAATTTAGCACATGTTACAACTCAAGAAGTGAAACAAGCTGGGGACATTGTATATGTAATCGGTGAAACGAAAACAGAATTCGGCGGATCAGAGCTTCAAAAATTAGTAGAAAAACGTATTTTTGGTAGAGCACCTTCGATCGATTTAGAAGTGGAAGCGGCACGTCAAAAAGCGTTACTGTCAGCAATTCAAGCTGGAGTCGTACAATCTGCACATGATATTGCAGAAGGCGGACTTGCAGTTGCATTAGCTGAGAAAGCTTTCGGTGCTAACGGGCTTGGAGTAGAAGTAACGATTAATGGTTCTGCAACAACAGCATTGTTTAGCGAATCTCAATCTCGTTTCCTGATAACTGTTAAACCTGAAAATGCAGCTAAATTTGAAGAAATCGTAAAAGATGCTGTTCAAATTGGTGCTGTAACAGATTCTAATAAAGTAGTAATCTCTAACGAAGACGGAACTGAATGGATTAGCGGTTCTGTTGACGAATTCCGTTCCGCTTGGAAAGGAGCAATACCATGCTTGCTGAAATCAGAGGCTTAAACGAAGAATGTGGTGTTTTTGGAATTTGGGGACATCCAGATCCCGCGCCGATTAGTTATTATGGTTTGCATGCACTTCAACATCGAGGTCAAGAAGGTGCTGGAATTGTCGTAACAGACGGGCAAACTTTACGAACAGTCAAAGGTGAAGGATTAGTAAATGATGTTTTTAGTAATGGAAAGCTTGAAAAACTAGATGGAAAAGCCGCAGTTGCACATGTTCGTTATGCAACTGCAGGCGGATCTGGTCTTGAAAATGTTCAGCCACTTCTTTTTAATTCGACTACTGGCAGTCTTGCAATCGCACATAATGGAAACATCGTAAATGCGGGGCGTTTAAAGCGAAATTTAGAACAGCAAGGTAGTATATTTCAAACGACTTCTGATACAGAAGTAATTGCCCATTTATTAAAGAAAAGTCATCATAATTCGGTAGTGGATCGTGCGAAAGAAGCGCTAAGATTATTAGATGGTGCATTTGCAGTTGTTATTTTAACAGAAGATAAATTATTAGTAGCGCAAGATCCACATGGCATGCGCCCACTCTCATTAGGAAAACTAGACGATTCTTGGGTAGTAGCTTCGGAAACAAGTGCGTTTGACTTAATCGGTGCAGAAGTTATTCGTTCAGTTGAACCTGGTGAACTACTTATTATTGATGATGAAGGTGTACGTTCAGAACGTTTTTCGGAGCCAGCAGAACGGGCGATTTGTACAATGGAGTATGTGTATTTCTCTCGACCTGATTCAAATATAGATGGTATTAATATCCATATGGCAAGAAAACGTCTTGGAAAACAGCTTGCAAAAGAAATCCAAGTAGATGCAGATATTGTTACGGGTGTTCCCGATTCTAGTATTTCAGCGGCAATTGGATTTTCAGAAGCTTCTGGAATCCCTTATGAAATGGGACTTATTAAAAACCGCTATGTAGGTCGTACATTTATCCAACCGTCACAAGACTTGCGTGAGCGCGGTGTGAAGATGAAGCTTTCTCCAGTACGTCAAGTTGTAGCTGGAAAACGCGTAGTAATGGTGGATGATTCCATCGTCCGCGGGACAACTTCTAAACGTATTGTGAAAATGTTGAAAGAGGCTGGAGCGGCAGAAGTACATGTTGTTATTAGCTCACCACCATTAAAAAATCCTTGTTTTTACGGTATTGATATTAGTACGGATTCGGAACTGATCGCATCCAATAATAACGTGGAAGAAATGTGTGAACTCATTGGTGCGGACTCGCTTTCCTTTTTATCAGTAGAAGGCATGGTAGAAGCAATTGGGCGAACGGATGAAGGAAAGAATTGTGGGCACTGCTTGGCTTGTTTTACTGGCGAGTATCCTACTCCGATCACTCCTAGTACCAAATTACCGCATGAAAAAGAGCTTGTTCGATAGGAGGATAATATATGTCAAAAGCATATGAAAAAGCGGGCGTTAATATTGAAGCTGGCTATGAAGCAGTTCAGCGCATGAAATCACATGTCGAACGTACAGCTAGAAAAGGTATCATGGGTACTTTTGGTGGATTCGGTGGTATGTTCGATTTGTCTTCATTAAATTATAAAGAACCTGTTCTTATTTCTGGAACAGATGGCGTTGGTACGAAGTTAAAATTAGCGTTTATGACAGATTCACACGATACAATTGGTGTAGACTGTGTGGCAATGTGTGTGAATGATATTGTGGCACAAGGTGCGGAACCATTGTTTTTCCTTGATTATGTTGCGGTAGGAAAAGCAGTACCTGAGCGTATTGAACAAATCGTCAAAGGTGTTGCAGATGGTTGTGTTCAATCTGGAGCAGCGTTAATCGGTGGAGAAACGGCTGAAATGCCAGGTCTATACGAAGAAGATGAGTATGATTTAGCTGGATTTGCAGTTGGTGCTTGCGAAAAATCGAAAATTGTAACCGGTGAAAAAATCACAGAAGGCGATGTGCTAGTTGGTCTTGCTTCTAGTGGCGTCCACTCTAATGGCTATTCACTTGTACGTAAAATAATATTTGAAGAGCAGGGCTATAGCACCGATACAGTGGTAGAAGGTTATGAAAGTCTTGGAGAAATTGGAAAAGCACTTCTTACACCGACGAAAATTTATGCAAAACCTGTAATGGAAATGCATAACGAGCTTGCTATTCACGGAATGGCTCATGTTACTGGTGGCGGTTTTTATGAAAATTTACCACGAATGATGCCAGAAGGATTAGCGGTTGAAGTCGATTTAGGATCATGGGAAGTACTGCCTGTTTTCAACTTATTGAAAGAAAAAGGCGAGCTTACAGATCGTGATTTATATAATGTATTTAATATGGGGATTGGTTTTGTCATTGCGCTCTCTGCGGAAGAAGCAGAAAAAGCAATTGCAATTGCAACCGCTCACGGGGAAAAAGCATACACAATCGGTCGTGTTGTGAAAGGTGAAGGTGTCTTATTCAACGGAACGCATGACGGGAGTTTAGTGTAATGATTGGAAAACCGAAATTTGCAGTATTTGCATCAGGTAGTGGTAGTAACTTTCAAGCGATCTATGATGCAATTGAATCTGGTCATTTATCCGGAACTGTAACGCTTGTAGTGACAGATAGGCCAGATTCATTTGTAGTAGAACGTGCGCGTATTGCAGGAATAGAAACACTTGCGATAAAACCCTCTAGCTTTTCTACGAAAGAAGCTTTTGAGCAAGTAGTTTTACAAAAGCTAAAAGAGCTCGAAGTAGAATGGCTTGTGCTTGCGGGGTATATGCGTTTAATCGGAAGTGTTTTGCTCGAAGCATATCCAAATCGGATTATCAATATCCATCCTTCATTACTACCGGCATTTCCAGGAAAAGACGCGATTGGACAAGCGATGGCACACGGTGTGAAAGTAACAGGAGTAACAGTTCACTACGTCGATGCTGGGATGGATACAGGACCTATTTTAGCGCAAGCAGCCATTGAAGTAGTAGACGGCAATAGAGAGAAAACCGAAGAACGTATCCATGCAATGGAACATGAACTGTATACGAAAACATTACAAAAATTATGGAGTCGGTAAGTCTTTACCGGCTTTTCTATCTTAAGTGTCTAGCTGCAGCACTACCCTTACCGTTTACCCGTCGGGGCTGAACATAGGTGGTGCTTACGCATTTCTAATTAGAGGAGGAATTAACGTGTCAAAACGTGCTTTACTTAGTGTTTCAGATAAATCAGGAATTCTCGAATTTGCAAAAGAGTTAGAACAACTTGGTTATGAAATTTTATCAACTGGTGGTACAAAAGCATTTTTAGAACAAAATGGAGTAGCGATCACATCAGTAGATTCTGTCACAAACTTTCCAGAAATTTTGGATGGTCGCGTAAAAACATTGAACCCAATGATTCACGGTGGATTACTAGCAAAACAAGATGATCCTTCCCACCAAGCACAACTAGAAGAGCATCATATTACACCGATTAACGTAGTATGTGTCAATTTATATCCTTTCCGCGAAACGATTTCCAAACCAGATGTTACGTTTGAAGATGCAATCGAAAATATTGATATCGGTGGTCCATCTATGCTACGTTCTGCAGCAAAAAATCATCAATACGTTACAGTAGTAACAGATGCATCGGATTATGAGGAAGTATTAGACCAACTAAAAGAAACTGGCGAAACAACACTTGAAACACGTCGCAAGTTGGCTGCAAAGGTTTTCCGTCACACTGCAGCGTATGACGCATTAATTGCTAGCTACATGACAGATTTAACAGGAGAAGAATTCCCTGAACTGTTGACTCTTACATATGAGCGTAAACAATCGTTACGTTATGGGGAAAATCCTCACCAAAAAGCAGCATTCTACAAACGTCCATTAGGATCAGATTTCTCGATAGCTTCTGCAACTCAACTGCATGGGAAAGAGCTTTCTTATAATAATATTCAAGATGCCAATGCCGCTATTCAAATCGTAAAAGAATTTGAGAAACCTGCAGCTGTGGCCGTAAAACATATGAATCCTTGTGGAGTTGGGACTGGTGATACTATTTCTGCAGCTTTCCATAAAGCATACGAAGCGGATTCAACGTCTATATTCGGTGGAATTGTAGCTTTAAACCGCGAAGTAGATGCAGCAACTGCCAAAGTATTAGCAGGTATTTTCTTAGAAATTATTATTGCCCCTTCATTCTCAGAAGAAGCAATTGCGATGTTAACGGCGAAGAAAAATATTCGTTTACTAACGATTGCATTTGAACAAACAAAAAAAGATGATTGGAACACCGTTTCAGTAGAAGGCGGATTATTAGTTCAGTCACCAGATGCTTACGGATTAAAAGATGCAGATTTGAAAGTAGTGACAGACCGTGAACCGACTCCGGAAGAATGGAAAGCGTTAGAGCTTGGATGGAGTGTTGTAAAACATGTTAAATCGAACGCAATTGTAGTGGCTACGGAAGATATGACAATCGGTGTAGGTGCTGGTCAAATGAACCGTGTCGGATCGGCAAAAATTGCACTAGAACAAGCTGGAGAACGTGCAAAAGGAGCAGGACTTGCATCAGACGCATTTTTCCCAATGAATGATACAGTAGAAACTGCTGCAAAAGCTGGTATTACGGCAATCATTCAAACTGGTGGATCGGTGAAAGACCAAGATTCAATCGATAAGGCAAATGAATACGGAATCGCAATGGTATTCACTGGCGTACGCCATTTCAAACATTAAGGGAGGCTGTCTATATGAAGATTCTTGTAATAGGGAGTGGCGGTCGTGAGCATGCGATTGCAAAGCAATTCAATGATTCTCCTTCCGTAGATAAAGTGTTTGTAGCACCTGGTAATGCAGGCATGACAAACGATGCAGAAATCGTACCAATCGATGTCATGGCTTTTGAAGAACTAGCAAGCTTTGCAAAAGAAAATAAAATCGATCTAACATTTGTTGGACCAGAGCAACCACTAGCTGGTGGAATTGTAGACCATTTTGAAGCACTAGACCTTCGAATTTTTGGACCAACAAAAGCTGCTGCACAAATTGAAGGAAGTAAATCATTTGCTAAAGAATTAATGAAAAAATACAGTATTCCAACTGCCGCTTATGAAACGTTCACAGAAGTAGAAAAAGCAAAGGCCTATATTAAAAAACTAGGTGCTCCAATTGTTGTAAAAGCAGACGGGCTAGCTGCTGGAAAAGGTGTAGTAGTTGCTATGACAGTGGAAGAAGCAAATACGGCAGTGGAGGACATGATTGG
Organism: Psychrobacillus sp. NPDC096426; assembly: GCF_044762745.1. NCBI lineage: Bacteria > Bacillati > Bacillota > Bacilli > Caryophanales > Bacillaceae > Psychrobacillus > Psychrobacillus sp. NPDC096426. The sequence goes on along the minus strand of NZ_JBIWEX010000012.1, from coordinate 108,707 downwards.
TAACCAGTTATTTGGTGAGTCATCTTCTCGTGTTGTAATTGAAGAGTTTCTAGACGGCGAAGAGTTTTCATTTATGTCATTTGTGCATAATGGACAAATTTATCCAATGGTAATTGCGCAAGACCATAAACGTGCATATGACGGGGATAAAGGACCGAACACAGGTGGTATGGGAGCGTACTCTCCGGTTCCACAAATTTCTTCAGAGATAGTGGATACTGCTTATGAAACAGTTGTTGTTCCAACAGTAAAGGCGATGACAGAAGAAGGAACACCGTTTACTGGTATTTTATATGCTGGCCTAATTTTAACAAATGAAGGACCTAAAGTTATTGAATTCAATGCTCGTTTTGGTGATCCAGAAACACAAGTCGTGTTACCACGAATGACAAGTGATTTCGGTGAATTTATGATGGCATTAATGGATGAAAAACCGTTCCACTTAGAGTGGTCTGAAGATGCGATGCTAGGTGTAGTTCTTGCATCAGAGGGATATCCAGCGGATGTGAAAAAAGGTGCTAAGCTTCCCAATCTTCAAGTATTATTAGATGCTGGACTTCACGTTTTCCACGCAAGTACGAAAGCTGATACGGATAGTTTTATCGCAAACGGTGGTCGTGTTATTTTAGTTGCTGCAAGCGAATCAACCCTAAATGTAGCACAACAAAAAGTATACAATGGCTTGTCCAAGTTAGAATGGGAAGGCTTATTCTTCCGAACAGATATCGGCTGGCGAACATTTCAATAATTTGAAAAGGATGTCTCTAATATTGGAGATATCCTTTTCGTCTCACTGCAGAGCAACCAATTCTCAAAGTAAAGAGTTTGCTTTAAAGCCCAACTCACTATAGAGCGTTGATATACAAATTTACAAAATTTACGAATCAACACTTTGCTTTACTAAAGTACTATGCTACTATTATTTTTAAGAGTAATTTTATAGAAAGGAAAATGGATGATATGCAATATCCAATTTGGAAAATAGAAGAAATTAGATATCAAATTGAAGTGGTGAATGGAAAACAAGCACCAGATATACTAATTACTAATGCGACATTTTTACATAGCCATTTAAAGAAATGGATTACTGGTAATATATGGATTGTGAAAGATCGAATTGTGTATACTGGGTCGGAACTGCCACTTGTCTCTAAAGAAACGGAAGTGTATGACGCTGCTGGTCAAAAGATTGTACCAGGCTATATTGAACCCCATGTACATCCATTCCAATTATATAACCCGCAAACATTTGCCGATTATGCAGCTCAATTAGGAACGACGACATTTATAGCAGATAACTTAGTATTGTTTTTGATGCTTAAAAATAAGAAAGCGTTTTCAATAATGGATGAACTAAGTACACTACCTTTTTCTTTCTATTGGTGGGCTCGTTTTGATTCGCAAACGGAATTAGAGAACGAAGAAGAGTTATTTACATCTAAAACGGTTGGAGAATGGATTGCGCGTCCAGACGTTATTATGGGCGGGGAGCTAACGGGATGGCCAAGGCTTCTTTCAGGTGATGATCAAATGCTGTATTGGATGCAGCAAGCAAAGACGAATGGGATGAAAATCGAAGGTCATTTTCCTGGAGCCTCTGAACGTACGTTAGCGCGTATGCGTTTACTGGGAGCAGATGGAGACCACGAAGCAATGACGATTGAAGAAGTGGAAAGAAGAATTCTCCATGGATATGCAGTGACGCTTCGTCATTCATCGATTCGACCTGACTTGCCAATTTTATTAAAAGGGATTCTAGAGAAGGACTTGCAAATTTTTGATCACCTCATGATGACGACAGATGGGGCTACTCCTTCATTCCACTTAGACGGTGTGATGGATAAATGTATTCAAGTTGCATTGGATGCTGGAGTAAACTCGATAGATGCTTATTTGATGGCTTCATTCAACGTAGCAAAATATTATAACTTATCTAATTTGCATGGAGTCATTGCAAGTGGAAGATTTGCTACGCTTAATTTCTTGGAAGATGAGTTAAATCCAGTCCCAACAAGTGTTTTATCCAAAGGAGTTTGGTTAAAACGCGATGGCAAAAGAATGCATTCATTAGCACCAACCGATTGGTCGAATATACCAAATTTAGACTTGGATTTTAATCTGACCGATGATGATTTCCAATTTTCGATGCCATTTGGAATTGAGATGGTGAACGATGTTATTACGAAGCCGTATTCTATTACGGTCGATACGTCCGATACCGAACTTTCGACTGAACATGATGAGAGTTTCTTGCTACTAGTAGATCGTCTAGGTAAGTGGAAAGTTTCTACACTTATTAAAGGATTTGCAACGAATTTAAAAGGATTTGCTTCTTCTTATTCTAGTACTGGAGATATAATATTAATCGGAAAAAATAAAAAGAGCATGCTTCAAGCTTTCAATGAAATGAAAAAAATGAATGGCGGAATAGTCATCGTTGAAAATGAGGAAGTTGTTTGCACGCTTAAACTGCCTATAGGTGGCATATTATCGGATAAGCCGATGGAAGCATTAATAGAAGAGGAATTATGTTTAAAGAGAGAATTAGCGGCTAGAGGATTTAAGCATGGGGATGCCATTTACACATTGTTATTCTTGCAAGCTACGCATTTACCTTATGTTCGAATTACGCAAAGAGGAATTTTTGATGTCATGAAAAAACAAGTATTATTTCCAGCAGTCATGAGGTAGGGGGATTTTGTGTGTTTAAAAAATGGGGGATTATAAGCATACTCGGTTTATTTCTTGTCGCTTGTTCCAATGAGAAAGAAGCAGTGGAAGAAGTAAAACCGGTAGAAGACATAGAAGAAGATATAGTAGAAGAAGTTGTAGAGGAACCCGCTGTTCTACCCTATGTTGCGCCTTTTACTGGCATTCGTTCAGATGTCGAACAAACCCAAAGACCAATTATTGTTACGATGAATAATCATCCGCTTGCAAGACCACAATCAGGAATTGCACAGGCGGATATGGTTTATGAGATGTTAGCAGAAGGGAATGTAACGAGATTTCTAGCACTTTATCAAAGTGACATACCCGATGTAATTGGGCCGGTAAGAAGTGCTCGTGACTATTTCGTTGAAGTAGCAAAAGGATTAGATGCTTTTTACATTGCACATGGCTATAGCCCAGATGCGCAGAAAATGTTAAATGCGAGAGTTGTAGATAATATCAATGGTATGCAATATGATGGTATACTTTTTAAGCGTTCCAAAGAACGTAAGGCACCACATAATTCATATATTTCTAAAGAGAATATTTTTGCAGGTGCAGAAAAAGTAGGGGCACCGATGGAAATCCACAAAATTCCTACCCTCTCTTTTTATGATTCGATAGAAGGAGCAAAAATTGGAGATCCAGTATCTTCAATAAGCATTCAATATGGGTCAGGGGCAAGTTTTGAAAATCAATATACATATATACCGGAAAGTGGTTTATATGAAAGGAAAACTGGCGGAGTTGTAACGGTTGATAAGGAATCAGAAAAACCTGTAGAAATAGCAAATGTAATATTTATGGAAATACCACATAAAACAATTGATAATGCTGGGCGCAGGCAGTTAACATTGACTGCTGGAGGAAAAGCGTATCTTTTTCAAGCAGGGACGATGAAAGTGATTGAATGGGAAAATATTGACGGAATTCTTATACCGATGGAAAATGGTGTTCCAGCAAAATTAGTACCGGGAAAATCATGGATTAGTTTTGTGCCAACCAAACCGGGATTAGAAAACATGGTAAACTATTTACCTTGATATTAGCTATAAAGAGGGGAATGATACAACATGCAAATTGAAAAGATAAAAGGACATCAAACGGATCAATTGTTTAAAGCTGTGCTAGAGCTAAACGATATAGAAGAATGTTATCGATTTTTTGATGATTTATGTACAATAAGTGAAATTCAATCGCTTGCTCAGCGCTTTGAGGTTGCGCATTTACTTCGATTGAAAAAAACATATGAAACGATTAAAAAGGAAACTGGAGCAAGTACAGCAACAATTTCACGTGTGAGACGTGCATATGATTACGGTAATGATTATTATGATGAGATTCTTGGTCGACTATATCCAGAAGAGTCGTCGATTAAACAGCCAAAAGAATAATCTAGAACTATCTTGAACTAACCACTGAACAGAAGCCTCTGTTCAGTTTTTTTGTTATAATGAAACGTGCTTAACTAACTTAATGTAGGTGAAAAAATGGATTATAAAGAATGGCGCCATATATTTAAATTGGATCCGGCAAAGGAAATAGAGGCGGAAGCCTTAGAAAAGGTTTGTGAGTCTGGAACCGATGCTATTATCATTGGGGGTTCGGACGGGGTAACACTGGATAATGTGATTGATTTGTTAATGCGGATTAGAAGGTATGCAGTCCCTGTTGCTTTAGAAGTATCGACGATAGAATCGATTACCCCTGGTTTTGATTATTATTTTATTCCAAGTGTATTGAACAGCCGAGAGACAAAATGGGTGAAGGATTTACACCACGCGGCTACAAAGGAATTTGGAGAAGTGATGAACTGGGATGAAATTATTCCGGAAGGGTATTGTATATTAAATCCTGATTGTAAAGCTGCCAAGTTAACAAATGCTAAACAACCAGAGACAGATGAAGATATTATCGCTTATGCACAAATGGTCGAGCATCTGTTTAAATTCCCTATTTTTTATATGGAATACAGTGGTATGTACGGTGATGTAAAAGTAGTGAAAAAGGTAAAAGAAGGTCTTCAAAATACGAGACTTTTCTATGGGGGAGGTATTAAAACAGCAACCCAAGCAAGTGAAATGGCTGCATATGCTGATACAATAATAGTTGGCAATCAAGTATATGAAAACCTCGCAGAAGCTCTAAAAACAGTACATGCTGTGAAGCGATAGTTGAATATAAAAGAAATGAACTATATAATGAGAACAAATGTTCTTGAAAGGAAGTGCATGATGGAACTCCTAGGAAAAAACCTACTAAATGGTATGAACAATGAACAAGAAAAAGCCGTTAAAACTACAGAGGGTCCTCTACTTATCATGGCTGGAGCAGGGTCCGGAAAAACACGCGTATTAACCCATCGAATTGCGTATCTAATCGTGGAAAAAGAAGTATACCCCTCGAAAATACTTGCCATTACATTTACGAATAAGGCAGCTCGTGAAATGCGAGAACGTATCGATAGTATTTTAGGAGCGGGGACAGGCGAGCGTATGTGGGTATCTACGTTCCACTCGATGTGTGTTCGAATATTAAGAAGAGATATCGACCGTATAGGTTATTCAAAGAACTTCTCCATTCTTGATACGACGGATCAGTTAACGGTTATTAAAAGTATTTTAAAAGAACAAAATATTGATCCGAAAAAGTATGACCCGCGTTCGATGTTAAATGCAATTAGCAGTGCGAAAAATATTTGCATCGATGCGGATACGTACAAAGCACAGATGAACGAGATGAATCCGTTTGAAAAAACGGTAGCAGAAGTCTATACAGGATATGAAAAGCGTTTAAGAAAGAACCAATCTCTCGATTTTGATGACTTAATCATGACTACTGTGACGCTATTTAAGAGGGTTCCAGAAGTATTAGAGTTCTACCAAAATAAATTCCAATACATTCATGTAGATGAGTATCAAGATACCAATAAATCCCAATATGAATTAGTACAAATGCTTGCACGGAAGTTTAAGAATATTTGTGTCGTTGGTGATTCGGATCAATCGATTTATCGCTGGCGCGGAGCAGATATTCAAAACATTTTATCATTCGAAAAAGACTATCCGAACGCAACAATGATCATGCTAGAGCAAAATTATCGTTCTTCTCAGCGCATCTTACAAGCTGCAAATGACGTCATTGGTAATAACACAAGCAGATACCCAAAAGTATTACGAACGGAAAATAGCGAAGGAGAAAAAATTCAGCTATTCCGTGCCTTTAATGAACAACAAGAAGCGCAGTTCGTCGTGCAATCCATTCAAGAGATGATGGAGAATGAAAACCGCACACTCGATGATTTCGCCATATTATATCGTACAAATGCTCAGTCACGTGTGATGGAGGAAGTACTTGTGAAATCGAATATGGCGTATACAATCGTCGGAGGAACAAAGTTCTATGATCGTAAAGAGATTAAAGACTTACTAGCGTATCTTCGTTTAATCGCTAATAACGATGATGATTTATCACTTGCACGCATCATAAATGAGCCAAAACGAAATATTGGAGCAACTTCTTTTGAGCGCATGGCTATGTATGCACTGGAACAAGATCGTTCTATACTTGATGCATTACATGAAGTTGACTTTATGGGGTTACCAGCAAGAGCAGTAAACTCAGTTGTCGGGTTTCATGGACTTATTCAAAATCTTACACAAATGCAAGAATTTTTGTCCGTGACGGAAATTGTCGAGCAAGTGCTTGAAAAAACTGGTTATAAAACAATGTTAAAAAATGAAAAAACGATTGAAGCAGAAAGCCGTTTAGAAAATATCGAAGAGTTTTTATCTGTTACGAAGGCATTTGAAGAAAAAAGTGATGATAAATCACTAGTAGCATTTTTAACGGATTTAGCCCTCATCTCCGATATAGACAAGCTGGATGAAGAGGAAGATACGTCGCAAGGTAATATAATTTTAATGACGATGCATGCGGCTAAAGGACTCGAATTCCCAGTAGTATTCATTATTGGTATGGAAGAAAATATTTTCCCTCATTCTCGCTCCATTGGCGATGATGATGAAATGGAAGAAGAACGGCGCTTGGCTTACGTGGGTATTACTCGGGCAGAGGAGCGATTGTTTATTACTTGTGCACAGTCTCGTACCATTTTTGGACGAGGTAGTTTCAATAGCCCTTCTCGTTTTATAGCAGAAATATCGGATGAAATAATAGAGGTTGTCGGTGGAAAAAGTGACAATAACAGAATGTCTTCATCTAATACTAGAGCTGTTCCACAAACTAAAAAAACAGCTGTTGTTCGTCCTGCCTATAAGCAATCAGGTGGAGATAAGATGGGTTGGCAAGTAGGAGATAAAGCCGTGCATAAAAAGTGGGGCGAAGGTATGGTTGTTAGCGTACGAGGAAATGGTGAAGATACAGAACTAGATATCGCATTCCCAAGTCCAACAGGTATTAAACGTTTACTAGCAAAATTTGCACCAATCGAAAAAGGATAATTCACTTAGTGGAGGAAAACCCCATGGATAAATTAGAAGAAAGAGTAAAAGAGCTTCACAAGCTTCTATACGACTACGGATACGCATACTACGTGCTAGATGATCCAATTGTTCCAGACGCGGTATATGATCAATATTTGCACGAATTAATTGCTTTAGAGGAGCAAAATCCAAATTTAATATTGCCCGACTCTCCAACGCAACGTGTAGGGGCAGTAGTTAGTGAAGGGTTTCAAAAAGTTACGCATACAAACCCAATGCTCAGTCTTTCTAATGCATTTAACGAAGCAGATTTACGCGATTTTGATCGACGCATACAAGGTATTATCGATGAAATTCCAACGTATGTATGTGAACTGAAAATTGATGGTTTAGCGGTTTCTCTTCTTTATGAAGAGGGACGTTTAGTAAGGGGCGCTACCCGTGGTGACGGCACAACTGGAGAAGACATTACGAGTAATATTAAAACAATCCGTTCTATTCCACTTCGTTTAAAAGATAGCGTGACGCTAGAAGCAAGAGGAGAAGCATATATGCCGAAATCTTCTTTTATGAAGCTAAACGAGGAGCGAAAAAAGCGCGGGGAGGAACTTCTTGCCAATCCCCGTAATGCTGCTGCTGGATCACTTCGTCAGTTAGATCCAAAAATGGCTGCGAGTAGAAACTTGTCCATGTTCATATACGGCATGGGCGGAGATGGTGAGGAACAAAATGTTGAGAAACACTCCGAAGCATTGATGTTTATGAAAGCGCAAGGTTTACCGACGAATAAAGAAACGAGAGAATGTGCTTCTATTGAAGAGGTGCTTGCATTTGTCGAGGAATGGACTGCAAAAAGAAATGACCTTCCTTATGAAATCGATGGTATTGTTATTAAAGTTAATGATTATGCCCAACAAGAGGAATTAGGTTTCACAGCAAAAAGCCCGCGCTTTGCTATCGCCTATAAATTTCCGGCAGAGGAAGTTGTCACAACGATACTAGATATCGACTTAACGGTTGGTCGTACGGGGGTAGTAACACCCACTGCTATATTAGAGCCAGCGCTAGTAGCGGGTTCAACCGTTCAACGGGCAACCCTTCATAATGAAGATTTAATTCGGGAAAAAGATATCCGCATAGGTGACCGCGTGATTATTCGAAAAGCAGGAGACATAATTCCGGAAGTAGTATCGGTCATTTTAGAAGAAAGAAACGGTACGGAAATACCATATGAAATGCCGACACATTGCCCAGTATGTGAAAGCGACTTAATAAGAATTGAAGAAGAAGTAGCACTACGTTGTGTAAATCCACAATGCCCTGCGCAAATTCAAGAAGGTATTTACCATTTTGCATCTCGCAATGCGATGAACATCGAAGGGCTCGGGGAAAAAGTTGTAGAGCAGTTATTTAGAGAACAGCTCATAAGAGATGTTTCGGATTTGTATAAGTTGACGATAGAAGATTTAGTAAAGCTAGAAAGAATGGGACAAAAATCTGCAACGAATTTAGTAGCAGCAATCGAGGCTTCTAAAACGAATTCGATGGAACGGGTATTATTTGGACTTGGCATTCGCCATATTGGAGAAAAAGCTGCGAAAATACTAGCGGAAACATTCCATCATTTCGATGCACTTATGAATGCTACAAAAGAAGAGTTAACCGTAATCTTTGAAATCGGTGACAAGATGGCGGACTCACTTGTTACTTATTTCGAGCAAGAAGAAGTACAACAGCTAATCGTACGATTAAAAGAGGCGGGATTAGCACTACAGTATACTGGTAAAATTGTAGATATGTCCTTACTAGAAGATAGTCCATTTGCTAATAAAACAATTGTACTCACTGGAAAACTGTTACAGTTGACTCGACCAGAAGCGAAAGAAAAAATTGAAGCGCTTGGTGGAAAGGTTGCAGGAAGTGTAAGTAAAAAAACAGATTTAGTGATAGCAGGAGAAGAGGCGGGATCTAAGTTAGAAAAAGCAACTAGTCTTGGCATTGAAGTTTGGGATGAACAAAAATTATTAGATCATTTAGCGGATTAAAGGGGTTCAAAACATGAACAAAAAAATAATAAGCATAGCGATGCTCGTGTTAATGCTAATCGTTTCTGGGTGTACTCCTTCTCTGAAAAACGAAACAGACGTTATTCAAAATACAGAAGAGAAAGCTACAAAAACAGTAATTATTCCAAGTTTACAATTAGATGAAAAATACTATCGTACTATTTTGCCTTATGAAGAAAGCGCAAGTAGAGGACTAGTTGTATCTAATTTAGCGACAAAATATGATATGAAAGAAGTAGAGACTGGTCTTCTCCGTGTTTCTCAAAATCAGTTTTCACCGGATAAGTATTTATTCCAAGAAGGTCAATATTTAAAAGGTAGTACAATCAGTTCTTGGTTGGCAAGAAGCAATCAAACAAAGGATGGTTTAAATCCAAGTGATGAAGGGCTTACTGGTGAAGAGAAAGCAAAAAATGCTCCCGTTTATATAACGCATATTGTGGAACAAAACTACTTGATAAAGGAAGGGAATACAGTAAAGCTTGCAGGAGTTTCTGTAGGACTTGCGTTAAATTCTATTTATTATTATCAAAAAGAAGCGTACGGGGCAACTTATGAAGAACAGTTATCACAAGCTCAAATCGAAGAAAATGGGAAAAAAATTGCAGAAGAAGTTGTAAATCGTATGCGTCAAATAGAAGGATTAGCAGACGTTCCGATTGTTGTAGGTCTTTTTAAACAAAATAGCAGAAATGCGGTTGTTCCTGGAACATATTTCACTTATAGTACGGCTCCTGCGGGTAAGAACGTTTCTGATTGGAAACCGATCGATGAAGAATATATTCTATTCCCTACAGCAGCATCGGAAGAAAAATATCGTGATTTAGATACGATTTTTCGAAACTTCAAACAAGATGTAGAAACCTATTTTTCGAATTATACAGGCGTAATTGGAACCGGTTATTTTAAAGACAAGCAACTGCAAAAATGGACGATTACGATTCCCATTCAGTTTTATGGTACTTCGGAGGTGATTGGGTTTACACAACATCTCGCAGGACTAGTAAAAGAACGTTTTAATTCTTCGATGAATGTTGAAGTGCAAGTAAACTCATTGAATGGGGCAGAAGCGTTACTCATTAAGAAACCCGGTGAAGAGGAACCATTTGTGCATATATATGCACATTAAATAGTTTACTCGTTCTAAAATGTGTCACTCTGTTCAAGCAGAGTGAAAAATGGTATGATGTTGCCTATGGTTATTGAATTCGGAGGTGTGAAAAATGGCGGAATTATCAAAAGAAGAAGTTAAACATGTTGCACATCTAGCACGTCTTGCAATTACGGAAGAAGAAGCGGAAAAGTTTGCGCTTCAACTAGGTGCAATTTCGGAATTTGCTGAGCAATTAAAAGAATTGGACACAACAAATGTAGAACCAACGACACATGTACTACCTTTAGTAAATGTTCTACGTGAAGACGTAGCAACTAAAGGACTCGACCGTGAGACGATGATGTTAAATGTAAAAGAACAAGAAGCAGGTCAAGTAAAAGTACCAGCTATTATGGATTAATCATTGTAAGGAGGGAAACTAATGACGTTATTTGAACGTTCGGCGAAAGAACTACAAGAACTTGTACATAGCAAAGAAGTTTCGATTTCGGATTTAACAAAAGAAGCTTTTGAACGTGTAGAAAAACTAGATGGCGATGTAGAAGCTTTCTTAGCATTAAATAAAGAAAAAGCAACAGCAACAGCTGCAGAATTAGATCAAGTACCTTTTGAAGAGCGTGGACCTTTATTTGGTTTGCCAATCGGAGTAAAAGACAATATCGTAACAGAAGGATTAGAAACAACTTGTGCTAGTAAAATATTAAAAGGGTTCAACCCAATTTATGATGCTACTGTTGTGAAAAAGTTACGCGCAGCAGGAATGGTTACAATTGGAAAGTTAAACATGGATGAATTTGCGATGGGTTCTTCCAATGAAAACTCAGCGTATAAAACGACGAAAAACCCATGGGCTTTAGATAGAGTACCAGGTGGGTCCTCAGGTGCATCTGCAGCAGCAGTAGCCGCAGGAGAAGTACCATTCTCACTAGGTTCTGATACTGGAGGTTCTATCCGTCAACCAGCAGCTTATTGTGGTGTTGTTGGGATGAAGCCTACATACGGACGTGTTTCTCGTTCTGGACTAGTTGCATTTGCTTCTTCCTTAGACCAAATTGGTCCGATTACACGCAATGTAGAAGACAATGCTTTACTACTAGAAGCAATTTCAGGACTAGATCCACTTGACTCTACTTCAGCAGATGTAGAAGTACCAAACTTTGCAGCCGCTTTAACTGGAGATATTAAAGGTTTACGTATCGCTGTTCCGAAAGAATACTTAGGAGAAGGTGTTGGCGAAGCAGCTCGTGAATCCGTTATGGCTGCATTGAAAGTACTAGAATCTCTTGGAGCAACTTGGGAAGAGGTATCATTACCACATTCTAAATATGCTTTAGCGACATACTATATCCTTTCTTCTTCAGAAGCTTCTTCTAACCTTTCTCGTTTCGATGGGATACGTTATGGTTTCCGTGCGGAAAATGTTGAAAACTTAATGGATCTATATAAAGAAACGCGTGCACAAGGTTTCGGTGACGAAGTAAAACGTCGTATTATGCTCGGGACTTATTCATTAAGTGCTGGAACTTACGATGCTTACTATAAAAAAGCACAACAAGTTCGTACGCTGATCAAAGAAGATTATGATAAAGTGCTAGCTGATTATGATGTCATTATTGGACCAACTGCACCTACGCCAGCATTTAAAATTGGTGAAATTGTAGAAGATCCATTAACGATGTATGCAAACGATATTTTAACGATTCCGATTAACTTAGCAGGTGTACCAGCAATCTCGATTCCATGTGGGTTCGAAGATGGAATGCCTCTAGGATTACAAATTATCGGGAATTATTTTGATGAGTCAACAATTTATCGCGTAGCTCATGCGTATGAGCAAGCGACAGATTTCCATAAACAAACTCCTCAAATTTGGGAGGGAAAATAATATGAACTTTGAAACAGTTATTGGATTAGAAGTACACGTAGAGTTAAAAACGAACTCTAAAATCTTCTCTGCAGCACCGAATCACTTTGGCGCTGAACCAAATACAAATACAACCGTAATTGATCTTGGTTACCCTGGTGTACTTCCTGTGGTAAACAAAAATGTAGTAGATTTTGCTATGCGTGCAGCGCTTGCGTTAAATATGGAAATTGAACAACATACAAAGTTTGATCGTAAAAACTATTTCTACCCTGACAATCCGAAAGCTTATCAAATTTCTCAATTCGATAAGCCAATTGGTAAAAATGGTTGGATTGAAATTGAAGTAAACGGAGAGACAAAACGTATCGGGATTACTCGTCTTCATATGGAAGAAGATGCTGGTAAATTATCACATGCAGATGGCTACTCGTTAGTAGACTTCAACCGTCAAGGTACTCCTTTAGTAGAAATCGTATCGGAGCCAGACATTCGTACACCAGAAGAAGCATACGCATATCTTGAAAAATTAAAATCAATTATCCAATATACAGATGTTTCCGACTGTAAAATGGAAGAAGGTTCACTGCGTTGCGATGCGAACATTTCGTTACGTCCATACGGTCAAGAGGAATTTGGTACGAAAGCAGAGTTAAAGAACTTAAACTCTTTCAGCTTTGTACGTAAAGGTTTAGAGCACGAGGAAATTCGCCAAGCAGAAGTACTTTCTTCAGGTGGAATAATCGAGCAAGAAACTCGTCGTTATGATGAGAAAACTGGTAAAACAATTCTAATGCGTGTCAAAGAAGGAACAGATGACTATCGCTATTTCCCAGAACCGGATTTAGTAGACATCGTGATTGATGACGCATGGTTAGAACGAGTGCGTGCAGAAATCCCGGAACTTCCAGATGCTCGTAAAAAACGTTACATCGAAGAACTTGGACTTCCAGCATACGATGCAATGGTATTAACATTAACAAAAGAAATGTCTGATTTCTTTGAAGAAACAATTGCCCTTGGAGCTGATGCGAAGCTTGCTTCAAACTGGTTAATGGGTGAAGTTTCTGCATACTTAAATGCGGATCAAAAAGAATTAAAAGACGTTAAACTGACACCATCTAATCTTGCAGGGATGATCAAGCTAATTTCCGATGGCACGATTTCATCGAAAATCGCGAAAAAAGTGTTTAAAGAACTTGCGGATAACGGCGGAGACGCTGCAGAAGTTGTAAAAGCTAAAGGCTTAGTACAAATTTCAGACGAAGGCGCACTTCGTGAAATTGTCACAGCTACACTTGATGCAAATCCACAATCGATTGAAGACTTTAAAAACGGGAAAGACCGTGCAATTGGCTTCTTAGTCGGTCAAATTATGAAAGCAACAAAAGGACAAGCGAACCCACCACTTGTCAATAAAATCTTAAATGAAGAAATCGTAAAAAGATAATAACTAAAAGGATGACTCTCTAGGGTCATCCTTTTATTGTTGCTTGGGAATTTTCCTTTGTATGTGGTGACTTTCTCCATACAGCAAAAATTGAGCGGTAATATAGAGATAGTATGTCATAACATAGTATCCGCTTGGATTTCCGCTTCAGGGCGGAAGCTTTCCGTGGGGTGAGCGATGTGCCATCACCGACGCTACGCGTTCGCTTGCGATGGCACATCTGTCTCACTCATCCCACAGGAGTCGCCGCCTTCTGCTCCAACCAATCGGAGCTCACTATCTAAACGAAGATCTCGCAGGAGCTTGCGACGAGGAGGCTGAGGCAACGCCCGCGGAAAGCGTCCTCCCTGTAGCGGAATCTATTTATGGCGGATTATTAATATAAAGTCAATCATTATTTTTGTAACGAAATATTACCCTAAATTTTGTTAGCTCACTTATTTGTATTAGCTAGCAGAACGAAGTATACTAAAGTAAAAAGGGGGTAATTTTGAATGCCTACAGAACAACAATACTTTGAAAATGCAAAAACACTTACACAATATATGGATGATATGAACACAAAAAAAGAAGAGTCTTTTAGTATTTATGATCAATTCGAAGTTCCTGCGGATGATGAATTTATCGAATTATTAAAAGAAAAAGCACCACATGTACTCGCTATTACAGAAGACTGGTGTGGTGATGCAATGATGAATAATGCAATAGTGCGCAGAATTGCCGAAGCAGCTAGCCTTGAAGTACGAGCAGTATATCGAGATGAAAACCTTGATTTGATGGATCAATACTTAACGAATGGTGGACGCTCAATTCCTGTTTATTTATTGTTAAACAGCAACGGAGAAGTCATTTCCAAATGGGGACCGCGTGCTGAAAAAGTACAACAATTTGTAATGGAAGGTAGAGCGAAATTCCCAGACAAAGAAGATCCTACATTCGAAGAAGTGCAAAAAGCATTTTATGCACAAATGAGTAAAGAGTTTACCGACAATAAAGATTTCCATTTAGCGGTTTACGAAGACATAAGAAATAACTGGTTACAAGCGCTCCAAAAATAAAAAAAAAGAACTAAAGAGCGGGGCCGGCATAAGTCGGCTCTTTTAGTAATTTGGAATGAAACCTTTTCTTTAGTCGGGTAGTCTTTATGACTAGAAAGAATTGTGAAGCAGAAAGGAAATCTGTATGAAACGTGCAAGAATCATTTATAATCCAACTTCGGGGAGAGAACTTTTTAAAAAGCATCTACCAGATGTATTAGAGTCTTTAGAAATTGCAGGATATGAAACCTCTTGCCATGCGACTACTGGGGAAGGAGACGCAACTTCCGCTGCGAAAAAAGCAGTAGAAAATGGCTTCGACCTAATCATAGCTGCAGGTGGAGATGGCACACTAAACGAAGTGGTAGCCGGTGTAAGTGAAACTAAAAAACGACCTAAAATAGGGCTTATTCCTATGGGGACGACAAATGATTTTGCAAGAGCTTTGCATATTCCAAGAGATATTCAAAAAGCGGTGGAAATCATTATAAAAGGTGATACGATACCTGTGGATGTTGGACTTGTGAATAATGAGCGTTACTTTATAAATATTGCCGGTGGCGGACGTATTACCGAGTTGACATACGAAGTGCCGAGTAAGCTAAAAACAGTGCTTGGTCAACTGGCTTACTATTTAAAAGGTATAGAAATGCTTCCATCGATTAATGCTACGAAAGTTCGGATTGAATATGATGATGAAGTGTTTGAAGATGAAGCGATGATGTTCTTAGTTGGACTGACGAACTCAGTTGGAGGCTTTGAAAAACTGGCTCCTAACTCCAGTGTGAATGACGGTAATTTTTCATTATTAATTTTGAAAAAAGTTAATATGGCAGAGTTTATCCGTTTAGCGTCGCTGGCGATCCGTGGAGATCACTTAGAGGATCCACATGTTATTTACAAAAAGGCAAGGCAAATAAAAGTGACTTCAGAGGAAAAAGTGCTCCTTAACTTAGACGGTGAATATGGTGGCAACATTCCAGCAACATTCCAAAATTTATATCGACATATAGAGGTTTTTGTTCCGATTGATGAAATTCGTGAACAAGACAGACCGTGAAACTAGACCCAGCATTCAAAATAGAATGCTGGGTTTTTCTTTACTTTTATTTTTTGAAAGACGATGTTAGAACAATCTATTTTAGGGGTAAAATAGAGCAAAGGAAGTGATGTGCATGTATAAAAAACAAGAAAAATATTTGATATGGCTCGCATTTATTGTTGCAGGAATCATGGCGCTATCAATAGTAGGGAGAATTTTCGGGAGCTAAGGAGGGATAATGTATGGGAAATGAAGAAGCGGTTTTTTATAGTCGAGTGTTAACTGAATTGACCTTATCTTTTCATATTATTTATGCAACCATTGGGGTCGGTGTTCCGCTCATGATTATGATTGCCCAATGGATAGGGATTAAAAAGAATGACGAGCACTACATATTACTTGCTAGAAGATGGGCAAGAGGTTTTGTAATAACAGTTGCAGTAGGTGTTGTCACGGGAACTGCTATTGGGATGCAACTCTCACTTCTATGGCCAAACTTTATGGAGTTAGCTGGAAATGTCATTGCACTTCCATTATTTATGGAGACATTTGCATTCTTTTTTGAAGCCATTTTTCTAGGCATTTATTTGTACACATGGGATCGATTTGAGAACCAGAAGAAGCATTTATTATTACTTATTCCAGTAGCGATTGGGGCTTCGGCTTCAGCAGTATTTATAACTATTGTGAATGCTTTCATGAACGCTCCTCAAGGGTTCGATGTAGTGAACGGCGAGCTAGTGAATATTCGTCCGTTAATTGCCATGTTCAACCCAGCAATGCCTACGAAGGTTGCGCATGTTGTTGTAACGGCTTATATGACTGCAGCATTTGTGTTGGCAGCAATCGCCGCTTTCCGATTATTAAAAGGTTCGAATCATGTATATCATAAAAAAGCACTTTTTTTAACGATGAAGATCGGGCTTGTATTTTCTATTGCTGCAGCCATTATTGGGGATTTCTCGGGAAAATATTTAGCCGAGTATCAGCCGGAAAAACTAGCAGCTGCTGAATGGCATTTTGAAACAGAAAGAAACGCGCCGCTTATATTGTATGGTGTGTTGGATGATGGCGAAGTGAAATATGCCTTTAAAATTCCGTTTGCTTTAAGCATTCTTGCGCATTCAAATCCAACCGCAGAAGTAATTGGCCTAGACCAGTTTCCAGAAGATGAAGTTCCACCATTATATATTCATTATTTATTTAACGCGATGGTGACGATTGGTACATGGATGACTATACTGTCGGCGGCGTATTGGTTAGGAACACAGATGAAATGGAAGTTAGTAGAATCTAAACTGTTTCGCTGGTTAATCGTTTTAGGTGGACCACTTACTATATTAGCAATTGAAACGGGATGGTGGCTTGCAGAAGTGGGTAGACAGCCATGGATACTAAGAGGCTTGATGCGTGTAGAAGATGCTGCCACGACTAGTGGGCATGTAGATAAAATGTTAATCTTATTTTCCGGGCTATATTTAGTACTTGGGATCGGAAGTATTGTTGTATTGACTCGTATGTTTAAGCGGAATCCAGTAGAACAAGAGTTGGAAGATCGTCATGCTGAAAAGGGGGCTGACATTTCATGACATTAGAAATCATTGGTATTACGGTTCTATGGATGTTTTTATTTGGTTATTTAATCGTAGCCTCTATCGACTTTGGAGCAGGTTTTTTTAATGCATACAGCTTACTAACCGGAAGACAGCATATTTTGACGAATATAATCCAACGTTATTTATCCCCAGTTTGGGAAGTAACGAATGTATTTCTTGTATTTTTCTTTGTAGGGATTGTTGGATTTTTTCCGAAGACGGCATTTTATTATGGGACGACATTACTAGTTCCGGCTAGTATCGGGATTATTTTACTTGCCGTTCGTGGTTCTTATTACGCTTTTGAGACGTATGGCTCTCGAGGACATAAAGGGTATTCGTTTATGTACGGATTAGCTGGATTGTTTATACCGGCAGCATTGTCGATTGTACTAACAATTTCTGAAGGTGGTTTCATTGATATGGTGGATGGTTCACCCTCACTCGATTACTACGCATTATTTACAAGTCCATTGACTTGGGCGATTGTTGTACTTAGTCTTTCAGCTGTTCTCTATATTTCAGCCGTATTTTTAACATGGTATGCAAATAAAGCAGGAGATCGAGATGCAACAAAGTTAATGAGAAAATACGCGCTCATTTGGGCATTGCCGACGATCATTACTGCGGCAGGGATTATGGTTGAACTTCGCTCACATAATCCGGAGCACTACGATAATATGATGGACATTTGGTGGGCGTTTGGACTATCGTTTTTATTGTTTCTAGGAACGGTTAGACTGTTAGTTAAAAAAAGAAATTATGGATTGGCGTTCGGACTACTAAGTGGACAATTTCTCATCGCATTTTTCGCTTATGGTTTTGCACATCGTCCGTATTTACTTTATCCATACTTAACGATTTACGATAGCTTTACGAATGAAGCCATGGCGATTGCGCTCATTATTGCATTTATCGCAGGATTTGCGTTATTGATACCATCTCTTTATTTATTGTTACGTCTATTTTTATTCAATAAAGAGTATGTTCGGGGCAAAAAAGACAACCACGCATAAGGAGGAGCAGCATGACAAACTTTTTAATCTTTTACGCACCTTTTATTGTTCTGATTTTAGCAATTGTGGTAGCATTTTGGGCAGCTTCAAAAGATGGAGCAGTTAGGGATAAATGAACCTCGGAAATCCGAGGTTCTTTTTAATATGTGGTAAAATGGAAATAATATTGTTAGTGGAAGGATGAGAAAAGAATGAGGTATGACGTATTAATATTTGATTTGGACGATACACTGTTTGATTTTGGAATGACTGAGAAAAATGCACTTCATCGTTTATTTACGGAATATGGTTTACCTAATGGGTTTAATGATTATTTTGCTAGCTATAAAGCGATTTGTAATGTTTTATGGGATGATTTGGAACAAGGTCGAACCAACTTAGCAGAGTTAAAAGTAGAACGATTTAAACGTTTATTTTTGCAGGAAGCGTTAGATATAAATGCGGAAATATTTGGTCATCAATACATAGAGAATTTAGGAAAAGAAGTACATATAATTGAAGGCGTAGAAGAAATGTTTGCGAATCTTTCTGGCTGTAGATTTGCAGTTTTAACAAATGGGTTTACAATTGCACAGCATGCAAGAATAGGTGGATCTTCTTTGAGAGATTTGTTTGAGGTAATTGTTACTTCGGAGGAAGCTGGTTTTCAAAAGCCTCAGATAGAGATTTTTGAACACCTCTTGGACAAACTTCAAGTAACAGATAAATCTCGAGTATTGATGATTGGTGATTCCCTTTCATCGGATATTCATGGTGGGAATAATTTTGGTATTGACACTTGTTGGTTTAATCCGCATGTGAAACAGAATGTAACAATGATCCAACCAACTTACGAAATTCAAACATGGGATCAGTTGGTGGAAATAGTAAATACGGAAATAGTGGAAACTAAATAATTTGGAGAACCTGACATTAGGGTTCTTTTTTTACGCATTGGCGGATAGTTGGAGAGATAGGTTGTTTAGTTGTAATTTTGGAGTATTTAGTTGTAATCTTTCATTGGTTAGTTGTAAAAATAACAGCTTTAGTAGGAATAATGATTTTTCGGTCATAATTTTGGTATAATAAATCAATCAAAACAAGAACGGAGAAATAATTTGAATACACCAGTAAAAAAGAATGAACAGTTAACAGTCCATATAGAAGATTTAACACATGACGGAGCAGGAGTAGCAAAAGTCGATGGCTACCCGCTATTTATCCAGGGCGGATTGCCGAATGAAACAGTGGAAGTCCATGTTTTAAAAACATTGAAAAACTATGGCTTCGCTAAACTAACGAAAATTGTTGAACCATCTCCATTTCGAGTAGATGCACCATGCCCTGTATTCGGAGAATGCGGAGGCTGTCAATTACAGCATTTATCGTATGAAGGACAACTTGCGTGGAAAGAAAATATGGTCCGAAATGTGATGAAGCGTATTGGAAAAATAGATGCTCCTGTCCTTCCAGTTAAAGGGATGGAGAAACCATGGGAATACCGTAACAAATCTCAAATACCATTTGCCTTGGAAGATGGACAAGTACTCGCTGGATTTTATCAATCCAAATCTCATCGTATTGCAGATACAAATACTTGTTTAATCCAAAGCGACGAAGCAGACCGTTTGCTAAGAGCTGTTAAAGAAAAAGCTTTAGAGCTAGATTTAATCCCATACAATGAGGAAACAAAAAAAGGTCAATTACGCCATTTAGTCGTTCGAAAAGGGCGAGCAACTGGTGAAGTGATGGTCGTACTTGTGACAAGACATGCGAAGCTTTCAAAAAAAGAAACTATAATTGAGCTAATCCGTGAAGTAGAACCGAATGTTACTTCCATTATTCAAAATGTGAACGCCCGAAACACAAATGTGATTTTCGGAGATGAAACAAATGTCGTTTGGGGTAAAGGAGTTATCGAAGATTTAATTGGAGACGTGCGTTTTGAAATCTCAGCTCGATCTTTCTATCAAGTGAATCCAGTGCAAACAGAAGTACTTTACAAGCAAGCGCTCGATTATGCACAGCTTTCCGGTGATGAAACGGTAATTGATGCATATTGCGGAATCGGTACAATTTCATTATTCCTTGCACAACAAGCAAAACAAGTGTTAGGTGTAGAAATCGTTCCGCAAGCAATTGAAGATGCGAAACGAAATGCTGAGTTGAATGGATTTTCCAACACATATTTCGAGGCAGGTCCTGCAGAAGAAATCATTCCAAAATGGTACAAAGAAGGTAAAAAAGCCGATGTATTAGTAGTTGATCCACCTAGAAAAGGCTGCGACGAAGCTTTACTAACGACAATCATTGAGCAACGTCCAAAACGAGTAGTTTATGTCTCTTGTAACCCAGCGACACTTGCACGTGATCTTCGTATTCTAGAAAATGGTGGTTATAAGACAAAAGAAATTCAGCCAGTGGATATGTTTCCACAGACGACGCATGTTGAAGCGGTGGCGTGGTTGGAATTGGTTTAATAAAGTAAAAGTAGCTGTGTCGTAAATCTGATTGTAATAGGATTTTGCGACGCAGCTTTTTTGTGGTTATATATTGATGCTATGTTTGTTTAAGTAATGCATTTAGAGAAGAGATTTCTATATTTATTTCATTGCAATGAGTTACTATTCTCTAAACCCTAGTATATTTTATTTTCTAGTGAATAGAGTGTAGTGTAGTAAGTTTTTTGCTAACTTTTAACTAGGGGATGAATGTAATGGGAAAATTCAGTGGAAAAGTTGTACTAATTACGGGAGGATCTCGTGGACAAGGGGCTGCACATGCTAGAGCATTTGTTGAGGAAGGAGCAAAAGTAGTTATCACGGACGTCCTTGTTGATGCAGGACAAGCCTTAGCAATGGAGTTAGGTGGCAGCGCTGTATTTTTCAAACATGACGTGACATCTGAAGAGGAATGGTCATCGGTTGTGGAAGAAACTGAAGCGATATTTGGTCCAATTAATGTATTAGTCAATAATGCGGGAATTGTCATTAGTAAACCAATTGAAGAGACAACAGAAGCAGAATATCGAAAAGTGATTGATATTAACCAAGTCGGTGTATTTTTAGGGATGAAAGCAGTTATTCCTTCCATGAAGAAGACATCTGGCGGTTCAATTATTAACATTTCCTCAGTAGACGGCTTAAGAGGAAATCCAAACATGGTGGCGTATGATGCGTCGAAATTTGCTGTCCGTGGAATGACAAAAACAGTTGCACTTGAACTGGCACAATACGGGATTCGAGTAAACTCAATTCATCCAGGTTTAATTTTAACTCCTATGGTTGTGCAAGAAGATGTTGCGGATAGTGTTGATCAACTTGGAGAACATATCCCACTAAAACGCGGAGCTCAACCTGAAGAAGTATCAAAATTAGTATTATTCTTAGCAGAAGATGCAAGCTATTCTACAGGTTCGGAGTTTGTTATTGATGGTGGCTTAACAGCGAAGTTCTAAAGTTTGTAACAGTCGATTTGTCACATACTTTGTGATGAGTCGGCTTTTTTATAGCGTAGACTTTTGTTTTATTGAAATACCAGGCTTATACCAGAATTAATTATAAATTGAAGTGTATCAAGTTAGAGTTAGTGTAGAAATAAAAAGAGTGAATTCCAAATAAAGGGATTCAATCTTTTGGGTTGAAATGATGGATTATTCCTAATTATTCAGTTAACTAAGGTTTACAACAACTGATCCGATTGATATATTAATTGTTAATACCGAATAACAATAAATACAGAATAGGGAAAAGGGGTTTGAAAATGGATGCAAGATACCCAATTGGAAAATTACAAGTTCCTGAAAAAGTAAAATTTGAAAATATTCAAGAATGGTTAAAGGAAATTGAGACTTACACAATTCGACTGAGAGAAATTGTCGACTCATTAAGTGATGAGGAATTAAGCAAAACGTATCGTGAAGGTGCCTGGACTATTCGTCAGCTTGTGCACCACATTGTAGATTCTCAGTTGAATATGTATCAACGTTTAAAATTAGCTTTAACAGATGACAATCCAACAGTACCAGCTTTTAACGAAGAAAAGTGGGCTATTCAACCAGATACAGAGCTTCCTGTAGAGAGTTCTATTAAAATGTTAGAAGGTATAAATGAACGTATCGTTTCTTTAGGAAATAGTTTAACTGAAGAACAATTAGAACGAGTATTTACTCATCAAACAAACGGTAAAATTACAGTGGCAACAAAAGTTGCAAAATTAGCTTGGCACGAAGAGCATCACTTAGCCCATATAAAAATTGCATTATCAAAATGATATAATATATAGAAGTGGCTTATCGAGGTTCGATAAGCTATTTTTATAAATAAATCGTTTTATTCAACTAAATATTTGATGAAACATAAAAAGCAGACGGTTTGGAAGTGCAAAAATGCACCTCTAATTGGCCGTCTGCTCTTACTGTTGTCTTATGAAATCGAGCTAATATAGTTTAATAGCTTCTCTGTAGTAGCCCGAAAAAGTTGAAAAGTATGGTGTATTAGCGTCATCTAATAATGCTTGAGTTAGCTCTTTCTCAATAGGACGGAAATTGTCAGGACAGGCTTTCTTTCCATACCGATTGTCCACGACTAAAAACCGTCCCTGTGCACCCACTTCGTTAATGAATGTCTTGAATGACTTTTTCGAGGAATTCACCCATTCGCTTAACGGCCGGCTCTGAAAAATCAAAACTGACCCCAGTTTCTTTATAAATAGCTGCGATGGATTGATTGTAGTCCGTACTTGCACCTTTTTTAAAGGATTCGACAGCTTGCTCCGGGTTGTTTCGATAATTCTCAAGTATTTCTAGAGCACCAAGCATGGAGATGGAGTATTCAATCATATAGAAAGGAACTTGGAAATAATGAAGGGTACCTACCCAACTCATCCCAATTGCATCCTCAAGCCCGGAAGTATCGACAGGGTTTAGGCCATAACGTTTTGAGATTTCAAAGAATTTTTCATCACGCTCTTTGGCAGTGTGTTTTGGATTCGTATACATCCAATGTTGGAAGAGGTCCGCTGACAATGGGCCGAATAACATTGTAAATGCCCGTCTCAGCTCTTCCCGCTGTGCGCTTTTAAATTCTTCTTCTTCTGGATAAAATCGATCCAGCTTATCCAATAAGAGCAATTCCATCCCATGAGAATACAGTTCAGCAACTTCACTTCGATGTTGGTATTCTTCCAAAGGACCGTGCTCCGAAAACTCGAGGTACGCATTTACCGCATGGCCCATTTCATGAATTAATGCGATAAGAGAGAAAAAGGATGGACTAAAGTTCGCAAAAACAAAGGTATCCTCGGAAACGGGTAAGGTGGTACAGAAACCACCTGGGCTTTTCCCTTTCCGATCTCCAAGATCAAGTAACCCATGCTCTCTCATATAATCGAAACGGTCTGCAAAATATGGGTCGGTTTTCCCTAACATCTCAGAAACGCCATCCATAAGAGTAGACACCTCGGAGTATGGTGGATTTTTCAAGAGTTTAGCAGTGTTATCCCAAGGGCGATAAGTATCGACACCAAGCTTGGACTTAAAAACCTCTGCGAGTCGATTCCAAGCTGGAATAATATGTTTCTCTACATTTTCATGAAAGTCATAACAATCTTGGATGCTATACTCACGATTTTTGGCCACAAACATATAATCACGATAATTTTCAAAGCCTGCATTTAAAGCAATTTGATGACGTAGTTGAACGAGCTCATCCATAATGGCATCCATCTCGAACTTAATTTGACGATAGGCTGATATCATTGCGTGATAAGCTTTTTCTCGCACGGCTCTGTCTAGGTTATCGAGTTGGGATTCGATAAATGGAAAAGGCTTTTCCTCCCCTTCCCATTCAACTGTTAGTCCACCCATAATTTCACTATACTTAGTACAGAGTTCTTGTTCTTTTACAAACAATGGAATGTTTTCTTCTCGGAACAGTTTAATTTTGGACTCACGAACGCGTCGCATTAAGCCGAAACGGTTTTCATCTAATTGATTTATATAAGACGACTCACAGCATTTCTCATTCAATTTTGCTTCATATTTCATTAAAAGTGGTTGAATGACTTGCTGATCGTAAAGATAAGTTGACTTAATGTCCGCATCCTCTGTGTTTCGGTAGAAGTCGACTTCGTGACCTGTCATCGCCTCCTTGATTTTAATCATTAAATCTTTTTCATCTGTTAACCACTTTTCTAGGTCTGAAATGGATTCAATGGGAACATCAAGTAAACTTCGAATCTGAGCTTCGACCCCTTCTACATCTTGTAAATCAATTAATTCTTTATAATATTTATGACTTATATCTTGTGTCATAGATAACTCTCCTCCCCTTCAAATTATTTTAATTATCTTAATAATTATATTATAGGTTTCTAGTTATTAGATCTAGTTTTTTCAAAAATATCAACAATGGGCATTAATGGAAGATGATAGAATCTGCTTTTTTAACGGGATATAGCTTTATAAAACAAGTATAAACTCACCAAACGGCCCATGTGTTGCCACATACACTACATGGTTGGAACTAAAATAATTTAGTTGTATAATTATTTTAAGGAATATGAGAGTCCGCGCAGATTAGTCTATACCGTAGAGCTATGCATATTTAGAGTTTATAGTGAAGGTGAACCGAGCTTCTTTAGGAATGTTTTAAAGAAAGCTTCATCATCAAAAACGAAGTAATAGTAATGAGAGGATTTGGATTTTAATATGATAGATAATTTTTGGCGTGATTTACCGCGACCATTTTTTGTACTTGCACCAATGGAAGATGTAACAGATGTTGTTTTTCGTCACGTAGTAAGTAAAGCCGGTAGACCGGATGTATTTTTCACAGAGTTTACAAACTCGGATAGCTATTGTCATCCAGAGGGCATGAAAAGTGTGCGCGGCCGTTTGATTTTTACAGAAGATGAACAGCCAATGGTGGCACATATTTGGGGGGATAATCCCGAATATTTCCGTCAAATGAGTATTGGCATGGCAGAGCTAGGATTTAAAGGCATCGATATTAATATGGGCTGTCCTGTACCAAATGTAGCAACGAGAGGGAAAGGTAGTGGCCTTATCTTGCGTCCTGAAGTTGCGGCAGAGCTTATTCAAGCAGCAAAAGCGGGTGGACTGCCTGTCAGCGTGAAAACACGACTTGGCTATAACGATGTAAATGAGTGGGAGGAGTGGCTAACGCATATTTTAGAACAGGATATTGCGAACCTTTCTATTCATTTACGTACAAGAAAAGAAATGAGCCAAGTAGATGCGCATTGGGAGCTAATTCCGGAAATCAAAAAATTACGTGACCGTATCGCACCCAATACACTTTTAACAATTAACGGTGATATTCCTGACCGTGAAACTGGGCTAAAGCTTGCTGAGAAATATGGTATTGATGGCGTTATGATCGGGCGAGGTATTTTTAAAAATCCTTTTGCTTTCGAAAAAGAGCCAAAAGAACATAGCAGTAAAGAATACCTTGATCTTTTAAGATTGCAACTTGATCTTCAAGATCAATATGCGGAGCTACTACCACGGTCAATCACAGGGCTTCATCGCTTTTTCAAAATTTATGTCAAAGGATTTCGTGGAGCTGGTGAATTAAGAAATCAATTGATGAACACGAAATCAACAGATGAAGTGCGGGCAATGCTCGATAACTTTGGAAAAGAAAGTTAATGGGATGGGGAAAATAGTAGAATGATAAAAAACAGTGAGTAAAGATTCAAACTCACTGTTTTTATTCATTTTGATATCAATCAAAAATATAACTGATCACATCTATCGCTTGATCAACGGTTGCTACGGTTACATTTGCTTTGTTTGAAAGCTCTTTTAATGGGTGAATTAATGATTCAGGTCTAATGATAATCGTCGGCTTGTTCATGGCAATGGCCATGCTGGCGTCCATTGCTGTATTCCATTGTTTATATTTTTCACCGAATAAAGCTATAACGATATCTGCTTTCTGCATTAAGACTTGTGTTCTGAAATTATTAATATCTGATGCTGCATCATCTTTATAAAGATTAGATGGCTGTTTTCCTTGAATTTCTTCGCCGATATTGTCTGAACGATCATGGTTTGTTTGCGGGGCTACAAAATGAAGAGGAAGATCTTTTGCCTTTGCTTTTTGTGCAACTTCTTCTCTCCAATCATCATGAATTTGACCTGCTAAATAAACAATAAGTTCCATTCTAATTCCTCCAATATTATTTGACTGTAATTATATTGTATCTAATATTAATGAAGTTTTCAAAGCGAGCACCAAAAAGGACACTTTTTATTTCCATTTTTTAGTTGAATAAGCTATACTTTTAAAGCGGTATGAACAAAAAAATACATAAGTATCAAAAAAGAAATTAGTTTGAAACGGGGAAGATAAATGAATAAAATTACAAAACAAAAACCAAATAAACTGAAGATACTTTCAAAAGTATTATTGATTATTATTGGTGCTCTTATTGCGGCGTATGGCCTAGAAGCAGTATTAATCCCAAACAACGTTTCAGATGGTGGAGTGACAGGTTTAAGTATCGTGGGCTCACAACTATTTGGATTGCCATTAGGCCTTCTAATTGCAGTTATTAACCTTCCTTTTGTTTGGTTAGGATACAAGCAAATTGGTAAAAGTTTTGCTGTTTATTCGGTTATTGGCATTGCATCACTAGCAGCCGGTACTACCGTTATGCATAAGGTACCAACGATTATTCATGGTGATACGTTGTTAGTTACTGTTGTTGGTGGTATTATCATTGGTTTTGGTATGGGGTTAGCATTGCGTAATGGTGGCGCAATAGATGGAATTGATATGTTAGCTGTATTACTTTCTAAAAAATTGCCTTTTGGGACAAGTGATTTAATATTATTCTTAAATATGTTTGTCTTTATTGTTGTTTCAACAGTATTTGGTCTACAAGGGGCTATTCTTTCAGCAATCGCTTACTTTATTGCTTCTAAAGTAATTCACATTGTTGAAGAAGGTTTAAGTGGCTCTAAAACCTTTAAAATTATCACAAATCAACACGAATTAATGATTGAAACAATTCGCGTTAGATTAGGTCGTGGAGCAACATATAATGATGTTTACGGCGGTTATTCAAATGATCGTTTAAAGGAAATCACTTGTGTAATCAACCGTTTGGAAGAAAGTAAAATGAAAGAAATTATTAATGAAATTGACGCAAATGCCTTTATTACGGTCTATGACGTAGCAGAAGTTAAAGGTGGTAGTTTCACAAAGCGAGATATTCATTAATCCTGAACATAAACCCAACAGTACCCAATGTTGTCACATACACTCCAAACATGTAGAAACGGTGGTACTACTGGAACAAAAAGCCTGAATTATAAATTACAAATAGTCAAGCTATATGAAACGGTCAGTCTCGTGCAAGACGAGAGCCGTTTTTTTTTGTGGGTTAGACTTTACACCTACTTATCAAATCTAATGTATACTGAAGATATCCTGTTAACTTCATTCAGCAAATGGTTTTTTGTACCGAGAGTTTGCGACAGGTACAGAAGTTTCCCACTTCTATAAGTGGGGAGATTAATGCAAAAGGTTCTCAATTTTTGTGGGTCCAAACCCTGACTGAATGAAGTGAAAGCTTACGCTAAGGCGCATCTGATCAAAGCGGGATAATCTTTTTCTAGGAGATATACGATGAAATTAGATTGTTTAATTGTTGATGATGAGATTGCTCTAGCTGAAACAACTTGTGAATACTTTAATATGTTTGAAGTCAAAACGGAATTTGTGACAAGCGCGCAAGGATGCGAACGTTTTTTGGAGGAACATGAACCATCATTGATTCTTCTAGACATCAATCTTGGGGATGATTCGGGGTTTGATTTATGTAAAAAATTGCGTAAAACAACGCAGATTCCGATTCTATTTATAAGTGCTCGTTCTAGCGATGACGACGTGCTAATTGCGCTTAACATAGGTGGCGACGATTACATACAAAAGCCATATACACTAAGTATTTTACTAGCAAAAGTAAAAGCAGTACTTAAAAGATATGGCAGTGGTTCTAGCAACCAACAAGAAGTTTTAGAGTTTGGACAGATCCAAATTGATACGAAACTTCATCGTGTTCGAGTAAATGGTATTGATATTCAACTAAAGACAATGGAATATAAACTTCTGTCATATTTGGCGAAAAATAAAAACCGTATCATCACAAAAGATGAATTGTTTCAAAATGTATGGGGAGATTCCTTTGTAGGTGATGGTACCCTAAATGTACATATTCGACATTTACGTGAGAAAATTGAACGTAATCCAAAGGAACCGCAATATATAAAAACTGTGTGGGGAACAGGATATGTTTTAGAGGATACCAACCAATGAGAATAAAACTGCTAATTGTCATGATTTTGGCTGTTTTTGCTGCAGGAATTACTTTTTCAATAATGATTATTAGCAATAAAAATATTTCAGAAGTGGATCTTGTAGCCATAAATGATGTGGTTAAAACTGCCGAAAAAAATTGGGGAAAAGTTAGTGAAGAAACTTTTCACAACAGCGACATAAAACAACCATTTTCTATCATAGATCAATTAGAAAACGTGATTTACCAAACACCAGACAATCATTTTAACAATTTATTTGATTCCATAAAAAATAGAGATACATTAATAGATCTTAAGCAAAATAACGAAATTGTAGGGAAAATAATTATCCGTAATAACGAACAAGAAATAGTGGAACAAATGAAAAGTGAACTAGTCACATCTATCAGTTTGATATTTGGTTTATTAATGATTATTAGTATTCTTTATATTATTTATCTATATAGAACGTTATTGAGACCGTTTCAGCAGCTTCGAAATTTCGCAGCAAATGTGGCTAGGGGCAATTTAGACATACCTTTAAATATGGACAAGAACAATTACTTTGGTGCGTTCACGGAAAGTTTTGATTTATTACGTGAAGAACTAGGGTGTGCACGTCAAAGAGAGTATGAATCTAACCGTAGTAAGAAAGAGCTTGTTGCCACATTAAGTCATGATATTAAGACGCCTGTCGCTTCAATCAAAGCGGTTAGCGAATTAATGCTTATGCAGGCAAAAGACGAGAAGGTGATTAAGCAAGTGAATACTATCTATACGAAAGCAGAGCAAATTAACTTACTTGTTACGGATATGTTTCACGCCACTTTAGAAGAGCTCCAACAGTTAAAATTAACGGTATCCGAAGAATCGAGCGAAGTACTTGTTGATATGATTGAGAATGTCAATTATGATCATCAAATCGTCTATGATTTAATTCCACAATGTATTATTTTAACGGATCCCGTACGTATGCAGCAGGTAATAGATAATATTATCAGTAATTCATATAAATATGCCGGAACAAAGATCACTATTAAGTCTCAAATCAATCAGGGGTACCTTGAACTCCACATTATAGACTTCGGATCTGGAATTAGTGAAGAAGAATTACCTCTACTATTTAATAAATATTATCGAGGGAAAAATGTCGATGGCAAGAATGGTTCAGGCCTTGGTCTATATATATCGAAGTACTTCATGGAAAATATGTATGGCCAAATTAACTGTTACAACCTAAAAGATGGGTTTACTGTAGTCTTGAAAATCAAGCTTGCATAAATTTAAGAATTAGTTAAGAATTGCACAAAGATTTAATAAGAATTCATTTTGTATGATAAGACTGTAATCTTCATTACGGTCTTTTTTCTTTGGCGGATAGGAATGTATAAGTTTTCATAGATATCCGCATAAAAGACATCAACTCGACCTATTTTGGCCGAGTTGTGTTTTTCTAAAGTTAAAAATACAAACAGGAGCTTAATAAAGGGAGAGTGCTAAAAAAACATGACAAAGACAATTATTAAGACGGAGAAGCTATGTAAAACCTTTTCGAGCGGTGGAATTCAGCAACATGTTTTGAAAAATGTAGATATCAGTTTAGTTGAAGGGGATTTTACCATCATAATGGGTAGTTCAGGATCTGGGAAATCCACTCTACTTTACGCAATTAGTGGCATGGATAAACCAACATTAGGTGAAATCGATTTTGCTGGAAAAAATTTAGCTAAATTAAACAATGATCAACTAGCGATATTTAGAAGAAACAATTGTGGCTTTGTGTTTCAACAAATATATTTACTAGATAATATGAGCGTACTCGATAATGTACTGGCAAGTGGTCTTTTAGTAAATAAGAATAAGCGTGAGCTCGTACAAAAAGCGAAAGAATTATTAATTCAGGTGGGGATCAATGAAAACACATGGTCTAAATTTCCGACACAACTTTCCGGTGGTGAGGCACAGCGAGTTGGAATTGTTCGTGCATTGATTAACAGTCCGAGAATACTATTCGCAGATGAACCAACCGGTGCATTAAACTCTGCATCTAGTGATAGTGTGTTAGATGTATTAACAAATGTAAATCGAAATGGGCAAAGTATTGTCATGGTCACTCATGATATGAAAACAGCATTGCGCGGAAATCGAATTTTATATTTGCGAGATGGTGTCATTTGTGGTGATTTGCAGTTAAGTGTATACAGTGAACAAAAGAATATCGAACGGCATGAAAAGCTCCAACATTTCCTAGCAGAAATGGGGTGGTAAGGTGAAAATCATGAATCTAGCTATGGCGAATATTAGAAAAAGTAAATCTGCTACCGTTTCTTTATTTATATTCATTTTGGTTGCTGCGCTACTTCTGAATATTGGCCTAATGGTCATTATTCAACTAAATGCATTTTTTGATCAGAAAGTTGAACAATTAAACGATCCTCATGTAACGATTGTGATGGATCAATCAAGTTATCATTCGATCCACGAAGAATTTTTAGCAAACTATTCTGGGGTAAAAGAGACTGAAACAGAAGAGATTATCAATATGAACACTGCTAATTTCAACTTTGGTAATGGGGAATTATCGAGCAGTGCTGTTATTTTTAATGCGGATGCTGATCGTAATATTGGACCGTTAAAGATGATTGAAAAGCTAAATACATCGAGTACCAATGATATTTTTGTGCCTTATAGTTTTAAAACAAATGGCAGTTATGAATTAGGTGATGATTTTACCATCACTTATCAAGACAAGGAATATGAATATCGAATTGCTGGATTCTTTGAAACAACGATAATGGGTACAAATAACATCGGAGTTATGAAATTTATGTTACCAAAGACTTCCTATCAAACATTAGCAGACGAACTAGACAATCAATCAAAAGGGTTGATCATATCGGCAGTGATGGAAGACCAAACACAATCTTCGAAGTTGGAAAATGATTTTATTCAGAATGTAAAGGAATCTCAATTAGAGGAATCGACTTTAAACATTTGGGGTTTAAATATTGAACTAGTAAAAAACGTAAACACATTGACTATTAACATAGTGGCTACAATATTAGTAGCTTTTGCAACAATTATTGTGCTTGTTTCACTAATTGTCATTAAGTTCCGTGTTTCAAATAACATGGAAGACGGAATGGCAAATATAGGAGTGCTGAAAGCAATTGGCTATACAAGTGGGCAAATTCTTTCATCCATTATTCTGCAGTATATCTTGATTGCTCTTTGTGCGAGCGTGGTAGGAATTGCATTGTCATATGCTCTAATGCCTCTGATTGGAGGTATTATTTCAACCTTATCTGGATTAGTATGGCTTCAAAGCTTTGATATGAACGTTAACTTAATCAGTCTATTCCTTGTGACGATTTGTGTTGTAATCGTAACATTATTATCGGCCTTCCGTGTACGAAAAATTCTCCCCGTTGCGGCACTCCGTGGAGGTATTCAAACACATAGTTTTAGAAAAAATCACATTCCTTTGGAGAAAGCGAAAGGTGGTCTTCATTTTTTACTTGCTATTAAATCAATGTTGGCAAATGCAAAACAAAATATAATGATTATTATAATCATTATGGCTTTAACTTTTGCCACAGTCTTTTCAGTAGTGCTATATTACAATATTGCTTTTGACAAAACCGCATTTGTTAACTTATTCGGATCAGAACCTGCAAATGTGTTTATAGCTGTTAAGCCAGATGCAGATACAAGAGATCTTTTGAGAGACGTTGAACAAATGGACCATGTAAGGAAAGTGAATATATTCGACATTATTAATACAAAAATTGATGGTCAAACTGTATATACAAACGTTACCAATCATTATAACCAATTAGAAAATAATATTGTTTATGAAGGACGACAGCCACTGCATGAAAATGAAATATCCATCTCATGGGTTGTATCTAGTCAAATCAATAAAGGAATTGGTGATACAGTTGAAGTGGAATATAGGGCTAAAACAAAAAGTTATTTGGTAACGGGACTCAGTCAATCAATTGGTAATTTAGGTCAGGTAGCCGCAGTAACAATGGAAGGAATTCAGCAATTACAATCAGATTATAAAGGTACTACCCTTTATGTATATTTAGACGGAATATCGAACAAAGACTTTATCAAAAATGTCCAGGAACAGTACGGGAACTATATAGTTGAAACAATAGATATCGATGAAAATATAGAAAGTCAAACGAGTATGTATACAGCTGCAGTATTTGCTGTTATGGTGATGGTTTTAATAATTACTGTTCTAGTAGTTGTAATGATTCTATATCTAGTCATTAAAACGATGATTACAAAGCGTAAGAAAGAGTTTGGTGTAATGAAAGCAATAGGCTATTCAACGATTCAACTGATGAATCAAATATCCATCAGTTTTCTACCTGTGATCATTACAGGTGTTGCGATTGGTGGTGTACTTGGGCTATTTTGCACTAATCCCATGCTTTCCGTATTACTTTCTAGTGCAGGGGTTAAACGTTTGGATTTTATCATTCATTTACCAATTATTCTAATGATTTGTGTAGGAATCCTTATTTTAGCCTACATAATCTCAATGTTAGTATCTCGAAGAATTAAGAAAATTTCTGCTTATAGTTTAATTACAGAGTAATGGAAAGCAGAGAAATCATGCATAGTTTTGTATTAACTATTTCATTAGTATTTATTGTTGAACAAGTAGTATAAAAACTCTATACAAAGGCAACTAGCAGTTCGTTAGTTGCCTTCTTTTTAAATGAGCTGCGAGACACACACTACCATGAATCTGACCTGTTAAATAAACAATAAGTTTCATTCTAATTCCTCCAATACTATTTGACTTTAATTATATAGTAATTGTGAGTCTATATCATTTTATGGTATAGACTTTTATATTTTCAGAAAGGAAGTAACCACATGCAGTAAACGAACAATCAATACTAGAATGCAATAAAAAAATTAACAAACAATCCTTCGAAACTGGTTATCTTCTTGGTAAGTCAGGCTTAAGGGATTGTAATTCAGCCTTTTAATCTCAATTAAAGTGATATAAATATTATTTTGAAGATACTAAACAAATAAAGGGAAAAATGGTATTAATTTTAAAGAGACTCACAAGGAAAAATTTTATAAAATAGTAAAGAGTTATCTTAAAATTAACATCAAGAATGGAGGAACAAGAATGCAAGCAAGTTTGGAGTGGGTTGACATAAACAAAATACTTCCAAATCCATTAAATCCAAGAAGAGATCATTCAGTTAAATCTAAAGAAATGCAGGACATAATAAATTCAAAAGGTTGGGAAGAAGGGATTACATGTTATAAAAATAGAGAGTTTTATATAATTTTATCAGGACATAGGAGATGGTATGCGGCTAAAACAATGGGTACTCAACAAGTACCAGTATTCATAGTAGAATCACCAAAAAACGAGGCTGAAGAGTTGGAACGCTTGGGTTCAGTTCAGGGGGGGCAAGTAGATTGGAACCCATACGAGTGGGCAAAGTATACATACGATATGTGGAAAAATCTAAATGAGATTTCGTATTCAGAACTATCAAAAAAATTGGGTGTTACACAAGGTCTTATTTCTGCAAGAATACGAGTATATCAGTACTATCCTAGAATAGAAATAGAGGATAAATTGGAAAATGGAATGTATTCAATAACAATGTTATATTATATTAATTTGTGGATAAACAAATTAAAAAAATATAACAAAGATGTTGTAGATGCCATGGGTGAAGATTTCATTAGAAAACAATTACTAAAAAAATATGAGAACAAATGTTTTAATAGTCAAATTGTAAACGATAAAATTTTTGTTAATTCTGCAAACTCGCAAAAGATAATAGATTTTCTATCTGATATAAATAAAAATTTATCCGATTGCCAAATGGAAATTTCCTCAAAAATACAAGTGAAAAATAGCGATATTATTCAAAATAGCCTAGAGATTAATGCGACAATTAGTGATATTAAAAAGATAAAATGTCGAACTAAGAAAGAAGCAGAAAAACTTATAGATGAATTGAATAAACTATTAACGGTCGTCAGTGATAAAAGTAATTTTATAAATAAACAAATTGACCTAAAATAAATGGCAGAAAATGGAGTATATATGGAAAAAATAAAATTAATATGGGTAAGTATTAATGATGTAATACCTAATCCTTTAAATCCACGTAAAAATCATTCTACAAAGTCTGAAGAGATGCAGAGAATAATTAAAAGCAAGGGTTGGGAAACTGGGATAACATGTTATAAAAAAGAATCAAAGTATGTGATTCTTTCGGGGCATCGTCGGTGGTTTGCAGCTCAACAATTGGGAATAAAAGAAATACCTGTTCTTCTTGTACATGCACCGAAATCGGAGGCAGAAGAACTCGATCGGTTAGGTTCAGTACAGGGAGGCAAAGTTGATTGGAGTGTATATGAATGGTCCAAATATACCTATGAAATGTGGATCGTGTGGAATAAATGTTCTTATAAAGAGCTTGCACATAAAATGAATATTAGTGAGTCACAAATTGCAAGTAGAGTTAAAGTATTTCAATATTATCCTCATAGTGAAATTGAAGAAAAATTAGCAAATGGAATCTATACTTTATCTGCATTGTACACATTAATTATATGGTTAGACAAACTTCAAAAAGAAAAACCAAATTTGGTTAAGCATTATAAAGAAGAAATGATTAGAAAAACAATGTTACGTAAAATTGAAATGAAATTGGTCAGTGTTAATGATTTGAGAAATGAAACTTTTATTGAATTATCAAGTGATGAACATATGACTAATTTTCTTCTACATCCAGAAAAGAGACTCTCTGATGTACTTTATGAAATTAGTGGGGAAGAAGTAAAATATAGGAACAATAGTCGGTTGAAAACGCATTTAATGAAGCTGAATAATAAACAAATCCAAATAAATAAAATGGATTTTGAAGAATCAAAGGATGCGAAAATTTTGCTATCTAATTTGAGCGAACTTCAAAAAGAGATTTTAAATAAACAAGAGGAATTAAAGAAAATTTTAGGAAAGTAAGTTGGTTCTATTTTTTTAAAAGAAACAATTACAACTCTATCTGAAACTGAAAAAAAGCAAAAATGGACAAAAACGGTATCTTTTTACATTATAAGAAAAAACTATAGATATCCTAGTCTAATATTGTTATCAATAATTGTATTACTTCACCCTGAGTTTACTTTTTTACTTCCCAAAAGCCCTATATATAAACTTTAATGCCAAGTGGAATAACAGTTGAATCTATTGAGGTAACTTTTGTATTTGTTTTTTAAAAGATTATTTCAAATTAAAGGTAATACTGGAATAGCCCTTGCATGAAGCTATATAATCTGTAGTTTCCACTGTGATTTGCATTGGAACTTCATTATTTGTCAAAGCATTTCAGTTGAACTTGTCTTTGGTTTTTGTGCTGTAGTAATTATTTTTCAGTTACTGACGTGTAAATTGTTCATCAAAGATTACTAGACCTATTCAAGAATGAATGAGATTGGAATGTAGTTGGTTCTATTTTTTAAAATTGATGAAACTGTTACTTGATATCTAGGGCTATATCCCGTAATATGTTACCATGTTTAACTGTATATTGTTCTTGTTGTGCAATTGTTAGGATATTCCAAGAATGAATATGCTCAGTTGAAAAAAGATTCACTTATTAAATTGCTTCTATATATGTATTATTTGCATGTGCTAAATCTCAAAGAGTAACTCCTTTTAGTAAGGTAATCGTTGATTCTAGACACTAACTGTAACTAAATCCTTATCCCTACTCTGTTTTGGAAAAAAGAGTGGAAGCACAATTTTTTTGCAACTCGAAAAAAACGAAGCATTAATGTAAGGGAGAATATAGTAGGAATGATAAACGAGAAAAAGTTTATACTTTTTCTTTTTTTGTTAATTCAAAAAATCTCTAAAGTGTTGATATGTACTGAAACATATGAAAATGAGTATTTATAAAGTAGTGATTTATTTAAAACATGTTAACTATTCAGTGGAAAAATAAAGGTGTGTAATTTATAAAGTCGTTTAAAAACAAATAAATAGAGTTTAATGTTACAGTAAGAAAGAATATTTTAAAAGTGAGTAGGAGAACAAACATGATTGAGATAAAAACATCTTCATTAAGTGATGGAGAATTCAACAGAGGGGTATTTGCTACATGCGATATCAAAAAAGGAGAACTTTTACATGAGGCACCCGTTATTTCTTATCCAAACGACCAACATCAACACATTGAACAAACTCTACTAGCTGATTACGCTTTTGAGTATGGTATAAATCACTCTGCTATCCTTCTTGGTTATGGAATGTTGTTTAATCATTCTTATGAACCAAATGCGATGTATGAGATTAACTTTAAAAATCATACATTTGACTTCTATGCTTACTCAGATATAAAAGCAGGCGATGAAATTCTAATCAATTATAATGGAGACGTTGATGACAATGAACCATTGTGGTTTAATCAGGAATAAAAAATATAGATGTTATTCTTGACGATTTGCCATTTATCAAAGTAACTGATAAACGTAGAAGAAAACTTCATAACACAAATACCAAAATCGAGATACGTACTGTTTGTACGCTGTCTCGTTTTTTTGTGTTTAAAATAGAAGAAATATAACTACTCCTATAAAGTGTTTTTCGAATATTTCGGAATCAATAAAACATATGATAGTAGATAAATAGCTAACATTTTTTTCGAGGAGGTAAGGATAATAACACAAGATAGAATGAATGGAATGATAATAGGTATTTTATATATAGTAGCTGCAGTCACTTCAATCATAGCTGTTGTATCTTATCAACCGGTGTTGTCGGAACAATGGTATATGGCCGTGGCAAATGGATTTGAAATGAAGATTTTGAATGGAGTACTAAATGATCTTTTTCTTATAGTGGCGGCTATTGGGACGGCAGTCATGCTATTTCCTTATCTTCGTCGTTGGAATGAACATATTGCATTAGGGTATCTTTGTTTTCGATTTATGGAAGCTGTTTTTATTGCAATAGGATTGGTAAGTATATTAGGTTTATTGCATCTTAGTGTTTTTTATGAAGCAGACAGCTTAGCGAGTCAAAATATTCACTCTGTAGGTTTAATGTTGCAAGCGTTTCATCGTTGGACTTTTATGTTAGGTCCAAATTTAATGTTAGGTTTAAATACGATCATGTATAGTTATTTACTTTTTAGAACAGGTTTAGTGCCAAAAACCTTGGCGCTGTTTGGGATGGTTACAGCCGTTATGGTATTCATAGCCGGTTTATTAGACATGTTTGGTATAGTAGAACCTAACTCAACTGCAAAAGGACTCATTGCTTTACCTGTTGGCGTTTTTGAGATGAGTTTAGCTGTCTGGTTAATTGTGAAGGGTTTTCATAAGGGAAATCTTGAAATGTTAGATCAAATAGAGAAGATTGAGAAGAAATGTACTTAGGCTAAAAGGTAGGTTAGAAGTGATATTTGACAATGATACTAAAAAAATATATCGTTGATATATCAACGTTGTATAGTCAACGAACTTTGGGGAGGTGAATACCCTTTGAATTTTGATGACCAAATTGGGATCTTGGTTCGTAATGCACATTTGAGCATTTCCAGTTATGTTAAGAAACAGCTAGAACCTTTTGATCTCGCTCCAGAACAAAATTTAATAATGATGATGCTTTGGAAGAAGGATGGAATTTCGCCCAATGAATTTTCTTTCGAACTCAATAAAGACAAAGCCAACATTGCACGAATGATTGCCAGTTTGGAAAAGAAAGGATATATCAAAAGAGAAGATGACCCTTCAGACAAACGCACATTTAAAGTTCATTTAACTAAAGATGGGAGACATCTCGAAAGTTTGGTTGTACCTATTCTTAGAAAAACTCATCAAACTGTTTTGGATGGAATATCTGAGGAACAGTTAGTTGAACTGCGAAATTTAATTTCAATAATGATAAACAATACTTTAGGAGGTAATGAGTCGTGAACATCGTTACAATCGTAGGAAGTTTAAGAAAAGAGTCATATAATATGAAATTAGCTAAAACAATGCAAGAACGATACAAGGATAAATTGAACATTATGATTACCGACATCCGTTCTTTACCTCATTTTGACCAAGACGAAGAAAACAACTCACCGCAACCTGTAAAGGAATTCAAAGAGGCGATTTCAAATGCTGATGGAGTTATTATTATTACGCCAGAATATAATTGGTCTGTTCCAGGTGTTTTAAAGAACGCTTTAGATTGGGCTTCTAGGGTAGACAAAGTATTCATTGGTAAACCAGTAATGACTCTCGGTGCAACTCCTGGAATGCTCGGAACAGTTCGTGCTCAAATGCATTTGCGTGAAATTTTAGTAGCTCCTGGTGTTCAGGCTAAGATACTTCCACCAGGAGGTAATGAAGTGCTAATTAATTTTGCAAATAAAAAAATAGATGAGCAAACAGGACAGCTAGTCGATGAAGGAACGCTTAGTTTCCTAGATAGTAAAGTATATGCGTTTGTTGATTTTGTAAAATCGGTATGAATAAACAAGGGTCCAATACTATGGGAAATCCAAAAGAAATCAGCTCCGCTAAATTAATGTGGAAAATGACTCGCCCACATACACTGACGGCAACGTTTGCGCCTGTAATATTAGGGACAGTCGCTGCACTTTATGAAAGCGGGATTGACTGGCTTTTATTTATTGCGATGATGCTAGCCTGTTTAGCTTTGCAAATTGCCACAAATCTATTTAATGAATATTATGATTTTAAACGCGGATTAGATAACGCTGATTCTGTCGGGATTGGTGGTGGAATCGTCCGTCATGGATTGAAGCCGAAAAATGTGTTAACAGCTGCAATTATATTGTATATCGTAGCGGCATTGATTGGTGTGTATATTTGCATGAATAGCAGTTGGTGGCTGGCTGCAATCGGAATAATTGGGATGGCAGCTGGCTACTTGTACACAGGTGGTCCGATACCGATAGCCTACACACCATTTGGAGAGTTAGTTTCTGGTTTGTTGATGGGAACATTCTATGTCCTAATTGCTTTCTTTATCCAAACTAATACTTTAACAATCGAAAGTATTTTAATTTCTGTTCCTA
This sequence comes from Psychrobacillus sp. NPDC096426, assembly GCF_044762745.1. Classification (NCBI taxonomy): domain Bacteria; kingdom Bacillati; phylum Bacillota; class Bacilli; order Caryophanales; family Bacillaceae; genus Psychrobacillus; species Psychrobacillus sp. NPDC096426. Next base: position 68,958 of record NZ_JBIWEX010000012.1, on the reverse strand, counting down.
TTGGAATTCTAGTAGGAGCAATCAACATGTCTAATAACATTAGAGATATAGATGAAGATGTTAAAGGAGGTAGAAAAACACTGGCTATTCTCCTAGGGAGAAAGAAAGCGGTAGTAGTTCTAGCATCCTCCTTTGTCGTTTCATACTTATGGGTCGTTGTAATAGTTTGGATGGAGTATGTTAGTCCTTGGACACTCATTATGTTTCTAGGTATAAATAAGCCAATCGCAGCCATTAGAGGGTTTCAAAAAGGAGCAAAGGAACCTCTATATATGCGTGTAGCTATGAAATCAACTGCCATGACAAATACCATTTTTGCTATTCTGTTATCAGCAGGATTATTAATTAGTTACTTGTTTTAAAAGAAATAGCATTCAAGGAAGGCCATTTGTAATTTGTATAGATTTTCGGGTATTTTATAGACCCAGTTTAGGCAAGAACTCTCCTCTCCTCGAGCATATTATATTTTAGATCATTTCCGAAGCTTGCCAAGTCCAATTAGCAAGCTTCTTTGAATTTATGGCAGCAAAAGTAAGCATCGCCTGCATAGTCAATTTTTTAAGCCCCCGTAAGGTTGTCCTTCGCATCCCATGCTTTTCTTTTGCATCGCTTGAGTTGAAGAAAAACTGTATGAAGATAAATAAAAAGGCTAGGATCCACTATAACAGGGACCTCACCAATTTTCTTAAACCCACCAATATCTCTTGTGTTGCGAAAAAGTAAGCTTTACATTTTTCTGCATGTTCAGATGACAATTCAATGTGATTATTTCCTCAATGATCTTATGGGGGAGTTTTTTTATGGCACTTTATGAATTACTGGAAATATGGAACAAATCCAAACGGTGAGTAGCTTCTATTTGTTACTGAGTAAAAACGATCTAGTTAAAGAGACTAAATAATTTTAAAGAAAAAATAAAATTAAATAACTTTTTAGAGTATTTTACATAAAATATTGACAATTATAATAAATATGATTTATTATAATAATTAGATAAATAATATTTATTTAGATTTGAAAAGAAGATAGATGAAGGGGGAGAGCAATATTTTGATTTTTATGTAAGCGTTAACTTTATTAATAATCCTATTAAAATCTCCAATCCTTAAAAATAATTTAGGTATACTAATAGTTATAAGAGGATAGGAGCGACTTTAATGAAGAGTAGAAGTGAACAATTAATTTTAGAGCTTGGAAAAAGAATCGTTTTAGGGGAATATATTCCTGGAGAAATTTTACCTAAAGTAGAAGATCTCAGTGAAGAATATTATGTTAGCAGAACTGTAGTCCGTGAAGCATATAAAGGGTTATCAACCCTAGGTCTGGTGCGATCCAATCAGCGTTCGGGTACTGTCGTTTTACCGCGATCTGAGTGGCAATGGTGGAACATTGAGATAATGACTTGGTTGTTAGAAGATCCAAATAATAAAGATTTCATACTTCATTTAACAGAAGTAAGGATGGGGCTAGAACCCATAGCAGCAGCATTAGCAGCCAGTAAAGGAACAGAACAAGATAGAATAAACATAAAGGAAGCTTTTCAGAAACTAGAACAATCTGTAGGGGATGAAAAAGCTTGGATTAAAGCGGACTATGATTTTCATGAAAGTATATTAAAAGCTTCAAATAATGATTTATTAATCGGAACGATTCGTATAATGCGTAAAGCTCTTACCGTCAGTAGGGAAAAGACATTACCTTTAACAAATGATAATCAAGAATTCTCTTACGATTCACCAACAAAGGCAGCTTTAGAAAAGCATCGTATGATTTATGAAGCAATCATGTCACGTGATGAAGAAACGGCTAAACAAAAAATGATGGAATTAATCTTACGTGTAAGGACTATATTACAAAAAATATTTAACTAGTACTCGTAAGCGCATGATAGTGGCAATTTTAAAAAAGGGAGGAATTTAAAGTGGGATTACAAATTGTAAGATTTGAAAAAGAAAATGTGGAGCGTTGGGGTGTATTAAAAGAGGACAAAATATTCGTTTTACAAGATACATATAGTTCTCTGGCTCAGTTTCTAGATGAAGGTAAAGAAGAAGCAAGGAAATTATATAAACAAGAAAATGGTGAAAAAGTTTCACTAAACGAGGTAACTTTCTTAAGTCCAGTAACAGCTCCTGCAAGAATCGTTTGTCAAGGTGCCAATTATAGCTCACACAGAGCTGAATCAGGATTAGAAGCAAAAAAACCTCCTTTTAACTTGATTTTCGGTAAAGCGGATAGTTCTTTATGTGGAGCAAATACAGAAATTATCCGTCCAGCTAATGTGCAATTATTAGACTATGAAATTGAATTAGGTTTAATCATTGGTTCCGAGATTACAGGGCCAGTAGAGATAACAGAAGATAACCTTTATCAATTTGTTGCGGGATTAGTTATTTTTAACGATATATCAGCAAGGGATGTACAACTGTGTCAAGGACAATGGTTAAAAGGAAAAAGCTACCGTACGTTCGGACCGACTGGACCATATTTTTACTTGCTTGATCAAGATGAAATATCATCCATTTACGACCTTGATATTAAATTGTGGGTGAATGAAGAACTACGCCAATCGGCTAACACAAATCAGTTGTTATTTAAACCGCTTGAAACTATAAACGAGCTATCTGAGATTATGAATCTTTCAAAAGGTGATTTAATTGTTACAGGTACAACAGGTGGTGTAGCGATGAATCTGGCTGCTGAAGAAATGAGTAAAGTTTCAAGTTTAACGACTCCTTATGAAGAGAAAGTCAATATTATGCTAGAAAGTCAATTAAAGCTTAATAATTATTTAAAAGATGGGGATGTTATCCGCTGCAGTATTAAAAGTGCAGATGGAACAATTGACCTTGGTGAACAAGTAAATAAAGTGGTTCCTAGTAAAGTAACTGTTTCCTAAATAAAGTCATTTATGTGCTGAGATAATATTGCAGACTAATTAATTTTTTCTCAGCACTTTATTCTATTGAATAATGAAAACGATAAAGCGACATGGATTAATTAGATTATTTATATTTTTGAATGCGCTTACATGTTTGTGGAATAATACTAATTTCTATTAGATTGGAGTAAACCCATGAAAAAAGAAAATATAGATGTTGCGATTGTTGGCTACGGTCCAGTGGCAAAGTTATTAGGAACATTACTTGGTCAGAAAGGTTGGAGGGTAGGAATATATGAGAGATTTCTTGAACCTTATCCATTACCTCGTGCTGTAAAGTTAGATCACGAGGTTGCTAGGCTTTTACAATCCGTTATTCCGACGGATGAATTGAAGGAGGTTTTACAAACCGTTCATGACTTTTACGAATGGCAGAATGCGAATCGCATACCCCTAATAAAACTTGATTGGTCACAATTTGGTATTTCAGGATGGCAAGCAGATATGTTTTTCTGTCAGCCAGATGTAGAAGCAAAGATGGATGCCAAATGCCGAGAACAAGAAACGGTAAGTGTTAATCTTGGAATGGAAGCCATTCAAATAAGGGAATTTGATGACCATGTTGAGCTAATTGTGAAAAACTTGGATGGAGAAGAAACAAATATTCATACCAAATATGTTGTCGGTTGTGATGGAGCCCATAGTTTTGTTCGAGAAACTATGGAAAATACAATGACAGATTTAGACTTCAATTCGGATTTCCTTGTTGTTGATATTATTCCGAAAGAAGAAAGGACATTTAGTCCAATGAATTTGCAATTATGTGATCCAGTCCGACCAACGACAGTCGTTTCAGGTGGTTATGGTAGAAGACGTTGGGAGTTTATGGTTCGTCCTGATGAATCAAGAGAAGAATTTAACACGGAAGAAAATGTCTGGAAGTTACTTGAAGCATGGGATATCACCCAAGAAAACGCAATTTTAGAAAGACATGCGTTATACACGTTTAGGGCAAGATGGGCTAATATTTGGAGAAAAGGTAGAGTAATGATTGCTGGGGATGCGGCACACTTAACGCCACCATTTATGGGACAAGGAATGTGTTCAGGTCTTCGTGACTCAGCTAATTTAGCCTGGAAACTTGATCTAGTTTTACGAGGAAATGTGAATGATAGTATTTTAGAAACCTATACAGAAGAGCGGAAACCTCATAATCAAAAAGTCGTTGAGGCGGCAATTTATTTAGGTAATCTGATTTGTGTAGCAGATCCGAAAAAGGCTGAAGAAAGAGACCAGGCTTTCTTAAACGGAGATGCTCCACCATTCCCTGAATTTCCAATTCTAAAAAGTGGAATACTTTATCAACCAGAAAATAGTAAAAGTAGTAATTTAGCTGGACAGCTTTCTTTACAAAGCGAAGTGAGATATCAAGGGAAAACAGGTTTGTTTGATGATGTAGTTGGTACTGGTTGGATGGTAATTAGCCCAGTAAGTAACCCGAAAACTATTTTAGACACGGAGCAAATTGAATTTTTCGAGAAAATGGGTGCAAGATTTATAGTAATAGCAGATACAGAAATAGACTCAGATAACATTATTGATATCAATGGAAAGTATTATGAATATTTCAATCAAAATGATATAGAAGCTGTTATTGTTCGTCCAGATTTCTATAATTTCGGAAGTGTGGCTACATTCTCTGAGCTTCCTGATATGTTAGAGGATTTAAGAAATCAGTTAGAAAAGTTTATGAACACAACGGCTATGAATTAAAAATTAAATCATGAGCCACTGCGTTAGATTGAATTTGTATTGCGGACAAATCCAATCAAAAAGAAACTTGGTCTTACAAAACCAATACCATTATTATAACAAGTCTAAAAAACTATGTTGAAGTATTATTTAGAGGAGGAAATTTCTATGTCAAACGTAAAAGTATTTAGATTAGCGTACGCAGATTTCTTTTCACAAGAACCTAAAAAAATGGTGGATTATTATACAACTACGTTGGGCTATCGTATTATGGAAGAACAAGATGGGATCACTTATCTAAGTAATGGTGTGGACCATCATAATATTGTGATTAGACCTGGCAATCAAAAAGGAATTCGAAGCTATGGTTATCAATTAGATGGGAAATTGTCATTAGAAGAAGTACAAGCACAATTACATTCACAAGGTATTGATTCAACTTTAATAGTAGACGGAAAACCAGGTGTTTCAAGATACCTAGAATTACATGATCCAGCTGGAAATACTGTTGAGTTATTTACAGTGATGGCTCAACCGGTTATTGGTTATGGTACGACAGGTATTCTTCCACTTAAACTAGGTCATATTGCCTTTTATGCAAAAAACTTTGTTGAAACAGTTGAATTTTACAGTGACGTATTAGGCTTCACTTTTACCGATAAAATCGGAGAGGCATTCTGCAATTTCCTAACATGTAATCATGAACACCATGTATTAAATATTGTATCATCAGATGAAACAAGATTGCATCACATCGCTTATCAATTAAGAGATGCAGGTCACCAGTATGCGAGTTCAGATATTTTAGCAAAACAAGGTTTGAACGTTCTTTGGGGTCCTTCTCGTCACACCGCTGGACATAACATTGCAACATATCACCATGACTCAGATGGAAATGTAGTTGAACTATATACAGAAATGGATGTATATATTTCTGAACTTGATATTTTCGAACCGCGTCCATGGCATCAAGAATTACCATTGAAACCTAGAAAATGGGAAGGGTTAAGCTCTTGGGGAACTGAATTTGAAGTAGATTTGGCAAAAATTTAAATTGAATCTAGGAGATTAGAAAATGGTACAAGAAACGATGTTACTGGAAGTAAATCCAGGAACACAAAAAGATTTCGAGTTTGCATTTAAGAAGGCAGCGGTTTTCATTTCTCAGGCAAAGGGCTGCTTAGGATATGAAATGCAGCGTTGTGTAGAGAATGAAAACAAATATTTAGTGATGATAAAGTGGGAAACAATTGAAGACCACATAATTCACTTTAAGAATTCAGAAGCTTTTTCTGAAATGAAAGAATTGATTGGACCTTATTATTTGAATAGACCTCTCGTCGAACACTATGAAATAGTTAATCTACTATAAATGTTCTTGTGAAAAGATTAAATTGTAAGCGCTAAATTTAATTAATAGGAAAAGTCATTACTCTCATTTTTTACTTCGATTAGATATTATGTGTAAACCCGAATAATAAAAGATAAGAGCGCCTTTTCGGTAACTATCACAAATAGCTGTATATTACGATTTTTTGTCGAATATACGGCTTGTTTTATTTATTTGCTACATGCTGACTGTTTTTTTTATAATGGACATTTAGCAGATGCTTTTTTAACAGTACAATATCTTATGTAACTATTCCCCAATCGTGTCAGATTACGATGGCTCAATCCGTTTCTTCATAATAAAATACAACTTTGCAAAACTTGCTTTCGGTAAGCAGGTGAATGTGCGATATAATTCGGTATCGTCGCTTAATCGCGAAATTGAATTCTTGTTAGAAAATAATCATTCAGAAACGTTTATTGCAAGTGAGTTGGAAGGAGAATCGAAACGATTAGATACAATAATAAAAAGCTCGAAGATGTCACTTGAATCTTCGAGCTTTTTATTATTGTGCAAACTGAGTTGACTTCAATTGCTTATTGTAACTAAAAATCCGAATATCCATATGGAATATTAGCTAGTAAAGGAACAAAAGCTAAGAACGCCACCTTGTGTGGCAACGCCTTCGTGACCAACATCCTGTTGGCCTGATGAGGCTGAAGCCAAGTCCGCGTTAAAGAGTTCGCCTGAAGCGGAAATCAACTTTGTTAGGATTTCAATTGCTTGTTCCCTATTATGAAATTGATTCAACTAATAAAAAATTAAACAGACAATTTAGAATGAATAAGAAATAAATACAAAGTATTAATATTTCAATTTAAACTCATCATAAGTTATCTTCTTTAATAAAATTTTAGTAATATTTAACAAAAAATATCTTGTTTTTAATAAAATTTACAATACCTTTACAATAGTCTAGTCGAAAATTTACACTGTGCAATTATCCTATAGTAAGACAAAATTCGACAAAGAAAAGTTCCTAACATATTTCTTGGAGGTAAGAAATGATCAGTTTGAAAAAAATAAAAATAGGATTAATAATGCTCTCTATGCTTACTGTACTATCTGCATGTACGAGCAATAATAATGATACACAAGGGCCAAATGGTAGAGGTGCTACCGTATCTATTTCAGGATCTACATCTGTGGGACCACTTGCTGAAAAGCTAGCAGCAAAATATGCAGAGGAAGACAACACGAATATTGAGATAAATCAAATTGGTTCTTCTGCAGGAATTACCAACGCTATCAGTGGAGTGTCAGAGATAGGTATGTCTTCGCGGGACCTAAAGGAAGAAGAAATAGCGAGTGGTTTGAATGAAGTAGTTATTGCTTATGATGGAATTGTAGTAGTAACTCATCCAACAAACAAAGTAAAAGATCTTACAATGGAGCAAATAAAGCAGATCTTTACTGGGAAAGTGACGAACTGGAAAGAACTTGGTGGAGATGACATGGAAATAGTAGTTGTATCTCGCGAGGATGGATCAGGTTCCCGTGATGCATTCCAAGAAATCGTTGACTACAGTTCTGGTGAATTAGTTAGAAGCGCTATAATCGCAAGTGGTAATGGAAATATTAAAACAACAGTCGCGAACAATAAACATGCAGTAGGCTTTATCTCTTTTGAATATATCGATGAATCCATTTCAACAATCGATATTAATGGTGTAGAAGCTACTGCAGAAAATGTTCTACAAGAAAAATACAGCTTGTCTAGACCGTTCTTGTTTGTCTATAAAGAAGGACAATTAACAAACTCGGGACAACGATTTATAGATTTTATTTTAAGTGAAGATGGACAACTCATTGCAGCGGAAGCAGGTGCAATCCCTGTAAAGTAAAACATTATTACAGGAAGGCAACAACATAATTTTAAACGGAATCTTGGAGGAATAAAGAGTGTCTATCCCAACAACTAACAAGCATGCCGTAGATATCGGTAAAACAAATAAAAGGAAGTATATGTTAGAAAAGCTGTCTGCAAGAATTTTCTTGATTTGTGCGCTTCTCTCGGTAATAACTTTATTGTTAATCATTGGATTTGTATTTTATAAAGGAACTCACCCCTTTGTAGCAGAGGGATATAGCTTTATAGACTTTATTTTTGGTGTGGATTGGGTACCGAGTGAAGATAAATTCGGTATATTCCCAATGATTGTTGCATCTATTTTTGCAACGATTGGAGCATTAATTATTGGAGTTCCAATAGGCTTATTCACAGCTATTTTCATAGCTGAAATTGCCTCTAAGAGGCTTGCTAAAATAATTTCGCCAGCAATTCAGTTACTAGCGGGCATCCCATCTGTTTTATATGGTGTATTTGGACTGGCAATCATTGTTCCGTTTTTACAAAATACTTTTGGTTTAGTAAAGGGGCAAAGTTTATTAGCTGTTATTCTTGTACTCGCAATCATGATGCTACCAACTATTGTGACTGTAGCAGAAACAGCGATTCGTGCAGTTCCACAAACATATCGCGAAGGATCATACGCTCTAGGAGTATCACAAATTGGGACAATTTTTAAGGTCATTGTACCAGCAGCTAAATCTGGTATTATGACAGCAATCGTATTAGGTTTAGGTCGAGCAATTGGGGAAACGATGGCAGTTATCTTAGTAGCTGGTAATAGTTTAATCGTTCCAACTAGCTTAACCGATAGTGTTCGTCCACTAACGACCAATATTGCATTAGAAATGGGTTACGCATTCGGTACACATCAAGAAATGTTATTTGCAACCGGAATTGTTTTATTCTCATTTATATTGATTTTGAATTTTGTATTAGCAAAAATAAGTTCGAAGGGAGGTAACTAAGATGAGACAAATTAAAGATAACTTGTTACGTGGACTATTATGGTTGTCAGCTTGCTTATCTGTTGCCATCCTCGTCATGATCGTTGGGTTTATCTTTTATAAAGGGATCGGTTTTATTAGCTTTAATTTCATCTTCGGTGATTATTCTCCAACCGGAGGTGGTGGCATTTGGCCAATGATTGTAACAACTATATACACAGTCCTTATTTCGTTAGTCATTGCAACACCTATCGGAATATTGGCAGCTGTTTATTTACAAGAATATGCGAAACAAGGGCGATTAGTTAGACTAATACGCTTTGCAACAGAAAGTTTAACAGGAATTCCCTCCATTATTTATGGTTTATTTGGAGCGGTATTCTTTGTAACAACATTAAAATTAGGTATGTCGATTCTAGCTGCTTCCTTAACCTTAATAATTATCGTGTTACCTGTAATCATTCGAACAACGGAAGAAGCATTAAAAACAGTGCCACGTTCATATCGGGAAGGTTCATTAGCGCTTGGAACGACAAAACTACAAACATTATATAAAGTGATTTTACCAAGTTCCATGCCAGGAATTTTATCTGGTATTATCCTTTCAGTTGGACGAATTGTTGGTGAATCAGCGGCAATCTTCTTGACTGCTGGGACAGTAGCAGCTATGCCAGCGAGCATTCTATCATCAGCTAGAACTTTAACAGTTCATGCTTATCTAGTAACACAAGAGTCTGGAGACATTGAACTTGCTGCAGCGGTAGGTATTGTCTTAATCGTAATTATTTTAGCAATCAATCTTTCAGCAACCTATATCTCGAAAAAATTTAACAAAGCAACAAACAAATAAAAGAACGTCAAGGAGTACTTCAGCAATAGAAGATGATGAGCTAACGACCAAATAAATCAAGTAGGGAAGGTATTTTAGCAGATGGAGCAACGTAAAAAAGGTACATCGAAAATTAATGTGAAAGATTTAAATTTATTTTACGGGGAGAAACAAGCGCTATTCGGAGTGGATCTTGCTATTCATGAAAAAGAGGTTACTGCTTTAATCGGTCCCTCGGGTTGTGGTAAATCAACTTTTTTACGAACATTAAACCGTATGAATGATTTAATTGATGGTGTGAAAATTACTGGTGATGTTGTCATTGATCATGAAGACATTTACAAAACAAATGATGTAATCAAATTACGAACAAAAGTGGGTATGGTATTTCAAAAACCAAATTTATTCCCAATGAGTATTTATGACAATGTTGCCTATGGACCAAGAATGCAAGGCATTAAAAATAAAAAAGAATTAAATAATATTGTGGAAGAGAGTTTGCGCAGTGCAGCTATTTGGGATGAAGTAAAAGATCGTCTTAAAACATCAGCACTTGGTTTGTCAGGTGGTCAGCAACAACGTGTATGTATTGCTCGTGCTATTGCGATGAAACCAGATGTTATTTTAATGGACGAGCCTACATCCGCATTAGACCCAATTTCTACGCTGAAAATAGAAGAACTAATATCTAATATGAAAAAAGACTATACGATTGTCATTGTTACACATAACATGCAACAAGCTGCACGAATCTCCGATAAAACAGCGTTTTTCTTAAATGGAGAAGTAGTTGAATACGATGATACAGATAACATTTTCTCAACTCCACAGGATCAAAGAACGGAAGATTATGTATCAGGTCGATTCGGATAATAGGGTAAGATAAATTGAAACAGGTGTAGAAAAAAGCTCTTTTTTCTACACCTGTTTTTTAGTTAATTTATCATTTTTAGTTGTAAGTGATTGATTGAAGATACGTTTATTTCATTAGTGTAAGAATCCATTTTCTAAAGTCCACGAGTCTATTGTATTCGGGTTTTTCTTGAGTCCCTGTAATTATGAGGGGGACAATGGAATCGATTTTGTGTAAAGAACCATGTGCTGCACCCCCAGCATGATCATGACTGTGTTTTTCAATAAATTCATAGTGTGGCTTTGCATCTACAATTATGAATCGCCCTTCATGTGAATGTAGTGCACCGTGAAGTCTTGCAAGAGCATCCGGATAATCGCTGTATTCTATATGCCCCTCGCTATTGATTGACAAATTTAAAATTGAAAGATCTCCATCTAACTTCCATGATTGATCATACATATCCTTATACGAACCTTTTGGAGAAAATGTAAACTCCTGATTAGATTGCGGAGAGATGACATAGTTTATTTCTCCCTCTTTCCATGCAATAATGCCGATTCGTATATCCTTCTTTAATATCTTTACTATCTCTGAAAGCTTCAAGTTTTCATCATTTAAGTTAATGTACGCCATTCGCTCGTTAATCGCGATTGCAATTTCACCATTTGTGTTCCTACGTTCCCAGAAGGTATAGTCCTTCAATAAATCATTTAAATCTATTAGAGAAGTGTTTTTATCCTTCATAACTGTAGATTGACCACTGTCTCCATGCACAATCCAAATTGTCTGTTCAATCGCTTCTTTCCAAGTTGAATAAGAATTCAAAAGTTCTTGAAGATACTTATCTGCTTTTTCAATTGCCCTAAGATCATCTGGCCCGTTTTTATGTAAATCCTTATCTGTATCTGGTAGATAGGCGAGCGTAAATGCGGGCAATTTATTTTGTTCCATTAAGAATTTCAACTCGTTAACGGTAAATTGATTATTCACACCCATTCTTGACCATGCTAACTTGTGAAGATCATTTTTGGGATTATACTGAGATAATGTTCCCAATGAAAGTATTATTGGCCCGCTAATATTTATATCATCCGGTAGAAGTCTCATTGCAGAAATTAGTTTTGGAACATTCAATGGTTGGTGGAAACTCCCTCGATATAGAAGCCCATTAATAGAGGCAGATTGAATGTTATTGTTTGTAAGTTTTTCATGAATGGTTTGAACGTTTTTGTTTAAATGTTCTTCGTTTAGATGGACAATGCTATCGAGCGCAACATTTTTCACTCCAAGACTCCATATTTCTCTTAAACCGCTTCCATAGCTAACAATACGATTTTCATCTTTCTTAAACCAAATGAGACCTGGAATCTTATGCTGATCTGCATAAGTGCCAGTCAACACAGTACTGTCAATCGTCACGGACATTGTAGGATAGGAGCTAATTACTTCAGGATGGAATTGTCCATTGTTTATTAAAAAGGATAGGGCAGGGGCTTTTCCGGCTTGCACGACTTTTTGGAGGGGCTGACTCATAAGCGAGTCAACTGTGATAAAAATGACTGGTTTTTGCTTTTTATGGATAATGGTGTCGTTAATATCTTTTGTACGCGACATTGAAAAGATCAATAGAAAACTAGCCACTAGTATAAGGAGAACAATAATCGATACGAGTATATTCAGTTTCATGCTTTCACCCTTTAAATTATATTTCTTAGTATGGTTTAAATGGAACAGGTGATACATCATATCAATTCATAGGTTTTACAGTGCTTATGGGGAATCTTCCACTAAATGCTAACAATTTACATAGACTTAACATCGTTTTAATCCATGATGTAAATAGATGTAATATACTTGCTTTTTAAAGGATATTGACAGATTCTTGATACCTTTTGAATGGGCATAAATTTAGGGAATGAAGCCGAAGAATGTTAATAATAAAATGATAACATCATGGGGGGATCGGCTTGGGCTCGCAATTATTAAGTTTTATAAATGATTTTAATTTTTACATGTTCCTATTATTTACATTGATGTATTCATATCAGATTGTTTACATGTTGGTGGCATTTAAAACCAAAAGAAATAATCATCCTGTGATGGAGAATGTTCATCCCTACAAATACGCAATAATCATCGCAGCTAGAAATGAAGAACTCGTCATCGGTCAACTGATCAAAAGTATAAAAAACCAGAACTATCCTGGGAAAATGATTGATATTTTCGTTGTAGCAGACAACTGTACCGATGATACAGCCAAGGTTGCAGAAAACGCAGGGGCAATTGTGAGGGAGCGCTTCGATAAGGATAATATTGGAAAAGGGTATGCCCTCAACTATATGATTAAAATAATCGAAAGAGAATATTCATTCAGAAAGTATGAAGGATATTTTGTATTTGATGCCGATAATCTCCTTGATGAGAATTATATAGCGGAAATGAACAAAACTTTCCATCAAGGATATAGGGTGATCACTAGTTATCGAAACTCCAAGAATTATGACCAAAATTGGATTTCTGCAGGTTATGCCCTCTGGTTCCTACATGAAGCTGAATATCTGAACCTTCCAAGAATGGTCCTTAACTCCAGTTGTGCAATTTCTGGAACCGGATTTCTAGTACATGCAAATTTGATCAAAGACAATGGAGGGTGGATACACCATCTCTTAACAGAAGACATCGAGTTTTCGGTTTCTCAGATCATTAAAGGCGAAAAAATCGGGTACTGCAGAAGTGCCATGTTCTATGATGAGCAACCAGTTACCTTTGACCAGTCCTGGAATCAGAGATTGCGTTGGGCGAAAGGGTTTTATCAAGTTTTTGGTAAATATGGCGGGGGTTTAATTCGAAATGTTTTTCGTGGGAGACATAACAAGTTTTCATGCTTCGATATGACAATGACGATTATGCCAGCTATGCTTGTTTCCAGTATTAGCATGATGGTAAATGGATTATTTTACTTAGCTGGTTTTTTAGGTTTTTTTGATGGGAAACAGATTATTCAATCGACCACAATGGAACTATTAAATTCCATTGGCTGGTATTATGGAATACTATTTACACTTGGTTTCATTACAACCTTAACGGAGTGGAAAAAGATACATTGTTCAGGGTGGAAAAAAATCGCTTATACAATCACTTTTCCTTTTTTTATGTTTACCTATATTCCTATTTCTATCGTAGCCTTGTTTAAGAAAGTTGAATGGAAACCAATTGCTCACACAGTGGTGAAATCAGTCGATGATATACGATAATGGAATAAATAACCCCAATTGTAGTCATAGTAACTAACAATTGGGGTTACTTTTATAATCGATCTGTAAGGCATATTTGTGTTATAAGGTCATTGTATATCTTACAATATAATAAACAATAAACAGCTAACATCTCATTGCATGTTATGGAACAGTAGAATGTATTATGCATGAATACATAGATGAACGTGTACAACGAGTGAAAGAATAAAAAGAAGTTTTTAACTTAAAGGGAGAGAAGAAATATGGAAATTGGTGTTACGACATTTGTAGAAACAACACCGGATGTAGAAACTGGGAAAGTAATTAGTCATGCGGAGCGCATTCGCGAAGTTATAGAAGAAATTGTTTTGGCTGATCAAGTAGGTTTAGATGTCTTTGGTGTTGGCGAACATCATCGGAAAGATTATGCTGCTTCTGCGCCTGCGGTTATACTCGCTGCAGCAGCGTCTCAGACGAACCGTATAAGACTGACAAGCGCGGTAACTGTTCTTTCTTCTGATGATCCGGTACGAGTGTTTCAGGAATTTGCGACGCTTGATGCGATTTCAAATGGTCGTGCAGAGATTATGGCTGGACGCGGCTCTTTTATCGAGTCATTTCCTCTATTTGGGTATGACTTAAAAGATTATGATGAATTATACAATGAGAAGTTGGACTTATTGTTAAAAATAAGGGAATCAGAAATGGTTACTTGGAGTGGGGAGCATCGTGCGGCAATTCAAAATCGAGGTGTATATCCACGCCCTGTTCAAAACCCTCTACCAGTTTGGATTGCAAGTGGTGGAACTCCACAATCAGTTGCTCGTGCGGGTGTACTAGGATTGCCGCTTGTTTTAGCCATTATAGGAGGTAGTCCACTTCAGTTCGCACCACTTGTGCAACTTTATAAGAACGCAGCAAAGCAGGCAGGACATGACGTTTCGAAACTGACGGTAGCATCACACTCGCATGGATTCGTTGGTGAAAGTACTGATAGTGCAGTGGATAAATTTTTCCCCTCGACTCAAGCCGCTATGAATATCTTAGGAAGAGAACGTGGTTGGGGTCTATATAGTCGTGCTACGTTTGATAGTGCTCGTAGCTTGGAAGGCGCATTATATGTAGGGGATGCAAAAACAGTAGCTGAAAAAATTATTTTCCTTCGTAAAAACGTGGGTATTACACGCTTTATGCTTCACGTACCAGTAGGTTCAATGCCTCATCATGAAGTGTTAAAAGCAATTGAACTTCTTGGAACAGAAGTGGCACCATTGGTTCGAGCAGAAATAGACCGATGGGAAGCAGAAGGGGAATGAAAGTCTTCTGTTGAAACTATAATGATAATAAAGGCTTGATTCTATTGAAATGGAGTCAAGCCTTATATTTTTCATGTATAAAAAGGTATCCCAGGATTTTTAGAAGAATAGATTATTAATTAGCTACTGTTATTTTTCAAAATGGATAAGAGCGAACATAAAGTGAAGGTGTGATGTTGAATGATTAAGGAGTTATTAATAAATCCGGATGAATGCTATAGGCAAGCTGAGCAGAAGGCCGAACACTATTTTAAGTCACTTTATGAGCAAGTTAGGCAAAAGACTTATGTCCCAACTCTTACAGAAGATATTCGATTATGGAAACGCAACCATATTCATTCTCAAGCCTTATTTTCACGCAGAAAAAGAAAACCTAATTCTAGTCAGTATCACCATTATATTCAATGGCTAAATTACACAGGCAAACTGGATAACTATCTCGATCGAAGCATCTCTTACATTTTTATGCGTGATTTGGGCAAAGCACTAGATTCACCTGATACGCTAAACAGGATTGAAAGCGTAGTAGATGGGTTAAAAAGTGACTTAACTAAAAAAGGCAAAGATGAGACGTTTAGTATGGCAGGGTTATACCGTCTTGCTCAGAAAGAAGGAGTTGAATCGGGCCTAATTTGGGTGATAAACAAACTGAAGGCGGTATCCGAAAGCATTCCAAAAGGGATGGATGCTGAGCAAGCTCAGAGAAAGCTTATTAAAATAATCGCGGGTGTTATTATGCAAGAAATTGAAGAGATGAACGATGAGACGACCTCTGAGGAACGTACTCGGAGACTTGATAAAGCTATTAGGCTTGGTTATTCCTATGGACTAACTTATCCCTTTATTGACGATCTACTCGATGCAAAAATTTTATCAGATGAAGAGGAAAAGCAATATTCCGATTTAATACGTACCACGCTTATTACGGGAACTGTGCCAGCATTAGGGGAGTGGATTGGAAATAACGTGGAACTAATGGGATATATTCATTCGGAACTTCAAGAAGCTTTTGAGTATATTAAGGACTGTCAGCAACCAGATACAAGAACAGGTTTTTTTGAGCAATCTTATGTGTTTTTTAATTCTCAAGAAGTGGACCGTGTCAAAGACCTATCTAACGCAAACTATACCAATGAAGAACTTTATATACCAATCATTTTAAAATCCTCTTCTTCTCGATTGATTGTCCGTTCGGTAATCGGTGCTCCTGAGGATAAGGAATTGGACAACCGAACATTTTTTTATGGCATTTATAATCAGCTAGCGGATGATTTCACAGATATGTTTGATGATCTGAAGGATGGTTCGGTAACCCCCTATACCTATTATTTGAAATATCACCAGACACGTTCGGATCTTATCAACCCCTTTGAATTGTACTGGACGGTTATTTCTAATTTGATTCATAACGTGTATAACTCAGATAGGAAGACTTGCGAGGTCATTTTGGATCGGGCTATCAACGGACTGAAACGCTATAAAGAACGAGTGGGTACTAACAAATACAACGAAGTGATGGGCATATTTGCAAGCGGGGATGCTACATTCCATAAGCTAATACAACATATGGTCCGAAAAGCAGATGATGTAGATTTTTTCGATAAACTACTCCGCGACCATATGATTACAATTTTGAAAAATGAAAGTATAGAAAAGGAAGGATTTCTAAATACAATCAAAACCTTACGTCATCAGATCAACTGCATTCTTACTATCCCTAAAACAGAAAACATGTTTATAACGGAAGAGCAAATTATTGATGCCGCCAATTATAGTCTAGAAGGAGATGGAAAGCGTTTAAGACCTATAGTATCTTGGTTCATGGGGGTAAACGCATATGGATTACAAAGTTCAGCAATCGAACCACTTTTAAAATCGCTAGAATATATGCATACCGCATCACTAATATTGGATGATCTGCCATCCCAAGATAATGCATCTACTCGTAGGGGACGTCCGACACTTCATGAGGTGTATAGCATAGCCGTTGCAGAGTTAACTGGACTTTTTTTAACCCAAAAGGCTGTAGAGGCACAAGCATCTCTTGATCGGTTCGATTCGAAAACAGTCCTTAAACTGATAAAATATTCCGCCCAAGCTACAGCAAATATGTGCAGAGGGCAAGTGATGGATTTGGACTCCAAAGGGAAGCAGCTGACAGTAGAACAGTTGAATATGATGTGCTTTTATAAGACTGGAATTGGATTCGAGGCATCACTAGTAATGCCTGCTATCCTTGCCGGGGTAAATGAATTAGAAATAGACGCTTTGAAAAAATTTGCCCGTCATGCAGGCATAGCATTTCAGATTAAGGATGATTTACTTGATGTGGAAGGAGATGCAACAATACTCGGAAAACCTATTGGCAAGGATGCAGAAAACAATAACTCAACTTTTGTGTCCATATTAGGTCAGGAAAATGCTAAAAAAGAAATGTGGGAAAACTACTGTGTTGCAATGGAAGTATTACAAGAAGTGCCACGTAATACGACATTCTTGAAACATTTTTTAAATTATATTATCAATCGAGACCATTAGGATATCATTCATTAACTAGTCAAATAATAATGTTTTCACTGTTTTTTAGGTGAATTTACTACATCTCTGCTATAATTTATTATCTGCCAACAGCATTTAACGCAATGTGAAACGGCTGGTCATTAGGCAATACGAGGAGGTTTTTAAATGGATAACAACGATATATTAATACGACTAAGATACGCACTAGATATAAAAAACAAAGATATGATTGAGATATTTAATCTTGGTGGTATAGAAGTAACGAAAGAAGAACTACCAAAGATACTAACAAAATCAAAAGACGAATACGATGATGTAGTGGATGTAGAGGAAACGGAAGATCAGATAAAATGTACACATAAGATGTTAGATTCCTTTTTAAACGGCTTCATTACTTTTAAAAGAGGTAAACAAGATCCAAAACCTGGACAACTTGAAAATCCTGCACCTCCTGAGAATAGTGCTAATAATATGCTCCTAAAAAAATTAAAAGTTGCGCTACAATTAACAACAGAAGATATGTTAGATATATTGGATGAAGGTGGCATTGCAGTATCAAAAGGGGAGCTAGGAGCCATTTTACGTAAAGAAGGACATCGAAATTATAAAGTATGTGGAGATAATTTTGCACGGAAATTTTTAAGAGGATTAGCTGTAAAACACCGAGAATAAGCTAGCGACAAAACAGGATGAGATAAAAACTTCATCCTGTTTTTTTTCGTTTAAAAGCTATTTAGTAAAAAATGAAACATCCATTTGTCGAAAATTCAGTTATCATATAAGAAAGGGGCAGTAAGAGGATTCAGAAGGAGAAGGGGGAAATAAATATGGTATCTGGACAATTGTTTAATCATAAATTACTTGATGTCGTATTTGAAAATGCAAACTATGGAACGGTCATTATCGATAACAATGGAAAAATACAATATATTAGCAATAAATATTGCGAGTTTTTAGAAGTAAATAGAGACGATATAATCGGGGGATATATTGTTAATCATATTGAAAATACGAGATTACATCTTGTCGTTCAAACAGGAAAAGCGGAAATGGCAGATTTACAATTTCTACGAGGGAGTTTTGTCATTACAAATCGTATCCCGATTTTCGATGATAAGGAGATTATCGGGGCAATAGGGACTATCATTTTTCGAGATTTAGATGATTGGAAGAAAATGAATAGTAATATTAAAGAGTTATTAGCAAGGAACAATTTGTATACGCCCGTGGTAGATAAAGCAAATGGGGCAAGGTATTCTTTACATGATTTAATCGGAAACTCGCATGAAATGAAGGAATTAAAAGAACGTGTGAAAAGAGTGGCTGGTGGAGATATTTCGGTATTGATAAGGGGCGAGAGCGGTACAGGGAAGGAAATAATTGCACAAAGTATTCATCAACTAAGTTCACGTAGCACTAAACCATTTGTCATCGTGAATTGTGGCTCTATCCCAGAACATCTAATCGAGTCCGAGTTATTCGGCTATGAAGAAGGTGCCTTTACAGGTGCTAAAAAAGGTGGGAAAGTAGGAAAGTTTCCAAGTGCAGATGGGGGAACTATTTTTCTAGATGAAATTGGCGATATGCCACAGCATATGCAAGTCAAATTATTAAGGGTTCTACAAGAGCGGGAGTATGAACCTGTAGGATCCCTTCAACCAAAAAAAGTTAATGTTCGGGTGATTGCTGCCACCAATCGACCTTTGGAGAAAATGATAGAAAATAGGGAATTTCGGGAAGACCTATATTATAGAATAAATGCCATTCAAATAGTAAGTCCTCCTTTACGTGAAAGAACAGAAGATATCCCACTTCTGATTCATCATTTTTTTGAAAAAGCGAAAGCACAAATTGGAAAACGTGTGAATTCCATACACGATGACATATATGAGTTGTTAATAAAATATAGTTGGCCAGGAAATATAAGAGAACTGGAAAATGTAGTGAATGCAGGTGTCCATTTATCAAATGAGGACTTATTGGTAATCGATGACTTACCGGAATATATAAAAAGAGATTCTGAAAAAATCCAGAAGAGAACATTAAAAGAAATAGTAGAAGAAACGGAAAAAAGAGAAATAAAAAGAATGTTAATGATTTATAAATTCGATAAAAATATGGCAGCTGAAGCGCTTGGAATTAGTAATTCGACCATATACGAGAAAATAAAAAAATATAGAATCACTTAAGTATAAAAATCCAGAATGTCGGAATGCGCTCCGATATTTCGGATTTTTTTATTTTAGCAGGCATTCTAATGCATCTTATCGAATAAAGGGAAGTAAATTCCGATATTTCGGAAAAATATTTACGTCTAATTTATAAAATAGGCTCAAAGTATCGAAAACTCGCATTTTTAAACTTGGCATGAAACTTGCTTATATAAAAGGGAGAGACGAAAGGAGGAATTTCAATGGACGTTGGACTTATAACTAGGAAAATGGCAAACGTGTTAAATGACAATCATCAAGCAAAAATAGCAATAAAAGAAGAAATGGGTAAAGCATGGACATACAAAGAACTCCATACAATATCAAATGCATACGCGAATAAGCTTGCTGAATTAGGAGTCCAAAAAGGAGACCGAGTTGGCGTATTGCTTTACAATTGCCTGGAATATTTCGGTTTATATTTTGCTATTGCGAAAATCGGTGCAATTGCCGTTCGTCTTAATTTTCGACTTTCGAGTGCAGAATTAAAATATGCATTAAACGATTCTCAAACGAAAATATTATGCTTTCATTCTAATTTGGCAAGTGAACTGGAGGAAGTTCGAGGGCATGTTTCCGTAGAACAGTACATATGCCTGAAAAATGAAGGGGAAATAAAACCGGATTGGTCTAAGCCATGGAGTCTATTAGAAAGCGGCCCTACGGATGAAGTAGTGGAAAATAATATTAAATTGAGTGATCCAGTCATGTTAATGTATACGTCAGGTACAACGGGTAGACCAAAAGGCGCCATTTGGACGCATGACACGACACTTTGGTTTTCTGCCATGCAATCGTTGAAATGGAAGTTTACAGGACAAGAAATTGGCATGACGACAGGTCCCCTTTATCATGTAGGCGCAATGGAAGACATTGGACTTCCAATACTATTGATGGGTGGAACACTTGTCATTACAAGAAGCCAAGGTTTTAAGATTGATAGAATCCTATCCGTAATTGAACAAGAAAAAGTGACTGATTGCTTCTTATTTCCATTTATGATTTATGAAATGTTGAATTTCGATAATATTGATTCGTATCAACTGAAAAATTTAAAAACAATTTATACAGGGGGCGATCCATTATTGCCTTCTGCACTAGAACAATTAAAAAAGAAATACCCAGATGTGGGTGTTGTTCAAGTATATGGATTGACGGAAGGGACGCCAATCGCAGCATCGCTCGATCCACAAGATGCTTTTACGAAAGGACAAACAGTAGGTAAGCCAATGCCATTAACAGAGATTAACATATTGGATGACGATGGGCACCCGATACCAGTCGGGGAAGTAGGGGAAATTGCCATTAAAAGTCCAGCTGTTTCGGTAGGGTATTGGCGAAAACCCGAAGCGACAATGGAGACGTTTGTAAATGGCTGGTGTAAAACTGGGGATTTAGGCGTGTTTGATCTGGACGGCTACTTAACGATTGTGGGTAGAAAAAAAGATATGATTCGAAGTGGTGGGGAAAATATCTACGCCGCTGAAATTGAAGATGTATTATACCGTCACGAGGCGATAAAGGAAGTTTCCATCATCGGTATACCCGATTCCAAGTTCATAGAAGCTGTTTGTGCTGTTGTCGTGAAAAAGGAAGGATCGAACTTAACAGAAGAGGACGTAATTAGTCATTGTGTAAAAAATCTAGCAAGCTATAAAAAGCCTAGAAAAGTTATTTTCGTAGATGAATTACCACGAACACCTTCCGGCAAAATTCAAAAATTTGTTTTACGACAAGACTATAGCGAAGTGAAAATATAAAAACGAGGTGCTAAAACGATGCAAAAAGTCCAAGTTGTTTCATGGTCATTACAACAAAATATCGCACTAATTGTCATCGATAATCCACCTGTGAACGTCTTAAGCGCAGATGTTATTGAACAATTGAACATAGTCGTGGATGAAATCGAAAGAGATCCTAACGTAAAAGTAGTAGTTTTAACAGGTGCAGGCGAAAAGGCGTTTGTAGCTGGTGGGGATATTAAAGGATTTCCAGAGTGGATTGGAAAAGGAGTCGAAGAAGCAAAGCAAAAATCGCTTTGGCTTCAAGAACCACTAAATAAGATCGAACGGTTACCTCATCCGACTATTGCGGCGATAAATGGTCTTGCCCTTGGCGGGGGGTGCGAACTCGCGTTAAGCTGTGATATCCGAGTTGCGGAGGAACATGTACAGATCGGTCTTCCAGAAGTTAAATTGGGATTATTTCCAGGGGCTGGGGGGACGCAAAGGCTGCCACGGCTAATAGGAAAAGCAAGAGCGAAAGAAATGATTTTTACTGGTGAGTCTATCTCGGCAGAAGAGGCAGAACGAATCGGACTTGTTAATCACGTTGTTCCGAAGGGGACGTCTTTGGAGAAAGCGATGGAAATCGCAAATAAAATTAATAAACACTCTTCACTTCCTATAACTTTTGCCAAAAGCTCGATTGATGTTGGATATGAACAACCACTTGATGAAAGTCTTGTTACGGAAGCAACCTATTTTGGCCATGCTTTTCAGACGAAGGATGTTCAAGAAGGCGTGGAAGCTTTTATACAAAAACGAAAAGCTAATTTTACGAATAATTGATTATATAAAGAAACTTAAAAGGAGAGATGTATATGTTTTCAAAAATTTTGATCGCCAATCGTGGAGAAATTGCATTAAGAATTATTCGAACTTGTAAGGATCTAGGCATTCAAACTGTTGCCATCTATTCAGAGGCAGATGCGGAGACCTTGTTCGTTCGACAAGCTGATGAAGCATACTGCGTAGGAAAGCCACCTGTACATCAAAGCTATTTAAATATCGACGAAATTATTCGTGTGGCCAAAGTTAGTGGAGCAGAGGCAGTACATCCAGGATACGGTCTTTTATCAGAGAACGCGGTATTTGCTAGGAAATGTGTAGAAGCAGGACTCGTATTCATCGGGCCTTTATCGGATATTATCGCTTCTATGGGAAGTAAAATTGAAGCACGTAAGATGATGAAAGAAGCAGGTGTACCGGTTGTAGAAGGGATCGATACTGCTTTGGATAATAAGGAGCAAGCAAGAGAAGCAGGAAGAGAAATCGGCTATCCACTGATGCTTAAAGCGTCTGCGGGAGGCGGCGGAATCGGTATGCAACTCGTTAACTCCGAGGAAGAACTAATAAAAGCTTTCGAAGGAAATAAAAAACGTGCAGAATCATTCTTTGGTGATGGAACGATGTTTTTAGAAAAATATATCGCTGATCCGCATCATATTGAAGTACAGATTCTAGCCGACACACATGGAAATGTCATTCCACTGTGGGAAAGAGAATGCTCTATCCAGCGTCGTAACCAAAAAGTTGTGGAAGAAGCACCATCTCCATTTATTAGTGAAGAAACACGTCAAAAAATGCTAGATGCAGCTGTCCAAGCAGCAAAACATATTGGGTATTCCAATGCGGGTACGATTGAGTTTTTAGTGGATCGTGAGCAAAATTTCTACTTTTTGGAGATGAACACAAGATTACAAGTGGAGCATCCAATTACTGAAGAAATTACTGGTCTCGATTTAGTAGAACAACAGTTAAAAGTGGCGTATGGAGAGCGTTTATCTCTTACACGTGAAGAAGTTCAACGAAAAGGGCATGCGATTGAAGTGCGTATATATGCAGAAGATCCTAAAACATTTTTCCCGTCACCTGGAAAGATAACAGAATTTCAGCTACCACAAGGGAAAGGTATCCGAAATGAGTGTGCGATAGAAGCTGGCTCGCAAGTGACACCATTTTACGATCCAATGATTGGCAAACTGATCGCTTGGGGAGAAACGCGCAGCGAGGCATGTGCCCGAATGAAAGAAGCGCTTGAAAATTACAAAGTAGAAGGCATTAAAACGAATATTCCAATGCTCATTGAAACGGTTAGCCATGAACAATTTTTAGCTGGATATACAACAACTGATTTTGTGAATAAATATTACTTAGCGCAAAAAGCAACAAAATAAGGGGGAAATAAATATGACAAACATCGTAGCAAGTATGGCAGGAAGTGTATGGAAAGTATTAGTGACAGAAGGAGAAACAGTAACAGAAGGGCAAGATGTAGTAATTCTTGAATCAATGAAAATGGAAATTCCGATTGCAGCTGAGAAAACTGGCGTAGTGAAGAAAATCCATATTAAAGAAGGCGACTTCGTGAATGATGACGATGTACTCATCGATGTTGAATAGGGAGGTAAAATCTTTGAAACTACCAAAAAGCGTAAAGATAAAAGAAGTTGGCCCAAGAGACGGCTTACAAAATGAAAAGCAAACTATTTCAACGGAAGATAAAATTGTTTGGATCGACTCGCTTTCAAAGACAGGGCTTTCTTATATTGAAGTCAGCTCATTCGTCCATCCCAAATGGATACCGCAACTAGCAGACGCATCGGAAGTGCTTGGGAAAATTCAGCGGGAACAAGGGGTTACGTATGCTGCACTAGTTCCTAATTTAAGAGGACTTGAGCGGGCATTAGAAGCTAATGTAGATGAAGTGAGTATTTTCATGTCAGCAAGTGAAGCTCATAATCAAAATAATATTAATAAATCGATTGAAGAAACGTACCCAATTCTAAGCGAAGTAGTTAAGGAAGCGAAAGCAGCGGGAAAAACGGTCAGAGGTTATTTATCTACAGTGATTGGATGTCCATATGAAGGCGTGATTGCAACGCAGCAAGTAAGGAAAGTGAGCGATCGTCTATTTTCCATGGGAATAGATGAGCTTTCGTTAGGGGATACAATCGGCATTGGCGTGCCAAATCAAGTGGAACAATTGCTCGAGGAGCTACTACCTCATTTCGATGCAAATAAACTTGCGATGCATTTCCATGATACGAGAGGAACGGCACTAGCCAATATTGTGAAATCACTTGAAATGGGAATTACAATCTTTGATAGCTCCCTTGGCGGATTGGGCGGCTGCCCGTATGCAAAAGGTGCATCAGGAAATGTAGCGACAGAGGATCTATTATATATGCTTCATGAAATGGGAATTGAAACTGGAATTGATCTAGATGCAGTGATGAAATCAGCCCAACTTATTGAAAAAGTAAGAGGAAAAAAGCTGAATAGTCGCCAAATGGATATTTTGAATGCGGAAGAAGGAGCTGTTTGCAATGGTTGAAACCGTATTAACAAACATGCAAGTAGAAAAACGTAGTGACGGAATTGCGATCGTCACATTAAATCGGGCGATTGCTGCAAATGCTTTATCAAAGCAGATGCTCCATGATTTAAAAATGGTTGCTAATGATTTAAGAAACAATCCGGAAGTTCGAGTAATCATTCTAACAGGTGCCGGGGAAAAAGCATTTTGCGCCGGGGCAGATTTAAAAGAGCGAAAAACAATGACAGAAAACGAAGTTAAACAAGCTGTTCGATCTATAGGGGAGACTTTAAATGAAGTTGCTGCTCTTCCACAACCTGTTATTGCTGCACTGAATGGAGTTGCATTCGGAGGAGGGCTTGAGTTGGCACTTGCTTGCGACCTCCGAATCGGTGCTTTAGAAGCAAAAGTAGGATTAACAGAAACTTCTTTAGGTATTATTCCGGGAGCAGGAGGCACACAACGCCTACCTCGTTTAATCGGACTTGGAAAAGCGAAAGAACTAATTTATAGCGCTAAGCGATTGACTGCTGAGGAAGCAGAAGCGCTTGGAATACTAGAATATGTAGTCCCTCGTGAAAGCCTGTTAGATAAAGCGCTAGAAATAGCAACATCCATGGCAAAGAACGCTCCGCTTGCATTAGTCCAAGCAAAAGCTGCAATCAATAATGGGTTTGAAGTAGATCTTAGCACAGGATTGAAAATAGAAGAGCTTGCGTACAACGAATTGCTACCGACTGAAGATAGATTAGAAGGTTTACGCGCATTTGCGGAAAAACGCGCACCACAATATACAGGAAAATAAGGAGGAAACAACATGACAACGACAGCTTCACAAACAGATTACCAGCTTAAAAAAGATGCTATCTTGCAAGGTGGGCAAGAAAAATACCATAAAAAAAACCAAGAACAAGCGAAAATGTTCGTTCGAGATAGATTGAACTTGCTATTTGATGATGGTTTAAAAGCGGAAGATGGCATGTTTGCCAACTTACTAGCAGGTGATCTTCCAGCGGATGGTGTTGTTACTGGAATTGGTAAAATAAATGGCCGTACCGTTTGTGTCATGGCCAATGACTCTACTATTAAGGCAGGTTCTTGGGGGAAACGAACAGTAGAAAAAATTATCCGTATTCAAGAAACAGCTGAAAAGCTGCGCTGTCCAATGCTTTATCTTGTTGACTCTGCTGGGGCTCGCATAACAGATCAACTAGAAATGTTCCCAGGTCGTCGAGGAGCTGGACGAATTTTTTATAACCAAGTCAAAATGTCAGGGAAAGTACCACAAATTTGTCTGCTATTCGGACCGTCTGCAGCTGGCGGAGCATATATTCCAGCATTCTGTGATGTAGTGGTGATGGTGGAAGGGAATGCTTCGATGTATCTAGGATCTCCTCGAATGGCAGAAATGGTTATCGGTGAAAAAGTGTCCCTAGAAGAAATGGGTGGAGCGAAAATGCATTGTTCCGTTTCTGGTTGCGGTGATGTGCTCGTACCAAGCGAGGAAGAAGCTATTGCGTACGCTAGAAAATATTTAACGTATTTTCCGGAAAACTTTACTGAAAAGCCGGTAAAAGCGGAAGCAAAAGAACCAGCTTTTTTTGAAAAAAGCATTGAGCAGTTAATTCCTAAAAATCAAAATGTACCATTTGATATGTATCAGTTGATTGAACGACTAATAGATGAAGACTCCATGTGTGAGATTAAGAAACTGTTTGCACCTGAACTTATAACATGTCTAGGACGAATCAACGGTCAGCCAATCGGAATTATTGCAAACCAACCACGTGTAAAAGGCGGCGTACTATTTCATGATAGTGCAGATAAAGCAGCGAAATTCATTAATCTTTGTGATGCTTATCATATCCCTTTATTATTCCTTGCCGACGTACCGGGCTTCATGATTGGAACAAATGTAGAAAGAGCTGGGATTATTAGACATGGTGCTAAGATGATTTCAGCGATGAGTGAAGCAACTGTCCCTAAAATGACAGTAATCGTCCGCAAAGCTTATGGCGCTGGCTTATATGCAATGGCGGGTCCAGCTTTTGAACCAGATTGCTGTATCGCGCTACCTACAGCTTCTATTGCGGTCATGGGGCCAGAAGCCGCGGTAAACGCAGTATATGCAAATAAAATTGCTTCCCTTCCAGAAGAAGAGAGAGCTGCGTTTATAGCGGAAAAACGGGAAGAATACAGAGAAGACATTGATATTTATCGTCTAGCATCTGATTTAATTATTGATGATGTTGTCGAGGCAAACCGTTTGCGGGAGGAGCTTGCATCACGTTTAGATGTTTATATGTCGAAATATTTGGTTTTCACTGATCGTAAACACGGGGTGTATCCAGTTTAACTTGGCTCAGTAGTGAAAACACTCTGCTGATTTAAAGAACTCTTGCTAAAATGGCTGCTTCCAATGATGGTAATTGCGGTGAGATCGTCCAAGCTGGATACGATTGTCCAACTTTCGTGGGAGATTGTCCAACTATCTGAAGGCATTGTTCAGGTTTTATAGAAGATAGTCCAACTTTGCGGTGAGATAGTCCAAGCTGGATACGATTGTCCAACTTTCGGGGGAGATTGTCCAATATCTGAAGGGATTGTCCAGGTTTTATAGAAGATAGTCCAACTTTGCGGTGAGATAGTCCAAGCTGGATACGATTGTCCAACTTTTGTGGGAGATAGTCCAACTATCTGAAGGCATTGTCCAGGTTTTATAGAAGATAGTCCAACTTTGCGGTGAGATCGTCCAAGCTGGATACGATTGTCCAACTTTCGGGGGAGATTGTCCAACTATCTGAAGGGATAGTCCAGGTTTTATAGAAGATAGTCCAACTTTGCGGTGAGATAGTCCAAGCTGGATGCGATTGTCCAACTTTCGTGGGAGATTGTCCAGCTATCTGAAGGTATTGTCCAGGTTTTATAGAAGATAGTCCAACTTTGCGGTGAGATCGTCCAAGCTGGATACGATTGTCCAACTTTCGTGGGAGATTGTCCAACTATCTGAAGGGATTGTCCAGGTTTTATCGAAGATAGTCCAACTTTGCGGTGAGATAGTCCAAGCTGGATACGTATTGCCGCTTTCGTGGAGGATTGTCCAAACGAAATTACGCTGAGACGTAATTGATATATTAGTATTTATAAACAAAGGGGAGATTGAAATGTTCAATAAATACTTTGAAGATTATAAACTTGAAGACACTTGGAGTTCTAAAGGAAGAACGATAACAGAAGCCGATATCGTTATGTTCTCTGCTTTAAGTGGGGACTGGTTCCCACTTCATACGAATATTGAATATGCAAAGGAAACCCAATATAAAGAGCGAATCGCTCATGGGATGCTAGTACTTTCTATTACGACCGGATTAGTACAATTTGAACCGGGAATTGTCGTCGCATTTTACGGTATGGATAAAGTAAGATTTACAAATCCAACTTTTATTGGAGATACCATTCAGCTATCAGGGAAAGTAATTGATTTGAAGAGTAAAGGGCAGAACCAAGGGGTTGTAACGGTATTACAAGAAGTGAAGAAGCAAACAGATGAAACAGTGGCGGTATTCGAAATGAAGCTCTTGGTGAATAAAAAGACTTTAGATTAATTGAGGGAGAACATTTATGAATCTAATTATTATTCTATTAGCACTAGGACTACTCATGTTTTTAGCTTATCGTGGCTTTTCTGTCATTATCATTGCTCCGATATGTGCTTTACTTGCCGTATTTTTGACAGACCCAAGCCATGTGTTACCGTTCTTTTCTAATATTTTTATGGAAAAAATGGTTGGCTTCGTAAAATCATATTTTCCAGTATTTTTACTTGGAGCTATTTTCGGTAAAGTAATTGAGATGTCCGGTATCGCGGCAAGAATCGCAAAAGTAATTATTCGATTTATTGGAGTTAAACAGGCCATTCTTACTGTTGTATTAATGGGAGTTATACTAACTTATAGTGGGGTAAGTTTATTCGTAGCCGTATTTGCGATTTATCCATTTGCTAATCATTTGTTCCGTGAAGCAAATATACCAAAACGATTGATACCGGCTACCATTGCTTTTAGTGCTTTTACTTTTTCAATGGATGCGATTCCTGGATCGCCACAGATTCAAAATGTTATTCCGACCACCTTTTTTGATACGAACGTCTATGCAGCGCCAATGCTAGGTGGAATCGGTGCACTGTTTATTTTGGTAGTAGGTATGCTGTACCTAGAGAGCCGTCGCCGGAAAGCAGCTAAAAATGGGGAAGGTTATTATGGTATAGGAAAAAATGCGGTTAGTGAGTCGCCGGCTGCTAGCGAAATGGCTGCTACTAGTGAAGCCATTGCTGCACCTAGTACTACCATGCTAAATGCAAAAATAGATGTGAAAGATTTGTTAGCTTTTCTACCGCTGATATTAGTCGGAGTGATGAATAAGTTTTTCACTACTTATATTCCTAAATGGTATGCAGATGGGTTCGATTTTGCCAGCATTAATCTAGCACAATACGGAACCGTTAATATGAATCAGCAGCTTGCACTTTGGTCAGTGGAGCTTGCCCTTCTTGTAGGGATTTTTACTGCTATTGCCTTGAACTTCCAAGAGGTTAAATTGAGTTTCAAAGATAGTTTAAGTGTTGGGATAAGTGGTGCTTTACTGGCTACGATGAATACTGCTTCTGAGTTTGGTTTCGGAGGAATTATTTCGGCTTTGCCAGGTTTTGCTGTCGTTCAGAATTTCTTAGCTAACACCTTTACACATCCTTTAGTCAATGGTGCTGTGCTGACAAACGCACTTGCAGGTATTACAGGGTCTGGTTCCGGCGGGATAACTATTTCGCTAGGTATAATGGCGGATAAGTATGTAGAGGCTGCGAATGCTGCCGGTATCCCTTTAGAAGTCATGCACCGGGTCATTGCAATGGCTGCAGGTGGAATGGATACACTACCACATAATGGAGCAGTACTTACGCTACTTATGGTTTGTGGATTGACCCATCGACAAGCGTATAAAGACATTTTTGCAATTACGATCATTAAGACATTAGCGTGTTTCTTTGTAATTGGCGTATATCTTTTGACTGGAATTGTTTAAGGATTACAGTCACTCACAGAATATAGAAATAGCCGCCAAATCCTATAGGGGATGGCGGTTATTTCTTTTCGATAATCCTTTAGTTGTAATAAGGGAGTATTTAGTAAGAGAAAATGTCGTATTAGTTGTAATATATGAGCTTTTAGTTGTAAAAATCAGCTACTTAGTTGCAATAGTTATTTTTTGGAAATATATTTACAACAAACAATTCTATCAGAGCAATTTCTTCCAGCGGAGTATTATATCTTTTGGCATTTGGAGATAACTGAATGGAAGAATAGGTGGAATGGGGTTGTTTTGAAAATGCACGTTTTAAATATTACGTTGGAACTAATTGTTGGTTTTTTTCTTCTCTTTTTTATCGTTAAGTTTGTTGGGAAGAAAATTATTAAACAAATAAGCCCGTTTACGTTTATCGCAGCGATAGTATTAGGTGAATTACTTGGAAGGGGATTGTATCATGATGATGTAGGGTTATTTTATATTGTTTACACGATGGCATTATGGAGTATTTTGCTTTTTATCGTTGAATTTTTAGGGCAAAAGTTTTTAGCGGTTCGTGGGTTTTTTGAAGGGAAACCATCCGCATTAATAAAAAATGGCATTGTGGACCGTGAAGAGTTAAAGAAAAATCGAATGAATTTGAATCAGCTACAAAGCCTACTTAGACAAAGTGAAACATTTTCCATTCGAGAGGTCGCCTATTGTTATTTAGAGGCAAATGGATCGTTAAGCATTTTGAAAAAAACTAAGTATCAAAAGACAACACAAGAGGATTTCAACTTAGCTTCTAAAGCTGTTTATGTTCCTGTCACGCTTATCAGAGATGGCAAAGTTTTATGGGACGAGATTAAGGATTTGGGTTTTGACGAGGCATGGTTAACCAATCAACTTCATGCGAAAGGCATTTCGAGCGATAAAGACATTCTCATTGCAGAATGGTTAGAAGGGGACGGGCTTTTTGTTCAACTTCTTCGCGACACTCCTTCATCTTTCGATAGGCAATAAAAAAGAATAAGTAAATAAACAGTAACCGCTTGGACAGTCAAGCGGTTTTTATATATTCCATTATTTTTTTGTCTTGACTTCGAGATAAAAAGATCATAAACTAAATAAAACCAAGTAGAAAAGTATGAATTTGTGAAATATTAAATAGAAAAGGATGATACAAGTGGAAAAGACTAAGAAAGCAGTTCCAACTGAAGTTGATAAAAACGGGAAATTTATTCGTCAAAAAAATCAATTTGCAACGCCTTTTGGAGATAACCCAGGTGAACTTCCAGTAGAAGCTGGAAGATACCGTCTTTTATGGGCTGCTGTTTGTCCGTGGGCCCATCGTTCTGTCATTGTGCGGAGCTTACTAGGGTTAGAAGATATCATTAGTTTAGGTACCACTAGTCCAATGCGTCCTAAAATCGATCGCGTAGATTGGGAATTTTCTTTAGATAAAGACGGGGTAGATCCTGTTTTAGGCATTCAATATATAAGTGAAGTGTATAAAAAGACAGACCCAGAATATGCTGGTAGACCGACTGTACCTGTCATCGTTGATATGAAGGAACAAAAAGTAGTGAATAATGATTATTTTAGATTAACGAATCATTTGGAAACGGCATGGATTCCATTTCATAAGGATGATGCGCCGGATTTATATCCGGAACATCTACGGGAAGAGATTGATGCTCTAAGTGATGTTATTTTTCATGAAGTGAATAACGGTGTGTATAAATGTGGATTTGCTAGGTCGCAAGAAGCATATGAAGAAGCATATGATGTTTTGTTTGATCGATTAGATGAGTTGGAACAACGTTTATCAACGAAACGCTTTTTATTCGGAGACTTTATTACAGATTCAGATGTTCGATTGTATGCGACGCTTGTGCGCTTTGATGTTGCGTATTATTCCGCTTTTAAGGCGAATCGGAATCGTATTGTAGATTTTCCAAACCTATGGGGATATTTGCGAGATTTATACCAAACTCCTGGTTTTGGGGATACAACAGATTTTGAGGCGATCAAAATCCATTATCATCTATCCAATCATATCGCGAGCGATGATCAAAAAAGCCTAAATATTTTACCAAAAGGTCCGGATACGACTAACTTCCATTCTGCACATAATCGCGAAGCTTTAAGTGGAAAGAAAGAAAAGTTTCTCGTTCACAAAAGTAATTAAGAGGTAAGGAGATGAAAAAATGGTCATTGTTCGAGATGCTGTAGAAGAAGAACTATTTAATATTAGAGAACTAAGATTAGCTGCATATAAGGAACATTCATCAAAAATACCAGAAGCGCATTGGCAGGCTTTAAGAAAATCCATCTTATCGGATGGAGATATTGAAACCGGTGTGGAACGAATAATAGTAGAAAGTGATGGAGAAATTATAGGAAGTGTTGCATTATTTTCTCCTGATATAAAAGCCTATGATGGACTCTTGGAAGATGAACTTGGTTATCCAGAATTGCGAATGCTTGCTATCTCCTCCGAATCGAGAGGAAAAGGAATAGCAACATTGCTCATTAATGAATGTATTAAACGTGCAAAAGAAAAGGGTTTCTCCGAAATGGGGCTACATACTGCAGATTTTATGGAAGATGCCATAAGACTATATGAACGTCTAGGTTTCGAAAGGTTGCCACAGTTTGACTTTGAACCAGCAAATGATGGAATTATCGTAAAAGCGTTTCGGATTCGTTTTTAACAAAATGAAAGGTCCTCTATATGAAAAATATAGAGGATCTTTTTAGGTTAAGGGAGTGTCAGAATGTAACAAAATACCAATGGCAAACGTCTAATTTTATACATGTATTTTCGGGAGGGAAAGAAAATGAAAAAATCAGTAGGTTTGATTCTTTTATTAAGCATTTCATTGTTCGGATGTATGGACGAAGAAAGTGCAAGTCAAGTACAGCCCCAGGTCAAGGAGACGACAGAAACAGCGCACTTTAATGACAATGCAGAAGCGACGGTAGTAGATGTAGTAGAAAGGTTTGGAAACAGTCTTCAAAAAGTGTCATTATTAGGACCGGAAGAGCAATTAAAAAAGGATATGTACAACAACTACGGTGATGTCGTTTCTCCCGAGCTTATAGAACAATGGCTGACAGATCCAATTAATGCTCCAGGAAGATTAACTTCTAGTCCTTGGCCAGACCGCATCGATATACAAAACACGGAAAAACTATCTGACAATGCATATGCAATAAGTGGAGAAATAATTGAAGTAGAAAGTGTAGATGAAGTCATGAACAATATGCCTATTGAACTTGTGGTTGAAAAAGTAGGAGATCAGTGGCTTATTACCAAAGTTATGCTTGGTAACGCCGGGAACGAGGATTCCATCACCTATACAAACAAGGAGTATAGTTTTTCATTCAAATTACCGAACTCTTGGGAAAATTATTCAATCGTTAAGGAGGAATGGGAAGGACTGTCTATAGAAACAACTGGCGGCGAAAAAGTCGTTGAAGCTGGTCCAATGATTTTGATTCGACACCCTGAGTGGACTACCGAAAATCCGTATCAAG
Organism: Psychrobacillus sp. NPDC096426; assembly: GCF_044762745.1. Lineage (NCBI taxonomy): Bacteria > Bacillati > Bacillota > Bacilli > Caryophanales > Bacillaceae > Psychrobacillus > Psychrobacillus sp. NPDC096426. The sequence continues at coordinate 35,465 of NZ_JBIWEX010000012.1, read as the reverse complement.
ATATCCCGATTATGATTTTTACGCTGGACCAATGGGACCTACTGCGACAAGAGAAATTTCACATAGGGGCAGCACCTATCGGCCCAACAGAACTAAATCGCAATGAGAATTACGTTTTTACTATCCCTGCTCGTTATAACTTCGCATTTCCAACTGGATACGAAGAAGTGGAAAGAATCTTAGAAAGTAAACCATTAGAAGTTGAATAAAGACTAACAAGCGGTTAAGGTTAACCTTGGCTGCTTGCTATTTTTACATAACTGTTCACCAAATTTGATGAAATCGACCAATAACATTTTGAGTTGAAATGACACTAACGAATGCATGAGAATCAATCTTTCTCACGATTTTTTTTAAAGTGGTCAATTCCCCAACAACTGTAACACAAAATAATACAGTTTTTTGATCATGTGTATATCCACCAGTCGCATCCCACATAGTTGTTCCACGATGTAAATTCGAATTGATCGCATGACTTACCTCTTCGCCGCTATTCGTAATGATCAAAACGGATACACGGTTGACATGACTTAAAATAATTTCATATGTTTTCATCGTCGCAAACATTGAAATAATCGTGAATAAGGCAATTTCACTACCAAAAATAAAACCAGAAACAATGACGATCAAAATATTTACAACTAAACTTGCTTTTCCTATCGATACATTGTGGTATTTTGAAATGACCCTAGAAAGAATATCAAGCCCACCTTGTGAGCCCCCTCTTCTTAAGACAATACCGCACCCAATCCCATTTAGCGTACCACCAAAAATTGCAGCAAGGATTGTATTATCCGTCCATAATTGTTGAACGGGCAAAAGATACAAAAAACCAGATAATAAAATAATGGCAATCATCGTATAAATACTAAACTTCGTCCCTAATAATTTATAAGCAAGCACCATTAGTGGGATATTTAGTACAAAATAAAAAACACCAACACTAACTGGAAAAAAGTGATGGATAAATTGAGCAATCCCCGTTAACCCTCCTGATAGTAGTCCAGAAGGAATAATCAGCATATTAAGTGCAACAGCCGAAACTATTGTACCAACAATGATTGCTAACAAATCTAAAACAATTGATGTACTTTTCTTGTTTATATTTTCCATATGGAAGTACCCCTTAAAAGAATGATAGTATATATGTAGATCATTGTATGGAGGCTTTACGATTTTAGTGTTTGATTTTCAATGTTTATCTATATTGGATTTATAATTACTATCTTATACATTATATTCTTTAGAAAAGGGAGAACCTCCTCATGACAACTACCCAAAAAACTTTAAAAACTTGCAAAAGAGGACACGAATACTACAAAAGCAGCGACTGCCCTACATGCCCAACTTGTGAACAGGAACGAAAACCTGAAACTGGATTTCTTTCTCTTCTTTCCGCACCTGCAAGACGTGCTTTAGAAAACAATGGCATCACTTCTTTGCAGCAGCTATCAAACGTTAGTGAAAAAGATATTTTGAAGTTTCACGGTATGGGACCAGCCTCTTTACCAAAACTCAGAGCTGCACTAGAAGCGGAAGGGTTATCATTTAAAAATTGAAGTATAGGAAAGGTATCGGTTTCGGAACTCAATCGGAATTAGATACCTTTCTTTATTGCTATTTAAATAATCTGAATATAAAATGGAAGGTAGAATTATAGGGGCGACTAGAACGATCGGACGTATCGTGTGAAGATTACGCAAAAGAGGAGGGATTTGTAATGGCTAATACACATTGCCCGCTTTGCGGAGAGGAAAACAAATGTATGGTCGATGCAACAGAACCAAATGGATGCTGGTGTACGATAGAGGAATTTCCAAAAGGGATTTTTGAGTTAGTCCCGGAAGAAAGTAGACGAAAGCATTGTATTTGCCAAAAGTGTGTAACTAAATATAAAGGAGAAATGCAAAAAATCTGAATTCCGTTTTATATGGTATTCAGACTTTTTTTGCTAAAGAGAATTAAATGATGCTTATATTCTAAAAGAGTTACATGTAAAACTTGATTGCAATTTCATATAGTTGTAAAGTACCCGAGCATGTCTTCCTTGTTGTGTATACGGATTTATTTTAGGGCGTAGCCGCTCGAGAAACTCACGATCACATTCACATCGATCTCTCCCTTTACTGTAACATTCATCATGTGCTTTACATGCTGCATCTACTTCATTAATAGGTGCGCCGGGTCCGCTACAACCAGGTCCACACCAGTTATATCCTGGAAATATACAAAAACGGGGCGTTCTTCTACGTGACAAAATCATAACCTCCTTATATTCATAACTTCTTATAAACTATTCAATAAACTCTGCGTATGTATAAACTGCTACCTATTAGTTTCTGGATAATGTAAAAATATTTCGCCTGTATGCAACGGAAAACATAACTACATATGAAATTAACAAACAATTAACAAACCTGTAGTATGATAGTAACTAATAATAACGGACTATTTTAACGAGGTGCATGTATCGATGAGTGGGAGAAAATTCGCATTCTTATTGATTATCATTTTAATAAGTTTCCTATTAACAAGCTGCACTACAAATCCCCAAAAACTAATAATCGGAATGATACCGGTAAAAGATGCAAATGAAATGGAAAAGGAATTTGAACCTATTCGACTTTATCTAGAAGAAAAATTAGGCATTCCTATTGAAGTGGACGCTGCCGATAGTTACGTTAGTTTAATAGAAGGAATGAAGAATGAAACAATCGATATTGGTTGGTATGGTGCTTTTTCTTATGTAGCTGCTGAAAGCGAAATGGAGCTTACTCCTTTGATTGTTCAACAAAGAAAAGATATTGGTATTAACTATAATTCACTTATTATTACACCCAAAGATTCAGGTATCAGTAGCATTGAAAAATTAAAAGGAAAGAAGTTTGCATTCGTTGACTCTGGCTCTACATCTGGGTTTGTCCTTCCTTACGCATTATTCAAAAGTAGAAATATAGATTATGAAGCATTTTTCAGCGAAATTAAGTACGCAGGATCTCATGATCAAGTACTAGCTAATATTCTGACTAATGAGGTAGATGCTGGGGCTATAAGTAGTATTCAGTATGATAATTTGATAGAAAAAGGGATAGTAAGTCCGGAAGATATGAACGTTATTTGGAAGTCAGAAGATATTCCGGGGTCTCCGTATGTTGCAAGAAGTAAGCTAGATAAAGAGATGCAAGAACGTTTTACAAAAGCTATGTTAGCGATACACATAGAAGAACTAGATGCTTTGAATAGTTTTGATAATACGATTGAGAAGTACATAGAAGTAGACAGTAAATACTATAATTCTATAAGAAATATTGCAACCGTTCTTGGTAAAGATTATATGTACGAGCATTTCTTAAAAGGCGAATAATAGACATAGAGGCGAGTGGACCTTTTGAAAATAAAAAGTATTAAGTTTTGGGCAACGACTTTGATCGTATTAATGTGTATTGTGACAATGTCTTTATTCATTTTATTGTCATACAAAAATTTAAAAGAAAGTTTAGAGCAGCTGTATAAAAACGAAGCAGAATCTGTCCTCATGCAAACTTTCTTATCTTTTGGATATCAATTTTTAACCGTTGAGAATACGTTGGAGCAGCTTAGTGATTCTCTTCTGTTATTAAATGACTATTCTAGTAGTCAAGATGAGATTGCAACCATGCTAAAGGAACATCAAAAAAATTCGATCGTGAATGGGAAAATGATGTATGGATTAGCGAATGGTGAATTTTACAGGGGAGAATATAAAGAAATTCCAGATAGCTATCATCCAGCAGAACAACTTTGGTACAAGCTTGCTATGCAAAATCCAGGTGAGGTATTTTGGACGGAGCCGTACCTGGACTATGTGACACAAGAAATTATTATTACAGCTTCAAAGTCCGTCGTGAGTCCAAAAGGAACACTAGGGGTTATTGCGCTAGATATAAACCTACAAGAAATGAGTAGTCGAATCAGTAATTCGAAAATTGGAGAAGATGGATTTGTCCTATTACTAAGTAGTAATGGCACGATATTGGCTAATCGTGATAATCATATGATTGGTGAAACACTTTTTGGAAATCAACTCGCAAAAATGTTAAAGGACACAGAAAAAAGTTATGTACCGTATATTATACACAATAAGGACTATCTAGTAACATCACAACCAATTGTGGAAAATGATATGAGTATCGTAGCGGCGATAAGCAAAGAAGAAATAATTCGAACCCTTATAAACAGGCATCAACCTATACTAGCAATCGGACTATTCTGTTTACTTCTATTTGGTGTTATTGCATATTTTGCAACGTTAAGAGGCGTTCGACCATTAAAAAAACTTGGAAAGCTAATGGTTTCCGTAGAAAATGGAAATTATGACGTGCAAGCAAACGTAAAGGATTATGAAGAAATAGAACGTCTAGCGAATGGTTTTAATAGTATGATTTTGGCTATAAAAACAAGAGAGGACAAGATAAAACATTTAGCATCGTATGATTCACTGACAGGGTTATTAAATAGAAGGAGCATACAAGAATTGCTTACAGAATCACTAGAAAACGATGAAGTAGATTGCTTAAAAGCAGTTATTTTTGTTGATTTAGACAATTTTAAAACAGTGAATGATACACTCGGGCACTCCTTTGGAGATAAATTAATTACGCAAGTGGCAAAAAAACTTGATGCGTTGTCATCGATAAATAAAGACGTCGCTCGCATAAGTGGCGATGAATTTATCGTAGTGATGCATGATTTAGAGTCAATAGAACAAGCAAGAAACGTAGCGGAGGAAATTATCCGGCAATTTGATATGCCTATTACTGTAGAATCTAGAATTTTAAATGTTACCGCAAGTGTGGGTATTTCCTTATACCCAATTCACGCTATTACTTCGGAAGAATTGTTGAAGCTGGCAGACATGGCCATGTATGAAGCAAAAAGCTTTGGGAAAAATGGGTATAGAATATTTGATGAGGGAATGAAACAGGAACTAGAAGGAAAATTAAAAATAGAACTAGGCATTCGAGAATGTCTAGATAAAGATGAATTCGAGTTGTATTTCCAACCATTATTGAAAACAGATGAAGGAAGGATTGCGAGCATAGAAGCACTTTTACGAATAAAACCTTCTGCTCTGTCTAGCTATAATACTTTACAAATAATTCAAGTTGCTGAAATGACTGGTCAAATAGTAGAAATAGACAAATGGGTATTAAAGAAAGCATGTACCACCATTCAAAAGATTAACAGAAATAGAGAACATCCAGTTAGTATAGCCGTCAATATTTCTGCGGTCCATATTATGCAACAAGATTTTGTCGATAATGTACGAGAAATAATAGAAGAATCGGGTGTTTGCCCAAACTGGATCGAGCTCGAAATTACAGAAACCTCTTTGATGAAATCATTCGATATAAATAAGCAAAAGTTAGAGGAAATCCAGAAACTTGGGATATCCATTCATCTCGATGATTTTGGAACAGGCTACTCTTCTCTAAGTTACTTAAACAGTTTACCAATCAACCATGTGAAGATTGATAAGAGCTTTGTAGATGTAATGCTTCAATCGGAAAAAGATGGTAAGTTCATAGAGACGATTATCGAATTGGCGCATACGATCGGCTTACATGTTGTAGCTGAAGGGGTAGAGCATAGGGAACAATTTGACATGCTCCGAAGCTATAATTGTGAAATGGTTCAAGGATATTATATAAGTAAGCCAGTGAGTTATGAAGCAATCAATAATCTTTTGCAACAAGAACAAGAAACACTTCAGATGAGAATTTAACATTGCTAACTAAAAGTAGTGCAGACCAGATTAGGAAACTGCACTACTTTTTTATATTAATTGTGAGATTGAGGGAGATGTTACGCAAAATCATAGAATAGTTGATCATAATTGAAATAATGCGTCTAAGTTATTGATGTCTCACTTCAAGTTAACTTGTTACTTTAAGAAAACTGTTGCTCTCAACAACATTTTGGTTGCTCTCGTGCTGATTTAGTTGCTTTCCGAATAGAACTGGTTGCTTTTCAAAACTGATTGATTGCCCTTAGCCATTTACTGGAAACCTATACATCGAAATACTACAGCCTATTCAGTCCATTCAACCATTTATTGGATTTCACTTTCAGAAACAATACATAAGATTGAAATTAAAACGTGTGACTCTGATTAGCTATCAATTTTCATGGATTGGAGCGGAAGGGCGGCGACTCCGAAGGGATTAAGTGAGACAGACGAGACTTCGCAGGCGTACGCGCAAGCGGCGGTGAAGGCTCATCGCTCACCCCACGGAAAGCGCCCGCCCTGCAGCGGAAATCCTAGCGGAAACTAATTTTACGCATTATTCCTATATTACGCAAGTGAGTAAAACTGTTGCCAATATGCACGGAAATATTGCGAAGAACGGATACTTTCTTGCGATTAGTAAAAATTGAACTTTCAAGTAAGGGGCGCTTAAATAATTTCTAACAGTCCATTTTCAAGTGAAAGTTTTTTATCCAATTTTTCATTTGGAAAAATAAATGTCCATGGCATGCTACATCTTGCTTGTATGCTAAAGGAAGGTAATGTGAAGGAATGCTCTATAGTAACTTTATCAGCTTCGATGTATCTTAGTTTCGTGTTTTGAAAGGAATAAGAATGCATGGTGAAGTTATGAATGAGCGCGGTTACTAATAATTCACCTTTATGGTTGAAAGCTTGCCATAGTGGTGTAAGTTGAATACCTCGATTACTAGATTGGCTTGTTTCGAGAAAGATTACTTCAATTTTTTGGCGATCCTTATTGGAAATTGTTTTGTCCCACGATGATTCAAATTCAAGCTTTTGCATTAATTTACTCCCCCGATATGAAATAATTTCATTTTAACACAACTACGAAGACGCACTTCATTTTTACTAGTATTAATTATAATCCACTTGTTCATGCTAGCAATGAGGAGGTGTGATACTTTGGCTCAAGATGTTCTTTGTGAAGTAAACAACTGTACGTATTGGGGATCTGGAAACAAATGCAATGCTACTGCTATTTATGTCGTAAGTAATAAAGGTAAACAAGCATCCAAAAGTGAAGAAACAGATTGCAAAACATTTGAACCAGAAGCGTAATACACCTAGGGTAACCATCTTTTGGTTACCCTTTTCTTATAAAAATAATACTAAACAATAAAATCATATTGTGAACATGGCAAAGACACTTACTTCGAAAGTGACAAAACAAAATTGTAAAGCGAGCGCGACAAGTATTTATAATGGTAAGATTAAATGAGAAGTTATAATATTGAAAAAAAGAGGTGCTATTAATGGCAATTGAAATTGTAAGAGATTATTTTAAACAGTTCGGAATAGAAGAAAAAATATTAGAATACGAGGAATCTAGTGCAACTGTTGAACTAGCAGCACAAGCGTTAAATGTAGAAGGAGCGCGTATTGCCAAAACATTATCCTTTAAGAAAGAGGACGGTTGTATTTTAGTAGTAGCTGCAGGCGATGCTAAAATCGATAACGCTAAATTTAAAGCGACTTTTGGAGTAAAAGCAAAAATGCTAACTCCAGAAGAAGTAGTCGAACAGGTAGGACATGCAGTAGGTGGTGTTTGTCCATTTGGTATTCCAGATGATGTAGGCGTGTACTTAGATGAATCGTTAAAACGTTTCGACACTGTTTTTCCTGCATGTGGGAGCAGCAATAGTGCTATAGAACTTTCGTGTGAAGAATTATTTACATATGCTAAAGGACAACAATGGGTAGACGTTTGCAAAGGGTGGGAATAAAAGAAAAGGGGTAAAGACATGGATATTTCATTTCAAACAACAGAAGGCAGATTCAATTACCGAGTAGCGGGGTTATTAATACATGACGGTAAATTACTCATTATGAAAGATGAAAACCAATCGTATTACTATGTTCCGGGTGGCCGGGTAATGCTGAATGAAACAAGTGAAGATGCGGTAAAACGGGAAATCAGAGAAGAGCTTTCAATAGAAGTGAATGTAAAGCGTTTGTTATGGGTGAATGAAAACTTTTTTATGGAGCCTACTTCACAGGAAAAATTTCATGAAATTTGTTTTTTCTATATAGTAGAGTTGAAAAACGATGAGTTTTTAAATAGAGGTAATGAATTCACTGTAAATGAAAATGGGAAAATACATACATATTACTGGAAACGCATGAAGGAAATAAAAGATACGAACTTATATCCACTATTTCTAAAAGAGAGAATTACTGAATTACCAATGAATATAGGACATGTTGTAGAAGTGAAATAATTGTTTGCAGAAATTTGAAAGGATGGATATATTTTGGTTTCCGTAATTGCTCTATTTTTGATAGCTGGATTAGCTGAAATCGGGGGCGGTTATCTTATTTGGCTCTGGTTGAGGGAAGGTAAGTCGGCATATTTAGGACTTATTGGGGGAATTACTTTAGCTCTTTATGGTGTAATTGCTACATATCAAATGTCCCCTTCATTCGGAAGAGTTTATGCTGCCTATGGTGGTGTATTTATCGTATTATCTGTCCTTTGGGGTTGGGGTGTCGATAAAAAAGTACCAGATTCATATGATTGGATTGGGGCGCTGATCTGCATAATTGGTGTATCAGTTATGTTGTTTGCTCCCCGGAGTTAACTAAAAAGGAGGAGTAAGGAAGATGTTATTTCAAAACGATAAGTTATCTGTTCGTCAATTAGAACAGAAGGATGATTCTTTAATAGTTAAATGGCTTTCTGACCCTAGTGTACTTGAGTTTTATGAAGGAAGAGATAATGCATTTGACTTACAGAAGGTGCATGAGAAGTTTTACAACCGTGAAAAAGGATTAGCTCGATGTATCGTGGAGTTTGACAAAATTCCTATCGGATATATCCAATATTATCAAGTAGATAATGAAGAACGAAAATTATATGGGTATGCAAATGTATCAGATGTGATATACGGAATGGACCAGTTTATAGGAGAAGTTGCATATTGGAACAAAGGTATTGGAACACTTTTAGTAAATTCCATGGTAGAGTTTTTAGTCGAGCAAAATCAAGCAGACAGAGTAGTAATGGATCCGCAAACATGGAATGAAAGAGCAATCCGTTGTTATGAAAAATGTGGATTTAAAAAAGTTAAGCTTTTACCAAAAAATGAACTTCACGAAGGTGAATATCGTGATTGCTGGTTGATCGAATATATTAAATAGCATGTGACTGAGAATGCCAAACTAAAGGTACTAAATCAATTTTGAATTGTTTTAGAACCTTTAGTTTTGTCTCATCAATAAGTTGTTATTTTAAAAATCTTTTGTAACGAATAAATCCAGCGCTGCCACCAAGTAAATCCATCTTGATATTCTTCCACGTCCAACGTATACATGGCATCCTCATTGTTCCATAGACGCTCAAAATAGGCTTCCATCTCTGAAACAAGTTCACTATCATTTGGTGCAATTACCCGTAAATTATTTTCTAAATTATAATTATCCAATGTACGTTCCGTATAGTTCGCAGATCCATTTAAAATAATTGTACGATCATCATTTTGAATCCATATAGCTTTCGTATGGTATTGGCCGATGACGGTGTTGTACCAGCGAACCTTCATCTTGCCTTCCGTATCTTCTACCATCTCTTGTACAACTGGCCTATTTGGCAATCCTGACTTTTCTTGTCCAAATGAGTTTTCGTTTGGATCCAAAATGAGATTCACATCCACTCCTCGATTTGCTGCATCGATTAAAGCATTTACAATATCTCGCTTAGCTACAAAAAACATACCAAGCCAAATTTTGTCTCCTTCTTTCGTGTCTGCTAAATCTGCAAGTAATTTATCTAAAATCTTTTTCTCTGTTAAGTACTGGACTTCATATTCACCATCTGTTTCTTTCACTTTTATACGTGGAAGGTTTGGTCCTCCAGAAAATAAGGAAACAACTTCCTCTGATTTCAAAATATCATTAATGATAGGACCAGTTACTGTTAATGCAATGTTTCCATGGAATCCACTCGCATCATGCGGATTGGATGATGTCACAATTGCTTTTTTCTCTGTTATGACTGCTTTACGATGGTTTGCCTTCACGTTTAATAAAGTCATATATGACGCAATTGTCATTTTAGGAGCATCACTTGCCATTGCATTTGCTATCCAACCTTTTCCACCAATATCAAACCACTGAAAAAATATTCGATAGATGCCTGAGTAAATCGGAGTTGAGTCTCGCAGTGGATCCAAGTCGGTATAGACTATTTCTACACCAGCGTCTCTCATTTTTTTGAACCATTCATTTTCATAAGAACCGTACCCACGATTAAGCGGATCTGTAATGAATATTACCGGCATATTCGGATTCTCTTTCTTTTTATTAGCAAGGGTAGTGGATAGGGTGTCTGCGATTTTGGGGAAATCTTCGTCTTCATCATAATAACCATCAAACAAGAAAAAATCGACAACGACAAATTCTTCTGCATTATTAATCATTGCATTAACTTCTTTAAAAATATGATTCTCATGTATCATTCCAGTTCCTTCTTGATCTTGTGCATATGTAAGGTCCGTTATAAATTTTACATGATCAGTTTTATGTACTTTTCCCTCAAATGAGACTCCTTCAGGAAGAGGTTTATATGTATGCCATAAAATAACCGCTATATAAATAAGAGCGAACAAACAGAGAAATCTGATAAATATTCGCTTCTTCGACTTTTTAACCATCTGTGTTTCCTCCTAATTAAATCTTTTTCTCATGGATATTCCCTAGAATAAAGGAAACCAAACTATCGAGAATTTTGATATGACAACTATTGAAAACGCATACAATATTCAATACAATAGAATTATAGATAGAAAATTTAAAAATTTATTAATTTTCAGTTTGAAGGAGGTGTGTACATGGGCATCTTAGAGGGTTTGAAAGTATTAGATTTTTCGACCTTACTACCTGGACCGTTTGCCACTATGATGTTAGCTGATATGGGAGCGGAAGTGGTAAAAGTTGAAGCTCCTGATCGTGAGGACTTAGTAAAATATTTAGGACCTATCGACGGGGAAGTATCCGCTACTTTTGGGCATTTAAATCGTTCCAAACGATCACTAGCATTGGATCTTAAACAAACGGAAGCAAAAGAAATCATCTATCAACTAATTCATGAATACGATATTGTGGTCGAACAATTTCGTCCAGGAGTAATGGATAGATTAGGAGTAGGTTATGAAAAGTTAAAAGAAATTAATCCTAAAATTATTTTTTGTTCTATTACTGGATATGGTCAAACTGGTCCTCTTCGTAATCGAGCAGGGCATGATATTAATTATTTATCTTTGGCAGGTGTTACGAGTTATTCCTATAGAAAAGGTAAGATTCCTGTACCAGCTGGAGTACAAGTAGCTGATATTGCAGGAGGATCCATGCCTGCTGTAATAGGAATTTTAGCAGCTGTCTATCACCGTGAAAAAACGGGAAAAGGTCAGCAAATTGATATAAGTCTTACGGATGTATCTTTTTCGTTAAATGCAATGTATGGTCCGGGATATCTAGCAGGTAAGGAAGAGCCTGAGTCTGAGTCATTATTGTTAAATGGAGGCTCTTTTTATGATTATTATGAAACGAAAGATAATCGCTATCTTTCTATCGGTAGTTTGGAAGCGCAATTTCAAGCGAAGCTTTGCGAGTTAATCGGCGATCCAAGTTTAATCAAATTAAGTAGTAGTGAACGTGGAGAGGACCAACAGGCCTTTAAAAAAATTCTAGTAAAAGTTATTAAACAAAAAACTTTTCATGAATGGGTAAGTATTATGGAAGATGACTTTGACGGGTGTATTGAACCCGTATTGAGTTTTTCAGAAGCTGTAAATCATCCACAAATTAAAGCTAGAAAGATGGTAGTTTCGGTACCGAAGAAAGAAGGGGGTACACAGAAACAAATTGCTTTTCCGATAAAATTTTCCACACATCAAGCGAAATACAGTTTTACCGGTGTGAAAACAGGATATGACTCGGAAGAAATTTTGAAGGAAATGGGTCATAGCAAAGATACAATAGATACACTCAAGCAAAAAGGGGTTTTTGGATCAATCGAACAAAAAGAAATTTCATTATAAAGAGGAGTTGGTTAAATGTTTGCTGCATTAACACCATTAGATTGGAAAAGAAGAGCGATTAAATATTATCCGAAAAAAGTAGCGGTAATCGATGGAGAGAAACAATTTACATATGAGGAATTTGGGAAGCGTACTGATAAACTTTCTGCTGCTTTAGTAAATGCTGGTTTACAAAAAGGTGATCATATTGCAGTCATGTTGCCAAACACGCATTATATGCTTGAAAGTTTTTATGGAATTTGCCAGCTAGGTGCAGTACAAGTCCCTTTAAATTATCGACTAAATGCTGAAGACTTGGAGTATATTATCAAACATAGTGATTCCAAAATGCTTATCGTGGATGAAGAATATAGTCACTTAATAGAGGGAATCCGTCAAAGCTTGTCATTAGAAAAAATAATTGTCGTAGCAGTAGAAGGGCAAACGAATTTATTGGAAGGTATTTATTACGAAGAATTTATTAATCAGGACTTTGAAGATGCCTCTCTTCCAAAAGTGGATATAGATGAGAACCAGTTGCTCACATTGAATTATACAAGTGGGACCACTTCCAAACCAAAAGGTGTTATGTTAACCCACCGAAGTAATTACTTAAATGCAGCTAATTTCTTGTATCATCTTAGTGTGACTCATGATGATGTGTATCTTCACACATTGCCAATGTTCCATGCGAATGGCTGGGGTGGAGTTTGGGCAATTACAGCAGCCGGGGCAACGCATGTATGTTTGCGTAAAGTAGATCCGCCGCTTATTTTGGAGCTATTTGAAAAACAGAAAATAAGTTTGTTATGTGGTGCACCTACCGTTGTTAATATGTTAGTGAATGAACCAAAAGCAAAAGAAGTAAAAATTACAACAAACCCTCGAATGGCTACAGCAGGAGCACCGCCAGCCGCAGCGCTTATTGGAAAAGCGCAAGAGATTCTTGGACTAAATATGATGCATGTATATGGACTAACAGAAACGTCACCTTTCATTTTATATAGTGAATGGAAGAAGGAATTCGGTAACAAATCACCAGATGAACAAGCAACGATTAAAGCAAGACAAGGAATTGAATTAGCTTTTAATGGGGAAACAAAAGTTGTCAGTCAAGAAGATGGAAAAGAAGTTGCTTGGAATGGCAAGGAAATTGGCGAAATTGTCACACGAGGAAATGTAGTAATGGAAGGTTATTACAAAGATCCAGAAAAAACAGCAGAAGCAATTGTCGATGGATGGTTCCATACTGGTGATTTAGCAGTAACACATCCAGACGGGTATATTGAAATTCAAGACCGTATAAAAGATATGATTATTTCAGGTGGAGAGAACATCTCTTCCACAGAAATTGAAGGGGTATTATACAAACATCCAGCTGTTTTGGAAGTAGCAGTAATAGCTGTACCGGACGAAAAATGGGGAGAAGTTCCTAAAGCTATTATTGTACTTAAAGAAGGAAGTAATGTGACAGAACAAGAAATGAACGAATATTGCCGAACTAATATGGCTCATTTTAAAACACCAAAATCATTTGACTTCGTGGAGTCATTACCAAAAACAGCAACAGGTAAGCTTCAAAAGTTTTTACTACGAGAAATGTATTGGAATGGACCAATAAAAGTAAATTAATAGAGCAGTAGACGGTTTTCCATTTATATATTGAATGGGGAACCGTTTTTTATGAATAAAGCGCACTACACAAATATCGGCTGAGATTTCCGCTGCAGAGCGGACGCTTTCCACGGGGGGAGCGATGAGCCTTCACCGACGCATACGCGTACGCTGTGAAGTCTCATCTTCTCACTCATCCCGTAAGAGTCGCCGCCCTTCCACTCCAATCCAGTAGAACTTGCTATCTAGTCAGTGACACATTACTTAGGGAAATGTATTCGCTTTTTTGGTGGGAGAAGTTTGACCAATAAATATGCGCAGCAAGCATTAATCGCAACTTTGCAGAAGCTATGCGCAACATATCGAGTAACTGAGCGGCTATCTCAAGACAAGTTGTCGTGTTCAAGATGGAATTTGTCGAGTTCGCATTGAGTTTTCTAGTTGTCCATTTATTAGATTTTCTATTAGGAAATAGCATATAAGAGTGAATTTAATGCAGCGATACTAAGTAGCTAGCAGGTTTCGTGATTGGAGCGGAGGGCGGCGACTCCAACCGGAAAAGCATGAGCTGAAGACCCTAGACTGAGCGTAGCGAAATTATTTTTTGCAACGAGCTTGCGCAGGAGCGAGGGAAGCGGCTGAAGCCATGCCGGCGGAAATCCTACGCGGTTACATATAAGACACACTATTACTATCTTGCACACTAAGAAGAAAAAACGAACATTTATTATTGACATTAATTTATTGTTCGTATATTATATTTTTCGGAGTAAGAAAATGAAAGAATCAAGCTGCATTCGTATATTCTCAGTAATATGGTCTGAGAGTTTCTAGTAGGAACCGTTAATTTCTAACTATGAATGGTAGATTTCATCTATCCATTTTTAGTTAGATTTTTTATTTTTAAGGAGGAACTATGGAACGTTTATTTAGATTAGGTGAATTAGGTACGAATGTGAAAACGGAAGTATTGGCAGGTTTTACTACTTTTTTAACGATGGCATATATCATTTTTGTTAACCCTGCAATACTTTCGGCAGCGGGGGTCCCTTTTGATCAAGTATTTATAGCAACGATCGCTGCTGCAGTCATCGGTACATTAATCATGGCTTTGTTTGCAAATTATCCAATTGCGATTGCACCAGGTATGGGGATGAACGCTTATTTTACAAGTGTTGTCGCTACACAAGGTGTTAGTTATCAAGTCGTTTTTGGAGCAGTTTTGGTAGCAGGTATTATTTTTTTATTGTTAACGTTTACGAAGTTACGAGAATTACTGATTGAGTCAATTCCTACTTCATTAAAATATGGAATTACCGCTGGCATAGGGTTATTTATTGCGTTTGTTGGATTGAAGATGTCTAAAATTGTTGTTGGGAATAGTGACGCGCTTGTAATGCTCGGTGATTTGCGTGATCCACTCACTGTCTTATCGATTATCGGATTGTTTGTAACGATAATATTAATAGCCCTTCGAGTAAAAGGAGCGCTGTTTGTTGGTATGTTTATTACTGCAATTATCGGCTATTTTATGGGCATGTTACAACTAGATGGTGTTGTTTCGACACCGCCATCAATCGTATTTTTTGATGTAGATATTCCGGGTGTGTTTGCGAGTGGATTATATGCCGTCGTATTTTCATTTTTACTAGTGACGATATTTGATACAACTGGAACATTGATTGGTGTTACAGAGCAGGCAGGTTTAATGAAGGACGGGAAATCGCCGAAAGCGAAATCCGCACTTGCTGCAGATGCGATTGCTACAACTGTTGGAGCAACACTCGGGACTAGCCCTTCTACTGCTTATATTGAATCATCGACTGGAGTTGCGGCAGGTGGACGATCTGGATTAACGGCGCTTGTTGTAGCTATTCTTTTCTTTGTTGCTTTGTTTTTCTCTCCATTAGTGTCAGCTATTTCATCACTTCCAGCTATTACAGCTCCTGCTTTAATCATTGTTGGTTGTTATATGATGGAGGGGCTTGCAAAAATTGATTGGAAGAAGTTCGATGAAGCATTTCCGGCATTTGCGATTATTTTAACAATGCCTTTAACTGGGAGTATTTCAACAGGGATTGCGGTTGGATTTATTACGTATCCTATCCTTAAACTTGTAAGTGGTAAAGGTCGTGAAGTGCATCCGATTATATACGTTTTTGGGGTTATTTTTGCGATTCAAATGATTTTCTTTTCTTGATATTAATTAATGAAAAACTTCCAATGGTCTTATGCTATTGGAAGTTTTTTTAAATCATTTCGAAGAGACGACTAAAAATCGTACAGCATGATCAGTTAAGTTATACCAATAGTGAGTTTTAGTTGCATCGAACATGATAGATTGTTGCTCGACTAAATTCTTTCTTTCTCCATCCACGACTACAGTCAGTGTCCCCTCTACGACAAATAAAAATTCATGCCCATTATGTGAAAAAGCATTTCCCTCATTTTCTCCAGGTTGCAGTGTGACTAAAATTGGTAGGTAGGAAGCATTAACGATTCCATTCGATAAATCTTGATAATAAAATTGTTGTCTAATAGATTCTAAGTCCTCCGCTTTAGAATCATCCGAAAAGAAGATAGTTGGGTTTACTTTCAATGCATCTGCTATTTTCTTCAAAGATTCTAAAGTGACACTCGATTTTCCACGTTCCACTTGGGAAAGGAAACTGATAGAGACACCGGTTTGTTCGGATAAATCTTTCAGTGTTTGTTTTCGTTCTTTTCTAAGTTCCTTTAATTTCTGTCCGATTGAATGAGAGGGCATCTATAAATCTCCTATTCTATGTTATGTATTATTCAGTTAACCATATATTACATAGCAAAGTACACCTAATAGGGATAATGCGTCATAAGAAGTGAAGTGTCCGCTGTGATTTTCACTGCAGGGCGGACGCTTTCCGTGGGGTGAGCGATGAGCCTTCACCGCCGCTTGCGCGTACGGTGTGAAGTCTCATTTTGCTCACTTAATGCCACCGGAGTCGCCGACCTTCCGCTGCAATCAATGGAATTTCGTCACTGCTCTAAATTCAATCTTATGTAATATTTGCTGAAGTTAAATTCAAATAAATGGTCAAGCGAGACATAACATGCTGTGAATGCGACAAACTCCCTGCCGAACACGACAAAACCCATCTCGAAAGCGACATAGCCCTTGCTGAACGCGACAAAACCAATCTTGTGGATACTTTTTCCATAGTGTGGCTAGCGCAAAGGCCTTGCGGTCGCTAGATAGAAGCACACTAAGACGCATTATATCTAATATGTTCAATATCTAATTGACAGAAAATTATAATATAATTACAATGAAAATGGGGAGAAATTAAAGTGTCACTTCAATTTTTAAAAAAGGGGAGAAGTAAAATGGATTCAAAACAAATGAGGAAAGTGTGGATTGCTAGTTTAGTAGGAAGTTCGATTGAATGGTTTGATTACTTCCTGTACGGGACAGTAGCAGCGCTCGTGTTTAATCAGCTATTCTTTGTTACAGAAAACCCTTCCGTAGGAACAATACTTGCCTATGCATCATTTGCATTAGCATTCTTTATACGTCCATTCGGGGGAGTTATTTTCAGTCATATTGGAGATAGAATTGGTCGTAAAAAGACACTTGTTATTACATTAAGTTTAATGGGTATTGCAACATTTGGAATGGGATTACTTCCAACTTATCAAGCGATAGGTGTATGGGCTCCTATACTATTAATCACTCTTCGTCTTGTTCAAGGTTTAGGAATTGGAGGAGAATGGGGTGGAGCGCTACTTCTTGCAGTTGAGTACGCACCGAAAGAAAAACGTGGTTTATATGGGGCTATTCCTCAAATGGGTGTCACAATAGGGATGGTTCTAGGGACAGTTGCGTTATCGATAATGACATTGCTTCCAGAAGGTTCATTTATGACTTGGGGATGGCGTATTCCATTTATCTTTAGTGCATTATTAGTTATTTTTGGGTTATGGATCCGTAAAGGAATTGATGAAACACCGTCGTTTAAAAAGGTTCAAGAATCAGGTGAAATTCCAAAACTGCCAATAGTAGATACATTAAAGTATCATTGGCGCGAGGTTCTTATTGCAATCGGTGCAAAAGTAGTAGAAACAGCACCATTTTATATCTTCGGTACGTTCGTCGTATCTTACGCGACTGCAAATTTAGGCTTCTCCAGAACAGCAGTGTTAAACTCGGTTATGATCGCTACAATAATTACAACGATATTAATCCCGATTATGGGAAGCCTTTCGGATAAAGTAGGTCGTAAAAAATTATACGTGGCTGGAACTATTGGAATGATTGTTTTTGCTTTCCCATACTTCTGGATGTTACATCAACAATCCGTTGCTTTATTAGTTATTGCGACGATTATCGGATTAGGTATCATCTGGTCACCGATCACTGCGGTGCTAGGTACGATGTTCTCCGAAATATTTGATGCAAAAGTACGCTATACAGGAATTACGCTTGGGTATCAAATAGGAGCAGCGGTTGCAGGTGGTACAGCACCACTAGTTGCGGCAAGTTTACTACTGAAGTTCAATGACTCTTATATACCAGTGGCATGCTATATTGTCTTCACCGCAATTATTTCATTGATAGCGATATGGGCTGTTAAAGACCGCAGTCAAGAGCATTTGGATGATACTAGCAAAGTAGATGCTGAAAACTCAAAAGAGAAATCTAAAGTTTCAAATGCATTAGGCAAAGCATAATAAATAAAGCGATAAAAGCAAATGCCTCGTCTTTCGCAATGGTTAGTGAAAGATGAGGTTTTCTTATAAGTGGAGGTTTTTGAATGTTAATAGTAAATGAACAACAAATTATGAATACATATGATATGAAAGATGCAATTCAAGATGTCACCGAAGTATTAAAAGCAAAGGAAGCAGAAAAGATTGCAAGCCCTCATCGCACAGTTATCGAATTTCCACAGCATGAAGCTTCTGCGTTATATATGCCGAGTGCCGATTTAGTTGGAGAAGTAGCGGCAGTAAAAGTCGTTACGATTTTTCCGCATAACCCAGCGAACGGAAAAGAGACAACACAGGGGGTTATCTTACTATCGGATGCTACGAATGGGGATCATTTAGCTATGCTGAATGCCTCTTATTTAACAAGACTTCGAACCGGTGCTTTAAGTGGCATCGCAACAAATTATTTAGCTAAAGAAGATGCCAAAGTGTTGGCGGTAATTGGAACAGGTGCGATGGCATTTGAACAAGTGCTTGGGGTACTTGCTGTTCGACCAATCGAACGCATTCTCCTAGTCAATCGCAATCCAGAAAAAGCAAAAGCATTCGGTGAAAAACTCCGAGCATTTGGTGTAGAGACTTCTTATAAAGTTATAGAAGAGGAAGCGACTGCCGTTCGACAAGCAGATATTATTAACTGTGCCACACGCGCAATCGATCCCGTTTTTAATGGAGAAGACTTGAAACCCGGCGCACATATAAACGGCGTTGGATCCTATTTACCGCATATGCATGAAATAGACGTAACGACGATTACTCGTGCATCCAAAATCGTGGTGGATGATTTAGCAGGGGTAAAAGAAGAAGCTGGAGAGTTAATTGATGCACAAGAAAAAGGTAAATGGTCTTTTGAGCAAGTTCACGGGGAAGTAGGAAAGCTTGTAGTAGGTGCAATAAAAGGAAGAGAAAATGAAGAAGAAATCACTTTTTTCAAATCTGTTGGAGCTGCTTATTTCGATTTAGCCGTGGCACAAGGCGTGTATGCAAAATCGAAAGGACAACGAATTGGAACAGAAATAGACGTATAATGTTTTCAAGCAAATAAGTACATAATGACAATAGAAACTATCTCCATTGCATTTGAGTTTTGGGGATAGTTTCTCTTTGATTGACAAGAATTTTTTATCATGTTAAAATTACTTTGAATTAGAGATGTTTTAATTAAAAGTAATGTAATGTGGAGGGATTTAATATGAATCATTTAAAAGGTATGCACCATGTAACAGCAATTACAAGTAGTGCAGAAGAGAACTATAAATTTTTTACTTATACATTAGGAATGCGTTTAGTCAAAAAAACAGTGAACCAAGATGATATTCAAACATATCACTTGTTTTTTGCTGATGATGTAGGCGGAGCAGGAACAGATATGACTTTCTTTGATTTCCCAGGCATTCCGAAAGGGACACACGGTACAAACGAAATTTATAAAACAGGGTTCCGTGTACCGAGCGATGCAGCATTAGACTATTGGGTAAAACGTTTCGATCGTTTAGAAGTAAAACATACCGGAATTCAAGAGCAATTTGGTACGAAAGTTCTTTCTTTCGTAGACTTTGATGACCAACAATACCAATTAGTGTCAGATGAAAATAATGAAGGTATTGCATCAGGAACACCGTGGCAAAAAGGACCAATTCCTTTAGAGTATGCGATTACAGGACTTGGACCGATTCATATTCGAATTGCAGAGTTCGATTATATGAAAGAAGTATTAGAAAAAGTAATGCTTTTTAAAGAAATTGCACAAGAAGGATCTTTGCATTTGTTTGAAGTTGGAGAAGGCGGTAATGGTGCGCAAGTAATTGTGGAAAAGAATATCATTCTTCCTCCTGGACGCCAAGGGTTTGGAACAGTCCACCATGCAGCTTTCCGCGTTGAAGATCGTTCTGTTCTAGATGAATGGACAACTAGAATGGAAAGTTTCGGATTCCAAACGTCTGGTTACGTGGATCGTTTCTTCTTCCAAAGTTTATACGCAAGAGTTGCAAATGGCATTTTGTTTGAGTTTGCGACAGACGGTCCAGGATTTATGGGAGATGAACCTTATGAAACACTTGGAGAAAAATTATCTTTACCTCCGTTTTTAGAACCAAAACGTGAACAAATAGAAAGCTTAGTTCGTCCAATTGATACGGTAAGAAGTACAATTGACTTTGTAAAAGAATAAAGATGATATGAGACCCACTTTCTATTGTGAACGTGGGTCTTTTGTAGATTAAATTTCTATGTTATATAGGTGTTAAAGATTATGAAACTTCAGTCGATAATAAAAAGGTAGTCGAAAAATACATATAAATGTTGTTATTTTGATGTGGGAGGTTCAACTGGGAAGGACTACAGCAAATCATTTAGACTTTAGTCAAAGGGGAAAGAAAAATGAAGATACGTACAAAACTTTTTATTATTTCCATATGTCTATTACTAATACCGAGTTTAATAATAGGCGTTAGCAGCTACTATTCTGCAAAAACCAATTTAGACGAACTAGGAGAAAAAACGCTTAAAAATGGTGTGGAAATGGCACTTTTATTAATTGATTCAAAGAATACATCCGTTAAAAATGGTGACATAACTTTAGAAGAAGCACAGGAACAAGTAAAACAATATTTACTTGGTGAACTACAAAGCGATGGTAAACGTGCCATAACTAGCAAAGTTGACTTAGGGGAAAATGGTTACTTTGTAGCTTATTTAGAAGATGGACTTGAAGTGGCTCATCCTTCCAAAGAAGGAGTAAATGGTTGGGAAGATCAAGATCTTGATGGAAAATACATTGTGCAAGATGTGATAAAAGCAGCAAAAGATGGTGGAGGGTTTACACGTTATAAATGGGATTTACCAAACCAACCAGGCACTGCCGCAACGAAAATAGTATATAGTGCCTTAGATCCGAACTGGGGTTGGGTTATAGGTGCTGGGACATATATGGAAGCCTTTAATGCTGGTTCTCATTCTATACTGGTAACGATTATGATTACACTTGTTCTAAGTGCAATAATAGGAATCATTGTTATTTATCTGTTTGCAAAACATTTAGCTAACCCTATTAAGCTAATCGCTGAAAATGTGAAAAAAATTGCGAACCAGGACTTATCTATTAAAAATATTAGAATAAAAAACAAGGACGAATTAGGTGATCTAGCTACCGGCATAAATACAATGACCGCAAATTTACGAGAAGTAATCGATTCGGTTTCAAGTTCCGCACAACAAGTAGCGGCTACATCAGAAGAGCTTACTGCAAGTAGCGAGCAAACGAGTAGAGCATCAGAAGAAATCACGGAGTCTATTCAGCAAATTTCTTCTGGGCAAGAAAAACAATTATTAGGTATGGAAGAGTCGAAAAACTCCGTATCTCAAATTTCATCTAGTATCACAGAAATAACGACGAATATTAAAGAATTAAATGATCTTTCTCTTGAAACTTCTAAAATCTCTCTTTTTGGTAATGAAGTGATTACACAAACAGTGGAACAAATGAATCACATCAATAATCAGAGTTCGGTGACGACTGAAGCAATGATAGTACTAGAACGGAAATCACAAGAAATTGGTGAAATTATTAATGTGATTACAAGCATAGCAGAACAGACCAATTTACTTGCCCTAAACGCAGCGATTGAAGCAGCGCGAGCAGGTGAACATGGTAAAGGTTTCGCAGTGGTCGCTGATGAAGTGAGAAAGTTAGCGGAGGAATCGGGGAACGCTGCAAAAAATATTTCCTCGTTAATTAGTGAAATACAAATAGATACAAACCATACTGTTCAAACTGTTAGTGAAGGAAAAGTAGCAATTGAAACTGGTATGAGTTATGTTGCAAATGCCGGCGAAACGTTCGAAAAAATAGCGGACGATGTAAACGCTATAAATCTTAAATTATCTATTATTTCATCAGAAATTCAAGAAATTAATAGTAATACGGAAGTTCTTGTAACCGAAGTGAACAACACAAAAGGTGTAACAGAAAAATCGACGGATTACACACAGAACGTCGTAGCAGCTGCAGAGGAACAATATGCATCAATGGTCGAAATGACAGCAGCATCCCGTTCATTAGCAGAAATGTCTGAGAAACTTCAAGATGTTGTTTCTGATTTTAAATTGAATTAATCGAAAAGTAGCAGATCTTATACAATATTATGTTGTATAGGAATCTGCTTTTTTAGGTTCAATTATTTTGTTTTTCCCTAGTTGTACGCTATCGTTAAATCTATAGCAAGTTATAAGTAGGGAGATGAGATAATTGATCGAAACGAAAACATTAGATCAAATTAAATATTCAGTCTTAGATTTAGCTCCTATTATTGAAGGGGCTACTCCGACTGAAGCATTTCAAAATACGAAAGATTTAGCACAGCATGCAGAGAAATGGGGATATAATCGTGTTTGGCTTGCGGAGCACCATAGCATGCCAGGTATTGCTAGTTCAGCAACCTCTGTAGTAATTGGGTATGTAGCTGCAGCTACGCAAAAAATTCGCATCGGATCAGGTGGCATTATGTTGCCAAACCATGCACCTCTTGTTATTGCAGAGCAATTTGGAACGCTTGAAGCAATGTACCCAGGAAGAATTGATTTAGGATTAGGTAGAGCACCAGGAACGGATCAGATAACTGCGATGGCATTGCGACGTGATTCAAGAAGCAGTGGTCACGAGTTTCCTCAGCAATTAGAGGAGCTACGTGGCTATTTAGATGCCAATTCTAAGCACAATAAAGTACGTGCGATTCCAGGAGAAGGACAAAATATACCAATTTGGCTTCTTGGATCAAGTGGTTTTAGTGCCACTTTAGCTGCCCAGTTAGGATTACCTTTTTCATTTGCAAGTCATTTTTCACCGGAAAATACATTACCCGCGCTCGAGAGATATCGTCATTATTTTGAGCCATCAGCCGTATTAGATAAACCATATGCAATGGTCGGTGTTAATGTTGTCGCAGCGGATACAACCGAAGAGGCAAAAATACTTTCTACAACTCATCAACAGCAGTTTTTAAGCCTAATTAGAAATACACCAAGTCAAATCCAACCACCAGTGGAAACGATGGAAGGGATTTTGAATCCACTTGAAAAAGAAAGCATTTTGAATCAATTGAAATCGACCATTATCGGAAATCCTGATGAAGTGAAAGAAAAGCTGCAGGCGTTTTTAGAGGAAACAGGAGCAGACGAAATGATTATTAACTCAACGATATATGACCATAAAGCCCGCTTAAGATCGTATGAAATAGTAGCAGAAGTGACAGGGATGAAATCATAAGGAACAAACCAGATTCTATTACATTTTAGAATCTGGTTTTTTTACGCTTTAATCTAATTTTCTAGGGTATATATAGTAACAGTTAAATATAGTGTAACAAGGGGGAAAGTTCAGTTGATCAAATTTGACAAGATTACGAAAGTATTTGAGGACGGGACAGAAGCATTAAAAGATGTCTCTTTAACCATTCCCAAAGAGCAATTAGTGGCCATTATTGGTCCAAGTGGTTGCGGGAAGACAACATTGATGAAAATGATCAATCGGTTAGAAATTCCGACCTCCGGAGAAGTATATGTAGATGGTAAAGCGGTCTCTTCAGTGAACGCAGTAGGGCTTCGAAAAACAATTGGCTACGTTATTCAACGAATAGGTTTGTTTCCGCATATGTCGATTGAAAGGAATGCATCACTTGTACCAAATCTAAAGGGCTGGACGAAAGAAAAAACAATGGAACGGATTCATGAACTAATGGAGATGGTTGGACTTAACCCTGATCAATATTTATCTAAGTATCCACTAGAGTTAAGTGGTGGTCAACAGCAACGAATAGGGGTTGTAAGAGCATTAGCTGGAAATCCAGATATCGTTTTAATGGATGAGCCGTTTAGCGCCTTAGATCCTATTAGTCGCGAACAACTACAAATGGAAATGAAAAATATACAAAAAAAACTGAAGAAAACAATCGTATTTGTCACACACGATATGGATGAAGCGTTAAAAATAGCAGATACAATTGTTGTCATGAGAAATGGTCAGATTGAGCAAATAGGTACACCTACCGAATTAATAGAAACTCCAATCAATCTTTTTGTTAAACATTTTATAGGTGCGGAACGTATCAATCGAAAAAAATCAGTCGGAAAACGAGAACTACAAGAGTTCATGCCTTTATTTGAACGAAGTCAACAAACTCCTTATTTAGTCGTTGAATCAAACATATTAGTAGAAGAAGCAATAAAATTATTAGAAAACGAAGGAACCGAAAGTTTACTCGTAAAAAAGGGAAAGAAAGAATTAGGTTTTGTGAACCAGTCCATTCTTCTACGTGCGTTGCTTAAAAAGGAAGAGGTGTTGTAAATGCAAACTTTTTTAGACACGATTCAAAGTAGATCTGATTTAATACAGGAGGCATTTTTACAACATATTTATTTATCGTTTATTGCCTTAGCGATAGGCATTGGTATCGCCTTACCTTTAGGGATTTTCGTGGCAAGATATCGAAAATTTGCGGAACCGATTATTGGGGTGACTGCCGTTTTTCAAACAATTCCTAGTCTAGCGTTGTTTGGATTTCTAGTGCCACTCATTGGAATAGGAACGATGACTGCATTGATCGCCTTAATTATTTATGCACTTTTACCTATTTTACGAAATACATATACAGGCATTACAACAATCGATGATTCTATTATTGAAGCAGGGCGTGGAATGGGGATGACGACAAGTCAATTGTTACGGCAGATTGAGTTTCCGCTCGCCTTACCATTTATCATGGCAGGTATTCGAACAGCTACCGTTCTGACGGTTGGAATTGCGACACTTGCGACTTTTGTTGGAGCAGGTGGGTTAGGCGATGTTATTTATAGAGGTTTACAATCATATAATAATGCGCTCGTCTTAGCAGGGGCATTGCCTGTTGCTTTATTAGCCATTTTGTTTGACCTTGCTTTGAAATGGATTGAGAAAAAAGCGACACCAAAAGGATTAAATACAAGGGGATGATGAGGAATGAAGAAAATGTTCGTCATGATTGGGATTGTAGCGGTCGTATTACTAGGTGCTTGTTCGAACTCGGGGGAGACACTCGTAATAAGTGGAAAGCCTTGGACAGAACAATATATATTACCGCAAATTTTAGGTCAATATATTGAAGAGCGTACGGATTATCAAGTGAAGTATAAAGAAGGACTCGGAGAAGTGGCGATAATGACTCCAGCACTTGAGAAAGGTGATATTGACTTATATGTAGAGTACACGGGTACAGGATTAAAGGATGTGCTAAAAGAGTCATCGGAAGTAGGAGAAAGCTCAGAAAATGTGCTAGAACGAGTGAAAAAAGGGTATGAAGAACAGTTTCAAGCAACTTGGTTAAGTCCACTGGGGTTTGAAAATACGTATACATTGGCTTATGCCAAAGACAAAGATTATGACGCAAAGACTTATTCGGATCTTGTGGAAGTCTCTAGGTTTGGTAATATGGTGTTCGGTGCCCCTCATGCTTTTTATGAACGGCAAGGAGATGGATTTGATGACCTAATTAACTCCTATCCCTTCACATTCACGGAAACGAAAAGTCTGGATCCAAACTTGATGTATGAGGCAGTAAAAAATGGGGATGTGGATGTAATTCCAGCTTTTACAACAGATGGGCGTATTGAACGATTTGAATTACAAACAACAACGGATGATTTAGGATTTTTCCCTAAGTATGATGCAGCACCAGTAGTACGTTTAGAGACACTAGAAAAGTTTCCAGAGCTAGAAAAAGTATTAAACGAATTAGCAGGAAAAATTTCGGAAGAGGATATGTTAAAGATGAATGCAAAAGTGGATATTGACGGAAAAAAAGCGGAAGATGTTGCCCATGATTTCTTAGTGGAGAAAGGTTTGATTGATAAATAACTAAAAAAGCACCCGGTTCTAGTTAGAATCGGGTGCAAATTATTTAAATCATAGCTTTAAAATTTAATCGCTTATTTAAAGCAGCAATAAATGGAATACCTACTGCTAATACAACAAATTCACCAATTGCAACTGTTAACCAAAGATATAGGAAAGTATCAGGAATGTCTATGATTGCGAGCTTCAATTCGAATGCAATGATGAACATCATGAATGTGAAGATGAGCGTATTAAAAATCATACGTCCTAGATATCCTTTTATATACCTGGATGCAAAAATAGTGATCGACAAGGTAATGATCGAATGTGCTACCCCAAAAGTTAAGTCATACAAGCCAAGTGGGGAAAATAAATTCGTTACAAATACACCAAGTACAATTCCAAAAACATACTTTTTGTTAAAGACAATCAGATGATTGAACATTTCAGCAATACGAAATTGTACTGCACCAAATGCGAAAGGTGCAATTAGAAGCGAAACCGCAACATATAAAGCTGCAATAATACCACTTATTGCAAGAGTTCTTGTTTTCATTATTCATTTCTCCTTAGTTTTTTTTCGTGGGAGGTTCTCGAACCACGTAATTTGTAATCACAATTGATAATTATATGACAGTCATAGGACATTTGTCAAGGAAAGTTTGAAATTCTTCAAATGGACCGTCTGAATATGAATTTCTCTATGATAAAATAGGAGCAACGTAAAAAAAGGAAGGTATAAAATGAAAAAGATAATATCAGTCATCAGTGCATTTTTGATTTTCGTGACATTTGGTTGCACGATAGAAATGCCAGCACCTAATCAAGAAACGAAAGTAGAAACAAATAACACAACAGAAATGAGCGTTCATTTTATAGACGTTGGGCAAGGGGATTCTATTCTTATTCAATCTCCAGAAGGAAAAAATATGCTTGTCGATGGAGGGAAGAAAGAAGCAGGGAAGGATGTAGTGACTTACTTGCAGCAACAGGGAGTGGAAAAGTTAGATTATGTTGTAGCGACTCATCCCG
The DNA here is from genome assembly GCF_044762745.1 of Psychrobacillus sp. NPDC096426. NCBI lineage: Bacteria > Bacillati > Bacillota > Bacilli > Caryophanales > Bacillaceae > Psychrobacillus > Psychrobacillus sp. NPDC096426. Next base: position 8,164 of record NZ_JBIWEX010000012.1, on the reverse strand, counting down.
ATGCTGACCATATTGGTGGACTGCTTGCAGTGTTAAATTCCGTAGAGATTAAAAACTTCTTAGATTCTGGAAAAGAGCATACGACCGAGACGTATGAAACAATGTTACAGCTTATTTTGGACAAGCATATCCCGTTTATTGTGCCGAATAAAGGTGATACGATCCATTTAGATTCAAATGTAGAAATTACTGTATTGAATACGGGGGAAGATGCCAAGGATAATAATGAAGCTTCCATTGTGTTAAAGGTACAATATGAGGATGTGTCATTTTTATTAACCGGGGACGCTGATGCTGGTGTGGAGAAAAGCATGATAAACGATTATAACTTGAAGTCTACTGTTTTAAAAGCAGGACATCATGGTTCGGATACGAGTAGCTCGGATGCTTTTATTCGTGCGGTTCAACCGGAAGTAACGATTTTAAGTTATGGAGAAAATAATATATATGGTCATCCTACCCCAGTAGTAGTGACTAGATTGAAAAAAGCGAATTCGGAGATTTATAGCACAGCAGAGTTAGGAAACATTATAGTGACAACAGATGGAAGAGGATATACTGTTTCCAAGGATTATCTTCCTAATGAACAGGGAAATGTAGCGGAAACACCACTTTTTATTTCGGAGAAAGATTTACGGGAAGAAACTGTTGGTATTACAAATCAAGGGGATGGAGTAGTAAATTTAGAGGGATGGCAGTTGGTTTCCGTTGCGGGCAATCAAGTGTATAATTTTCCGAATATATCTATCGAGGCCGGGGAAACCATTTATATTACGAGTGGTCCGAATGCGAAAGAAGACGAACGACATTTGAAATGGACGAATAGACAAATGTGGAATAACGATGGAGATGCAGCACAGTTGTTAAATGAGAAAGGGGTAGTGATGAGTGAACTCAAATAGATACACACTCGATCGAGTAGAAGGAGAGCTCGCAGTGTTTTTAAAATATCCGGGTGAAACAGAAACACTGCATATCCCTATTTCTGAACTAGATGAAGGGATAAAAGAAGGTGATATTGTCCTGATCTCGATTGAGAATGACATATATAAAGTAAAAAGATTAGCAGAAGAAACAGAGAATCAAAGAGAAAAAGTAAGAGGATTATTGGAAAAATTGAAAAATCAGCAAAAGTAAAATTTTCATTAGGACAGTTATGTTACCGGCGCCTGGCACTAGTAACATAACTGTCATTTTTTGATTATAGGGTGTTGTCTCGAAGGAAGTTTTGTACGATATGATGTTCTGGTTCGTATGTTTTGAGTGTATAGCCTTCATTTTGAAGCCATTCTATTATTTGTGGTAGTGCTTTGGTTGTTTGACTACGGTCGTGGAGAAGGATGATGATGTCCTGATCTCCAGATTTATAGGCTTTATCTACACCGACTTTGACGTTTTGGACGATTTTGTTGGCTTCTTTATCGGTGTATTTCCAATCGTTTGAATCAACGTCCCAATCCCATAGTTTGAAACCATTTGCCACTAGCTCATCCTTCATAGCGGTTGTTAAATGTGGTTTACTGCCATAGGGCGTACGGACAAGTTTTGCGTCTTTCCCAGTCATTTTTTTGATCAGTTTCGTCCCTTCAATCATTTCATTTATGAAAGATTTGGAGGAAAGATAAACTTTATTTTTGTCATGTGTCATGCTGTGTGTTCCAATATAATGTCCATCTTTTACGACCGAATTGATAATGGATTCGTTCTTTTTCATAAGATTTCCCAAAAAGAAGAAAGTTGCTTTGGTGTTATATTTTTTTAATATGGAATTATTAATCGCTGTAAATTTGTTAGGACCGTCGTCAAATGTTAAATAGACATTTGCTTTCGATTTGGCTTGAGATGGTTGTTTTTTATTCAGGATTTTGTTTAGATAAATCTCAAAATTCTCATGTGAAATATGAGCCCAGTCTTCCTTGTAGATGCGTTGTGTTTTCTGTTTCTCAAAAGTTTTCACTTTGTATCCTATTTCACTTGCTATATATTTAACACTAATAAAAAGCTTGCCATCGACTTTAACAATTGGTGTCCAGTCGAGTGCTACGCCGTCTTTGGATGTTAGTTGTGAAGTTTCGTTATAACTAATTTCTATCCCATTTTTTCGTATGTAAGTAACGACTTTTTCTATTTCAAAAGGGATATCTAGATGTGCGGCGATTTCTTCCAATGGAACTTTTGTATCTTCATTTATCACTTTGATTTCACTAAAATCGAGCAATTGATCTTGGAATGCGATGTGGGTCACAGGTAATTCAGCTGCTGTTCCAGTGGTTGAACTAAAAATAGTAGAAATAATAAAAACTACGAATATTAGTAACAATTTTCTCATGTTATTGACCACCCTTAATATAGTTTAGAATCTCTTTTTAAAAACTATATGAATTTGGTAATCCATGTATGCTTGTAATAAACTATGAATAAAGAAAGGCAGTTATATTTGCCAAGACAGTCAAATGTAATCGCAATTTAACATCATTAGACAAATTAAATGACTTTGTAAATCTTATAAAAGCATAATGTTTCTGGTGCCAGGCACATGTGACAAACTGAAAGTAGGGATAAAGAGATGGAAGAGGAATTACTGAGAATATTTGATAGAAATAGAAATGCTATAGGGACAGCACCACGCCATGAAGTGCATAAGCTCGGGCATTGGCATGAAACATTTCATTGTTGGTTTATTAGTCGGGAAGAGGAAGTAGATTATATTTATTTGCAAATCCGAAGTGATTCCAAAAAGGATTATCCTGGACTTTTAGATATTACAGCGGCAGGTCATTTATTAGCCAATGAGACGGTGCAAGATGGTGTTAGAGAAGTGAAAGAAGAACTTGGAATCGGCGTTTCGTTTGAGGAGCTAGTTTCGCTTGGGATAATAGATTATTCGGTGACGACAGGGGAACTTATTGATCGAGAGTTAGCAAATGTCTATGTATATAATTGTACTTTAGGTTTTGATGATTTTGCTATTCAAACAGAAGAAGTTTCAGGAGTTGTTCGAGCTAAATTCAAACCATTCTCGGAGCTTTGGTTGGGGGAATTAGAAGAGATTCAAATAGAAGGCTTTGAAATAAATAAAGCAGGAAAAAGAGTTTCATTTAATAAGATCGTAACAAAGAATAACTTTGTGCTACATGAACAGTCTTACTATGAAGCTATAATTCGTGGCATTGATAAAATAATAAGAGCCAGTTACTAAATAGCCTGGCTCTAAAGTCTTTTAAACTTGGAATAAATGAAATTTTATGCCGTATGGATCTGCAATCATTATACTCGTATTTGAAAATTCCTCTGTAATGGTACAGTTGTTACTAAGAAGACTGTTTTTGGTTGACTCGAAATCCTCCACTGCAAATTCAAAAAAAGTATTATTTTCATTACTTTCTTCTAAATAAAAGTTGGTACCGCTTATGGAAAGCTTTGTTTCGTTCTCTAGCGTATTAACTTTCTTCATTCCAATAATGTTTTCATAGAATTCAACTGCTTTTTCAACATTTTTAACGCCTACAGCTATATTATTAGTCAATTGAAAAGCAGAGTGATTGTTGAGCTTTTTCTTTGCAATAACATCACTTGCACCTGACCGGAGTAAATCAAACAAAGGCCATGTAGAACAGAAATCATCACCCGGTCCTAAAGGAGCTTGAGAGTGAAGATAAATATTATTATCCTCATCCTTGTAAAACGTTGAAACACCTGGCATGAGAGAATTACCCTTCTGGAACCCCATATCCGTCGTAAACGAGCTTCCTCTAGTAGAAATCATCGGAAAGTTCCACTTACGCTCTGCTGCAATATTCTCTTGTATAGCAGGGGAATCAGGAGAAGCTAACACAAACCCTGCTTTTTCGATCAAATGATGAAAGACACCATTAAATCCATCTGCCCACATTGTACAATACGAGCAACATTTTCCCATATTATGAATGAGGATAAGCTCATTTTTATTACCAAATAATTCGAGCAAAGTAGTTTTCTGTGGATTAGATTGTTCAAAAGAATAGTTTTTTACTAATTTATCCGGCACTGATTTTCTTAACTCTGTTAGCTGTCCTTTTTTCTCAAGAATTTCTTTTTCAAGTGCTTCAATTTGACTGAGTAAGACTGAATTAGGCATTTGCTATCTAGCTCCTTTGATATTATTTGATTACCTTTATAATTCAATTAACGCAGCCAATTTTCCTTTATTCTTAAGGGCGAAAAATAAAAAGGCAAGTGCTATCATGAAAAATGACTCCCAAAAAAATGTTGGAGTCATTTTTATTCCTATTCTAATATTTTAACTGTCACGTCTTTACGTCCCCATTTATACGCATCGCTCTGGGAGGAGAAGAACACATCAATTTTGTTTCCTTTAATATTTCCTCCCGTATCACCAGCAATAGCATAACCGTATCCTTCCACATGGACTTTTGTCCCAAGCTTAATTACTTTTGGATCTACCGCTATTACTTTGATATCCGGATTCTTTTTCAAGTTAATCCCTGTACTTGTAATCCCAGTACAACCATTGCAATTCGCAGTAAATGCACTTGCGGATACAACAATTTCCTTCACTACTTTATCCTCTGAATTAGAGCGAGAAGGGTTTTTAGTTTTGGATGCTTGATTTGTAGGTGCAATCTTTAGTTCTTGTTTAGGTTGAATAGTATCTGTTTTTAAATTGTTCCATGATTTTAAATTAGAGGTGGAAACATTATACGCTTGCGCAATTTTATATAATGTTTCTCCTTTTTGTACGGTGTGCGTTGTAGATGCGGCCACACCTGATGTTGTCCCGCTAACCAATAGTGCAAATGTGATGATGAGTGTCCCAAGAAATTTTCTCAAATACTCTACTCCTTACTATTTAGTCTAAGCAATATGTTAGCAGTATTGTATTACAGGAATATTACGACAATTTACCAATAGCGTTACAAAGTAGAAAGATAATATTACAAAATACTAAACAAGTGTATTCCAGAGTTATTTGGAGTATGCATAAAAAATCTTTCAAATAGATATTTGAATGCCTCAAAACGCATTTAGTTGATTTTATTTCTTCCACTGAACAATACCTTCGAAAGCTTCTGTTTCGTTTTCATAGCCTTTGTAAAACCAATTTTTACGTTGTTCAGATGTACCGTGCGTAAAGCTTTCTGGAACAACGTAGTCCATTCCCCCGGCATGTTTTACCCATACACCAGAGAAATAGTCTTTTAGACAATAAAAAATGCAATGTTTCCGCTATAATTAGATTAAAAAGGGTGGGAGTCGTTATGATGCTAATAAAACCAAAAATGCTTCAAGCTGGGGATAAAGTTGCTACGATTAGTTTATCTTGGGGAGGGGCAGGGGAACCTAACTTAAAATGGAGATATGAACAAGGAGTTGAACGCCTGGAAAAAGTGTTTGGATTAGAAGTTGTTTCCATGCCAAATAGTTTAAAAGGCGCTAATTATTTATATGAAAACCCTAAAGCCCGGGCAGAGGATTTGATGAATGCTTTTAAGGATCCATCGATTAAAGGAATCATTTCAAATATTGGTGGAAGTGACAGCATTCGTTTACTGCCATATATTGATTTTGATGTCATACGTTCAAATCCGAAAGTGTTCATTGGTTATTCAGATTCCACTGTGACTCATTTATTTTGTCACAAAGCAGGCGTTTCTTCTTTTTATGGTCCTGCCATATTAATGGACTTTGCGGAAAATGTAGAAATGCATGAATACACAGTGGAGGCATTGAAAAAGACTGTATTTGCAAATGACATAATCGGGGAAATAAAACCAGCACTTGAATGGACAAGTGACCGTTTAGAATGGATCGAGGAAAATAAACATACAAAACGAAAGTTATATCCGAATAAGGGCTACGAAGTACTGCAAGGTACTGGATTAGTACACGGAAGATTAATCGGGGGATGTATCGAAGTACTAGAATTTGCGAAAGGGACATCTCTTTGGCCAGAGTCAGCTTATTGGGAAGATAGTATTTTATTTTTCGAGACATCAGAAGATATGCCAGCACCTTCACTGATCGAATATTGGTTACGGAACTACGGTTCGCAAGGAATACTACAAAAAGTGAATGGAATTATTTTTGGTAAGCCCTTAAAAGAAACCTATTATGAAGAGTATAAAGAATCGATCTTAACAATAATGAAAGAATTCGATTTAACGAATTTGCCGATTCTATACAATTTGAACTTTGGTCATACCGAGCCAAAATTTGTGTTGCCATATGGGGCTATGGCAGAAATTGATTGTGTAAATGGAACTTTTTCTATTTTAGAAAGTGGAGTGGAGTAACAAATGTCTTCTTTTATCGTAATAGGAGGAGGAATCTTAGGTGCCTCCACAGCGTATCATTTGGCAAAACAGAATGTGAGAGTTACGCTAATTGATCGACAGGATCTAGGGCAAGCGTCAGCCGCCGCCGCAGGTATTATCTGTCCATGGATCTCACAGCGTCGAAATAAAAAATGGTACGCACTTGTTCGAAATGGCGCGAAATATTATAAACAGCTTGTAAAAGAGCTCGAGGATTTAGGGGAAACTTCGACTGGATACAAACAAGTTGGAGCAATTGCATTACAAAATGATACGAAAAAATTGAAAAAAATGCTTGATCGTGCGAAAGAAAAAAGAGAAGAAGCACCTGAAGTTGGTGAGTTGAAAGTTCTTTCACCCGATGAAACGAGATCCTTATTTCCGCTTATTTCAGAAGACTATTCTTCCTTATATGTCGAAGGGGCTGCGAGGGTGGATGGACGTGCAATGCGAGATGCATTGGTCCGTGCAGCAGAAAAGCTTGGGGCGGAAATAATAGATGGGAATGCACAGTTTTCGGATGGCGTTGTTTTCGTGAATGGAAAACAGCTAGTGGCTGACAAAATAATTTTAACTGCAGGTGCTTGGGGCAATGAAATTCCGTCTAAACTAGGTGTAAATATGAAAGTAAGCTTTCAAAAAGCGCAAATTATGCATTTTCATGTAGAGAATGAGGAAACAGGGGATTGGCCAGTCGTGTTACCCCCAACAAACCAATATTTGCTAGCATTTGAAAATGGCAAAATAGTGGCGGGTTCTACATATGAAGAAGTCGTAGCATATGATCACCATGTTACAGAAGAAGGAAAACGATTATTAGTAGAGAATGCTACGGGCATTGCCAGAACATTGGAAAAAGCGCAAATTCAGGAAGTTCGCGTAGGATTCAGACCGTATACACCAGAGTTTTTACCTGTAATCGGGAATCTACCAGGTTTTGAGTACATATTTTTTGCAAATGGATTAGGAGCTTCTGGATTAACAGCAGGGCCATTTGTCGGTGCCGAGCTCGCTAGACTAGCGCTGGGGCATGAAACTGAATTGGATCTATCTTTGTACGCGCCGATTTAAAAAAATAAATTGATTGAGGAGGTGTGGATGCTGAGCAAGCATTCTATAGTTTACTTTGAAATTGAACGGAAAATAGACTTTTATTATCAAATGCAACAAATTGAAATACAGTATGAACTTCAGTTAAATACGGAAGGAATCACAACAGCACGTCATCAATTTGAGCTTGGGCATGTCCATGATATATCTCATAAATCTTTTTCGTTCGGTGGAGGCATCCTATATTTACATACAAACCAAGGAGTATTTTCTTATAAGATTCAAGATAACCCAACACCTTTAATGCATGCATTCAAATCTTTAAAAGCAGAAAACAAAGCATAGCAACTATTTATTGCAGATGTCAGGCACCTGCAATAGTTTGGCAATAACATTATAATGTAATTTTAATATTTCTACTGAATTTTGTGAATCATGCAACTTATTTTATGTTCATTGAAATAGAAAATTGTCGTGCTATAATGGGAAATATTCAAATAGCAACAACTCGTATAATCGCAGGGATATGGCCTGCAAGTTTCTACCGGCTTACCGTAAATAAGCTGACTATGAGTGGCAATGAAATAATTGGATTATGACCTAGTTGTCATGATTTCTTTTATTTTAATTCGAATTTATAAGCTCGAATGACATTGTTCCACTCCTTGTATGGATGGATATAATGTCTTCGAGCTTTTTTGTTTAGACGAATTGTAATATTAAGTGCAACACCTATAAGTTGAATTAAAAGAAGCCCATAACGACCTCGTGTAAAATGTAGTTACCACACCAACATTTGA
>NZ_JBIWEX010000011.1:0-140852 GCF_044762745.1 Psychrobacillus sp. NPDC096426 | reverse complement strand
TTAACTTTAACTTTACCAAAAGGGCTAACAGTCACGAGCGGAATGAACGCTATTGCACACTGTGCGGAAGGATTATACGCAGAAAACGCCAACCCGATTGTTTCATTGTTTGCGGAAGATGGTGCACGTGCATTAGCAAACAGTCTTCCAAGAATTCTTGAAAACCCAGAAGATATGGAAGCACGCGGTGAAGCACAATACGGCACAATGCTGGGCGGTATGGTACTTGGTTCAGTAGGTATGGCATTACACCATAAATTATGTCATACACTAGGTGGGACATTTAATCTTCCACACGCAGAAACACACACAGTCATTTTACCATATGCGATTCAATACAACGCATCCCATATACCAGAAGCAATGGAAGCATTAGCGCGTGCGTTAAATACAACACCAGATGATGTACCAGGTGCTTTATATGATTTATCTTCTTCATTAGGAAGCCATACATCTTTAGAGGCATTAGGAATAAAAGAAAGTGATCTTGATAAAGTAGCAGAAATAGCAACCCAAAACCCATACTACAATCCACGTCCAGTAAATAAAGAAGGAATTCAGGAACTACTACAATATGCTTTTGAAGGAAAACGACCTGAACTTGCATATGTAAAATAAATGTTTGACATATCAGGCGGTCATGCACCGTAACAATTATTTAGGGGGTATTGTATGGACCAAAAGTTAGTTGTAGTCGAAAAGAAAGATCAACGCTTATATGATATTGCGGAAAAACTAACAAAAAATATTCATGATGTAGTCATAGAGTACAAAGTAACAGAGGAAGAATGGATTTCTGCAATCGAATTCTTGACAGAAGTCGGTGTTAAAAATGAATATATCTTATTATCGGATGTTATGGGTGTTTCGGTGTTAGTGAATGACTTAGCTCACCATCACGATCATGAGGAGCATGTGACAGACCATAACGTAGAAGGGCCATTATATCGTGCAAATGCACCATTAGTGAAAACTCCAGCACAACTATGTACCAATGAAGCAATTTTAAAAAGTGAGCAGCCTTATGTAATGGTTGGTCAAGTATTATCCGTGCATGGTAATCCAATTCCTCATGCGATTGTGGATGTATGGCAAGCGGATGAAAAAGGCGATTATGAAAACGAAGACCCAAACCAACCGGAATACAACTTACGTGCTCGTATTGAAACAGATGCAAAAGGACGTTATGAATTTAAGTCGATTTTACCTGGAGGCTATGAAATTGGTAAAGGTGGTCCGACCGGTAAGTTCTTAAAACGCATTGGTCGTCACGCATGGCGTCCGGCACATATTCACTTTAAAATTGTAGCGGAAGACTTTAATGAGCTAACAACGATGCTATTTATCCCAAATGACCCGTGGATTGACTCAGATGCCATTGGAGCTGTAAAAGATTCTTTAATTTTAGATTTAAAGAAAGTTGATAGCGTCAGCGAACAACAAAAGAATGGATTTAATAAAGCATTTTCTATTACGGAGTACAATTTTAAATTAATCCCTAAAGATAATTAATCGCATTTCTAATATTATAGTATAAATTCATATTTACTTTCTTTAATGTAAGCACTCCATTTCTAGCGAATGGGGTGCTTGTTTTTTTCTATTCTTTGCATACATGCTGCATGTATGGTTAACGGGAAGGAAAGACAAAAAACTTTTTTCATTTTAATTGAACTTTTTTGTCTTCTCATTTGTATAGTTAGAAAAGAGGATAGATTGGGGATGTTACAAATGGATACTGGTTGGATTGTTTCTCTTATCGTTGCAGGTTTTTTATTGGTTTTAATTTTAGCGATTGCTATTCCAATGGATCGCAAATATGTTGTCCGTGAAAATGGTAAGATTAATTATAAGAAAACGAAAATATATTTAAGGTGGAACGTTTTTGATACACTTACAATTGGTCTAGCTGTATATTCCATTATCTGTGTTCAGGTTCTTAATTTTTTAGTCTCTAGTGGTGAAACAGTTGAGAATGTTTTTGTGCAATTTTTTACAAACCAAGCACAAGTATGGACACTTGTATCAATTATTTACTTAATTTGTAGGGTATCCATGACGTTGAAAGCTATCAAGGAACGCTGGGGCGATGAGATTGAGTGAACGTGAAGATGAATTAATGATCGCTTATCAAAATGGTGATAACGAAGCGTTAGAAGGAATCTACGCTCTATTAAAACAATCTCTTTATTCGTTTATTTTCCGTTATTCAAGAGATGAGCAATTAAGCATTGATGTCGTTCAAGACACATTTGTAAAACTACAACGTTATAAGTATGATTACAATCCAAGTAAGGGAAAACTAAAATCATATCTTTTTCAAATTGCATATCGATTGATGATAACAAAATTAAATCGCCGCAAGAGATGGAGAAACCTTTTACCCTTTCTTACTCCGATACAGACCGAAGAATTTCATCAATTAGACAGAATGACCATTCGGGAAGCCGTTGCAAAGCTCCCTGAAATACAGCGTGCCGTTGTATTACTTTTTTACTATCACGATTTGTCACAAGAGGAAATAGCAAAAATCCTTGGAATTCCAAAAGGGACGGTTAAATCAAGATTACACATAGCAATCAAAAAATTAAAAGAAGAATTGGAGAGAGATGAATATGAGTCAGGATCCCTTTAATAAGGATCATCATCTGTGCACGAAGTTGGATGAATATCACATAGATATACCGGATTTCCCTATGAAATCTAATAGATGGGAACGATTCATCAATCTTCTAGCTTCACCTGCAAAAGACCCGCTTGATCCGATAATTTCAACAACTGGTGGGCTAATGCTGTTAAAAATTGCACCAATATTAGGAACTACTGGACTCGCATTAATACATGCTTTAATTTTTCTATAAGAGGTAACGCTAGGAAATAGTAAAATATTACAACGTTAAAGAAATTCCAATAGCCTTTTACTGCTCATTTTTTTTCCAAATAGTGAGTAAATGACTAGAACCTTTTAAACTACACGATACTTTTCTTCCAACTCCCATGGAAATTTTAAAATGCTCAAAATCTATATTACAAAAAGCCATATAGGTATGAAAAATAGCCCTATTTTGATCAATTTTGTTCAAAATAAGGGCTTCTTTCTTTAGCCTTTCACTTTTTGAGAGATAGATTCAATAGACGGAAGTATAGAATATCAATAGTTTGAATATTCTTTTCCTTCTTATGCATTTTAGATGTATAATTAACAGTATATAGGAAAAATGGTAAGCATATGACGAAAGAAATGGTGGGGGCTTTTAAATGAATAAAGAAAAAGTTTTATCTTTACAAGATGTTACGATGCGTTTTGGTCCTAAACAAGTACTGAACGGTGTTAATTTGGAAGTATATCGAGGACAAATTATCGGCTATATTGGTCCAAATGGTGCGGGGAAAAGTACTACTGTTAAAATCATGCTTGGGTTAATCGAAGGTTATGAAGGGAAAATTGAAATCTTTGGAAAAGATATTGCCAATGGCGATGTGACGTATAAACGAAAAATTGGCTACGTACCAGAAACAGCGGAACTTTATGATAATCTTACTGCTTGTGAGTATTTAACGTTTACAGGGGAGTTATATGGACTAAGTAGCGAAGAAGCAGAAAGTAAAGCCTTCAAATTGATGAAAGAATTTAGTTTAGAGGCTGTATTCTATCAACGATTATCTTCTTTCTCAAAAGGAATGAGACAAAAAGTGCTTATTATTTCTAGTTTATTGCATGACCCGGAATTATTGTTTTTTGATGAACCTTTAAGTGGCTTAGACGCTAATAGTGTCATGATTATTAAAGAAATCCTCGATCAGCTTGCGTCACGTGGAAAGACTATTTTCTATTCTTCTCATATTATGGACGTCGTGGAGAAAATAAGTAACCGGATTATTCTACTTGTGGAAGGTAGAGTCTTAGCAGATGGTACGTTTGAGGAATTACAAGCTCAAAGTGAAGAAGGGACATTAGAAAAAATATTTAATCAAATTACAGGGTTTTCGGAACATAAAGCGATTGCAGAAAAGTTTGTGGAAATAGTAAGTGAGGGAAGCGCTCATGCATGATTTTACATCGCTTCGAATTTTAGATCGTTTCAAGTGGATATTTCAAAAAATGCATATAGATTATGAAGTGATGCGTAAAATTTTGCAATTAAAGCTGACGATGGATGGTAGACGAATGCCTACTGTTTTCAATGGTACGAAAGTGAAAAAAGAAGGGAATCAGTTTCTAAAGTCTTTATGGATGTACGGGCTATACGGAGTATTATTACTGACTCCATTTTTATTTTTTGGGAATCAATCTATGTTCTTTATGAGTATTCTGTTTAGTGTCCTCATGTTTATCGTGATGACATCTATGGTATCCGATTTTTCAGCTGTTCTGCTCGATATCCGAGATAAAAATATCCTTCACTCGAAACCGATTAGCAACCGTACTCTTAATGCTGCGAAAATAGTCCATATATTAATTTATATGTTTTTGTTAACAGGTTCTTTTGTCATTGTTCCACTAATCGTGAGTATTTTTAGACATGGAATTGGATTTACTCTCATATTTATGTTGGATGTTGTACTGATTAGTTGTTTAGTAGTCGTGTTTACTGCATTTGTTTACTTATTCATCCTACGTTTTTTTAGTGGAGAAAAGCTAAAGGATATGATTAATTATGTACAAATTATATTAACTTTAGCGATAATGATTAGTTATCAGCTTGTAGCTCGAGTATTTGAATTCGTCAATTTTGAAATCACATATTCTTTTGTATGGTGGCATTTGTTCCTTCCGCCATTATGGTTTAGCGCGCCGTTTGAGTTGATATTAAATAAAAATTTATCATTTCCTATTATTATTTTTACTGTATTAGCGGTATTAGGACCACTCTTATCCATCCTATTATATATTCGACTTATGCCAGCTTTTGAACGAAATCTAGCCAAATTATTAAGTGATTCTAAAAGAAACCACAAGAAATCGCGTCATCTAGATCGCTTTTGGGCAACTGTTTTATGTAGAAGGAAAGAAGAACGAACATTTTACTTATTTTCATCGTTAATGATGAAGCAAGAACGCGAGCTCAAGCTGAAAGTCTATCCGCAGATAGGATTTGCGCTAATCTTTCCATTCGTATTCCTTTTTAATGACCTGAGAAATCGTTCATTTGAAGAAATGAGCCAAGGGAATATGTATTTAGTTATTTACTTTAGTTTGGCGATGATTCCAACGATTGTTCATATGCTAAAGTTTTCAAGTACATACAAAGCGCAATGGATTTATCGGGTTGCACCTATTCAAAATGAGTCTGCCATTTATAGCGGGACATTAAAAGCATGTATTATGAATTATTTTATACCGATCTATTTAGTACTATGTATTTTATTTTTATGGATTTTTTCGTTTCGAATTTTAACAGATTTAATCGTCGTGCTACTTGCGGCAATTGCGTTGGCACTTGTTTCGTATGTATTATTTAACAAGGAAGGATATCCATTTTCTCATTCGCATGAACATATGCAGGATATGAGTACGTTCAAAGTTTTTGGAGGGGTATTAGTCGTTGGACTTTTCGTGCTTGTTCATTTTATCCTTATGAAGATTCCTTTTGGTCTATTTGTCTATATTATCCTGTTAGTGATCGGTATTTTAATAGGGTGGATGAAAATATTTCCGAGAAAGTTGAACGAAGTGGTTAGTAAGTGAATATTAAAAGCGAAAAAGATATTATAAGAGTGATTAAAGAAGACGAGTGGATGATGGAATTATTAAAGGCTGCAAAGTTATTAAACCTACCAGATTGGTGGATTTGTGCAGGTTTTGTTCGTTCAATAATTTGGGATGTTCTTCACGGATACAAAGAGCGGACTTTATTGAAAGATATTGATGTTATCTATTTTGATCCAACTAATATGGAGGAGGATCTGGAAAAAGAGTTAGAAGAACAATTAAAAAATATGGTGCCAAATATCCCATGGTCTGTAAAAAACCAAGCAAGAATGCATGTGATCAATAACTTACCACCTTATACATCTTCAGTAGATGGCATAGCAAACTTTCCTGAAACTGTAACGGCATTGGGAGTAAAATTAGATAGTCAAGACAATGTGATTTTAGCTGCACCGCACGGGATAAAAGACGTTATTCATCTTGAAGTTAGACCCACCCCCATCTTTTTGACAACAGAGAGGTTAAGAGTAGTTTACGAAGAGAGAGTTCGAAAAAAAGACTGGATATCTACTTGGACAAAGCTTAAGGTTTTTCATAGTTTAAAAGAAGAATTTTTAGGGGAGAAACCTCATGATAAAGAGAGCTATTAGTGTTTCTTTTGTATTACTCTTGTTCTTTTTGATTGCTTGTGAAAATGACATAAAATTAGATAATAGATTATCGGAAGCTAAGCTAACAGATAGAGAAAAATTTCTCCTTTCATCAACTAGTGATCAGTCATTTGTTTTCGATTTTCACACAGATAAAAAGTACAAACAAGTATCTGTATGGATAGATAAATATGAATTCGGCAAGCTTACAGAAGAAAATATTGGTCGACTAACTACGGATATTAAGGAAAATGGCATAATTATTTTTTCTTCATCTAAAATATCATTGGATGAAGAAACAGTCATTTTTAATATTAATGTGGGTGATGATCATTCTTCTAGTAAAATAACTTCCCGCCAAGTATTGCCGACTGCAAATCAAAGTACATGGGGAAGTAGTCATTTAGAAAGCATACCAGTTTCAGATCATATCGTTTTGGCAACTAATTGTTATGCAAACGGTAATGGAATGAGTACGCTCTCTACGGAATTTTATTCGGATATGGATAGTCGAATTAGTGAGCTAGAGAATTATGATGTTGTGTATGTATTAAGAAGTGAATTTCATAAATAATGGATATGAAAAAGGACTTCCAGCTAAATTGGAAGTCCTTTTTGCGTTACTTAATATCCGTAATAACCGTCACATGCGGATGGTTTTTCAAAATCGTAATTGGCCATTCTTCTGTAATTGCATCCCCAAGTAAGGCTTCGATTGCTGGACGTTTCTTTTCGCCGAAAGCTAATAAAATGATTTTTTTTGCTTTCATAATAGAAGCAATCCCCATCGTGAAAGCAGTTTGAGGAATTTCCTCCTCGTCGTCAAAATATTGACTGTTCACGCCAAGTGTTGAATCTGTTAACTGCGCAACATGCGTGACCGAATCAAAAGAAGTACCAGGCTCATTAAATGCAATATGCCCGTTTTCGCCAACACCTAGAAACTGAATATCTAGTGGATGCTCGTTTAATTGACTTTCATAACGTGCACATTCTGCATCTAAATCATGCGCTTTTCCGTTTGGAATATTCGTTTCTTTGAATGGTTTGTGTGCAAATAAATGCTCTTGCATAAAATAAGCATAGCTATTGACATTGGTCGGTGCTAATCCTATATATTCATCTAAGTTAAAAGCGGTAACTTCGGAAAAGTCTAAAGATGATTCCACTAGTTTTTTATAAATAGGAATCATAGTGCTCCCAGTTGCTAAACCTAATACGTTTAATTCGTTCGCTTTTAGATCTTTTTCTAGATTATCTTGCACGATAGTAGCAGCCTCTTGTTGATTGGCTACATGAATTACTTCAAAAAACGCCATTTCAAAACCTCACTCTTCCTTCATTATCCTTTAATTGTATGCTGATTCTATTGAAAGGTCAACGAATTATCGAAAGCGGATGAACCGATTGGGCATAATGCGCATATGATGTTATGACTTGAATACAAGGAGGAAAAACATGAAACACTTGCGACAAATTGTGACGAAAGCGGTAGTAGCTAAAGGGAAAAAAAGAACGGAATCTAGTGAGGTTCTTACTCCGCCAAATACTCCATCTAGTATATTAGGGTGCTGGGTTATCAATCATACTTGCCAATCGAAAAAACATGGTAGATTCGTTGAAGTAACGGGGAAATTTGACATAAACGTTTGGTATGCACATCATGATCATTCGAAAACGTCTGTTTTTACAGAAACCATCCATTATAAAGACCGCATTAAATTACATTATCGTGATAAAGATACAACCGGAACCGGTGAAGAAGTACATGTGCGTGTTATTCAACAGCCAAATTGTACAGAAGCAATTATTACTGAAAAGGGTTCTAAATTCCAAGTGACAGTAGAACGGGAGCTACTTGCAGAAGTAGTGGGAGAAACGACGATTTGCATCCAAGTACAAGATGAAGACGTTGAAGAAGAATGGGCATTCGAAAGTTCGTCTAGTTCATCAGGCTCTCATAGCTCGTCTAGTTCGTCTAGCGAAGCGGATCATTCTTCATCACTGTAACAAGCCGGTCAGTATTTCCGGCTTTTTTTTGTTCTAGGAATTAATAAAATATTTATGTTGTGTTTTTAGCTTTCATTAAACAACAGAAGGTAAACGCAATATACGAATAATGCGTCTTTAGTCAGTTACCGCAAGGATTTCCGCTGCAGGGTGGACGCTTTCCGCTGGGTGAGCGATGAGCCATCGCCGACGCTTCGCGTTCGCCTGCGATGGCTCATCTTTCTCACTCATTCGGCTGGAGTCGCCATCCTTCCGCTCCAATCCACGAAATTTGCCAGCTAATCAGCGTCACAGCTCTAATTTCAATCCTTATGTAGTAATGGAGATTAAATGCGCTGTAAACATGACATAGCCCATCATAAAAGTGACCAATTAACCGCTGAACAAGACTAAACCAATCCAACTGATGTTTTGATGTGCTTTATCTCTATACGAACTAGTATATAAATGTATAGGGATTCAGTAAATGGATATGAGCAATCAATCACTTATGGAAAGCAACTTAATCAGCACGATAGCAACCAAATCTTAAAAAAGTAAGTTCACTTGGAGTGAGAAGACGATGAATACGAGGTATTGTCCTAATAAATGGGTTTCCTAGTAAATGCTCCACTTATTTGGAGACAGCATATTCTAATTAGGTTTAATAAATATTGCGAAGTGAACCGGCTAAATTTGAGTTTCTGATATCAACAGACGCCAAATTAGCAAGAAATTCTTATTGATTGAAGCGGAAAGCGTACGCCCAGCAGCGGAAATTCAAGCGGTAACTGCTTACGACGCATTATTCCTATATTTGTGTGAACTTCCATTCACAATGGTAGTTTTTTCATTTGCTTTACGGTATTTAAAAGAGTTGTTGGGAGAAGTGTGCCGCTCGATTCATTGCACTTGGGGAGTTTTATTAACATAAGCGCTCTCTCCTTTGATTTGTTATAATAAAATAGAAAGTTTATAGAAGAGAGAGAAGGGCAATTCATGACAACACAAACTCCTATGATGCAACAATATATAAAAATAAAAGAAGCATTTTTAGATGCCTTTTTATTTTTTCGCTTAGGCGACTTTTACGAACTATTTAATGATGACGCGATAAAAGCAGCGGCTATTTTAGAAATTACGCTAACGAGTCGAAAAGATGGCATTCCAATGTGCGGTGTGCCTCATCATTCTGCACAAGGATATATTGAAACGCTTATTAGTAAAGGACATAAAGTAGCGATTTGTGAGCAAGTCGAAGATCCAAAACAGGCTAAAGGCGTTGTAAAAAGAGAAGTCGTCCGATTAATCACCCCAGGGACGATTATTGAAGGAAAAGGAATGCAACATAAAACGAATTATTTTATTGCGTCAGCGGATGTGATTTCGCCCAACGAAGTCGCTTTTTCTTATTTAGACGTCTCAACAGGTGACGGATTTACGACAATCCTGCATGGGGATGAAAAAGAAGTCGTACAAGAATTACTAGCAATTCAAGCAAAAGAATTGATCGTGAGTGAACAAATGTATGTATTGATCAACGATTTATCAGCGATCCATGACTTCACTCTATCGATCGAACAAGATGAATCGAATGATCAATCAATTGAAAAATACGTTCCCAATCACCCACTAGAAACACAACGAACAGTGAAACGATTATTGCAGTACATTCAAAAAACACAAATGCGCTCGCTATTACATATTCAACCTTTTACATTCCAGCGTAGAGACTCTTTTTTAGCAATTGACTACCACTCTAAAAGAAATTTAGAACTTATTTCTTCTATTCGAAATGCAGAGCAAAAAGGAACTTTATTATGGTTACTGGACGAGACGGTTACAGCAATGGGGGGACGAAAGTTAAAACAATGGATCCATCAACCACTTGCCAACAAACATGCAATTGAAGCCCGATTAGAAGTAGTCACAAGCTTTCTAGAAGATTTTATGTTACGCGAAGAAATAAAAGAAGCATTTAAAGAAGTATATGACTTGGAACGACTAGTAGGAAGAATCGGGTTTGGAAGTGCAGGAGGAAGGGATCTCGCACAACTAAGGCAGTCTTTGTCTAAAATTCCTTCTATTAAAGAGCAATTATTGCATGCAAATAATAAAGCATTAATCGATCTTGGACAGGCAATAGAGGATTGTCAAGATATTTGGACAAAGTTAGAAGACGCTATTCATGAAAATCCTCCTATATCTGTGAAAGATGGTGGAGTCCTTAAAGATGGCTATCACGACCGATTAGATCAATTGAGAGACGCTTCTGTGAATGGTAAAAGATGGATTGCTGAGCTGGAACAAAAAGAGCGAGAACTCACTGGCGCTAAAAACTTAAAAATAGGGTATAATCGCATATTTGGCTATTATATCGAGTTAACGAAATCGAATATTCATCTTGCGGATGAAGCACGATACGTACGCAAACAAACACTTGCAAATGCGGAACGCTATATTACAGATGAGTTAAAGGAAAAGGAATCGCTCATTCTTTCTGCGGAAGAGGAGAGCTTAGTACTAGAATATGATTTATTTACCCAATTAAGAGAAGAGATTAAAGCATACATTCCTCGGGTACAAAAGCTTGCCAAACAAATTAGTGAGCTAGACGTTTATATTTCCTTTGCACAAGTAGCTGAAAAGTACCGTCTAACGAAGCCGGAATTTCACGATACGAATGCGATGATTATAAAAGAAGGAAGACATCCGGTCGTAGAAAAAATGATGAACAATCAATTATATGTGCCAAATGATTGTCTATTAACCGAAGAGGAAAATATGTTACTGATCACTGGGCCTAATATGTCGGGTAAAAGTACGTTTATGCGACAAATTGCTATTACAGTTATTATGGCACAAATAGGTTGCTACGTGCCGGCGGAATCAGCAGAATTGCCAATCGTCGATAAAATATTTACACGTATTGGAGCTGCCGATGATTTAGCTGGTGGGCAAAGTACATTTATGATCGAAATGATGGAATCCCAACATGCCATTATGAATGCGACTAGTAAAAGTCTCCTCCTTTTTGATGAAATTGGGCGTGGGACATCTACGTACGACGGCATGAGCTTAGCACAAGCAATGATGGAATATATTCATAATCATATTGGCGCCAATACGCTATTTTCCACACACTATCATGAGCTAACCGATTTAGAAAAAACGTTAGCGAAACTTCGCAATGTTCATGTTGCAGCGACTGAAAAAGATGGGAAAGTCGTGTTTCTGCACAAATTAAAAAACGGTCCAGCCGATAAAAGCTATGGTATCCATGTAGCAGAATTAGCTCAATTACCAGAAGAAATACTCAAGCGTGCACGAGAAATACTGGATACATTCGAACAACAAGAAAAGAATGAGCTGCCGGAAACATCCGTTCAAGAACAACAGTTATCGTTCTTTGATGAACAACCACAACCGCCAAAACAAACGAATCTGTCTGAAGCACATCCCGCGGCAGATAAAGTAATGAAAAAGCTGAAAAAAATTAATATTTCCGGAACAACGCCACTAGCTGCATTACAAATACTATATGAACTACAAAATGAATTAGACTAAAAAGTAGGTGAAGAAAATGGGACAAATCATCGTAATGGAAGAGCTACTTTCCAATAAAATTGCTGCAGGGGAAGTAGTAGAACGTCCCGCTTCTGTCGTAAAAGAATTAGTAGAAAATGCAATCGATGCAGAAAGTACATCGATTGAAATCATATTAGAAGAAGCAGGGTTAGCGAAAATTCAAGTAACAGATAATGGAAAAGGGATGGACGAAGCTGATGCCGTGCAGTCCTTTTCGAGACATGCGACATCGAAAATCACGACGGAGCATGATTTGTTTCGTATCAGGTCGTTAGGTTTTCGAGGGGAAGCGCTTGCCAGTATAGCCTCTGTCTCCAAAATTAATTTATGGACATCAGATGGTGACAATGTCGGAACGAAGGTGGAACTGGAAGGTGGGCGAATTATTTCTTGTACACCAGCACCTATTCGTAGAGGAACAGATATCGCGGTTACGCAATTGTTTTTTAATACACCTGCTAGATTAAAATATTTGAAAACTATCCAAACAGAACTTGGTCATTCGATCGATTTGATCAACAGATTAGCACTTAGTTATCCGAACATAGCATTTAAGCTCATCCATAATGGACAAACGATTATTCAAACGAGTGGAAGAGGAGATTTACGGCAAGTGCTCGCTTCGATCTACGGTGTGACGAATGTGAAGAAAATGGTTCCATTCGAAAAGGAATCGTCCGATTTTCAAATTTCTGGATTTGCCACGATGCCCGAAATTACAAGAGCGTCTAAAAACTATATAACTATTTTAGTGAATGGTCGTTGGGTTAAGCATTATGGTTTAAATAACGCTATCGTAGATGCGTATCATACGCTCCTACCAATAGGAAGATATCCAATTGTTGTATTAAATATCGAAACAGACCCAATGCTTACGGATGTAAACGTCCATCCAGCTAAGCATCAAATAAGACTTAGTAAAGAAAAAGAACTAATGGAGCTTGTTCGTCAAACAATCCGTTCGGTTATTCACCGAGTACAACAACCACCAAAAATAATGGAAAAACCAGAAGTGAAAAAGCAACAGAGCGTGCAATTCGACTTCTTTAAACAAACATATGCGCCATCTGAACAACCGATTGTGCAGGAAACGGAAGAAATAATAGAGCAACCAACGATCATTCATGAAGCAACCATTCATGAAACGCTTGAACCGTTACAAGAAGAGCCAGTACCAGTCATTGAAGCATATGTAGAAGAAAAAGTGGAATCAAAACAGCCTTTTCCGGATTTACATGTAGTAGGACAAATCCATGGAACATATATTGTTGCGCAAAGCGATGATGGTTTTTATTTAATCGACCAACACGCAGCACAGGAACGGATCAAATATGAATTTTACAAAGAAAAAGTGGGAGAAGTAAACGCTAGTGAGCGGCAAGCGCTACTACTACCTCTTACGTTTCACTATTCGCTAGATGAAGCATACCGGATTAAAGAATCACTACAAGAACTGCAAGACGTGGGGATATTTTTAGAGGAGTTTGGTGCTTCCAGTTTTGTCATACGTGAGCATCCAACATGGTTTCCGAAAGGTCATGAAACAAAGATTATTGAAAGTTTAATCGAACAAGTATTAACAAATCGAAAAGTGGATATTAAAAAACTGCGAGAAGAAGCAGCTATTATGATGAGCTGTAAATTATCGATCAAAGCGAATCATTACTTAACGCTACATGATATGGAGCAACTGTTAGTAAGCTTGAAAAATGCGCAACATCCACTTACATGTCCGCACGGTCGACCTGTCATTGTGCATTTTTCGACGTATGAAGTGGAGAAGATGTTTAAACGAGTCATGTAGGAGGGGTCTAAATGGGGAAATTTATTTTATCGATTGATCAAGGTACTACGAGCTCGCGCGCAATATTGTTTGATAAACAAGGCAATATTGTGCACACTGCCCAAAAGGAATTTACACAATATTTTCCGAAATCTGGATGGGTGGAACATGATGCACAAGAAATTTGGGGCTCTGTTTTGTCGGTCATTGCAGCAGTTCTTACGGAAAGTGGCAACCAACCAGAAAATGTGCATGCAATTGGTATTACAAACCAGCGTGAAACAACGGTCGTTTGGAATAAGAAAACAGGCAGGCCAATCTATCATGCAATCGTTTGGCAATCAAGACAAACACAAAGCATTATTGATGAGTTGAAAAAAGAAAAGCTCGATGCATTTTTCAAGGAAAAAACAGGACTCATGCTAGATCCTTATTTTTCTGCTACGAAAGTAAAATGGATTTTAGATAATGTTGATGGAGCAAGAGACCAAGCAGAAGCAGGGGAACTTCTTTTTGGGACGATCGATACGTGGCTAATTTGGAAACTATCAAATGGAAGTAGCCATGTGACGGATTACTCGAATGCTTCTAGAACGATGCTATATAACATTTATGAACAAAAGTGGGACCAAGAAATTTGCGATAAGCTAAATATCCCGATGAATATGCTTCCAAACGTTGCATCTTCTTCAGAAATTTATACACAAACTGATCCTTCCGTATTTTTTGGGAAAGCAATTGATATTGCAGGAGCAGCAGGGGATCAACAAGCCGCATTATTTGGTCAATGCTGTTTTGATAAAGGAATGGCTAAAAACACCTATGGTACAGGTTGCTTCATGCTACTCAATACAGGAGAAGAAGCGGTTCAATCATCTTCAGGGCTACTGACAACGATAGCATGGGGATTAAATGGCAACGTGACGTATGCGTTAGAAGGTAGTGTATTTGTTGCCGGTTCAGCCATTCAATGGCTCAGGGATGGGCTTCGTATGGTGAAAAAAGCAGAGGACTCGGAAGATTATGCTAAAAGAGTGGAGTCGACAGAAGGGGTTTATATTGTTCCAGCTTTTGTAGGTCTTGGTACACCTTATTGGGATTCAGATGCAAGAGGTGCCATTTTCGGGTTATCTCGAGGAACGACAAAAGAGCATTTCATTCGTGCGACACTCGAATCGCTAGCATATCAAACGAAAGATGTACTTCATACAATGGAACAAGATTCCGGTGTGGGGGTAGAAGTACTCCGGGTGGACGGGGGTGCTGTAGGGAACGAATTTCTTATGCAATTTCAAAGTGACCTATTAGACCTACCTGTCGAACTAGCTAAGTTAAATGAAACAACTGCACTCGGCGCCGCCTTTTTAGCAGGGCTAGCCACTGGTTATTGGAAAGATGAGCGGGAACTTTCCGATATGCGTGAAAGTCAAAAACTATATGAACCAAAAATGGAACAGCCTATGCGCAACCAACTATATAAAGGGTGGAAAAAAGCAGTCGAAGCAACAAGAGTATTCAAACTTTCAGATGAAGAGGTGGAGTAAATGAGATCTTCTGTGGAACGAGAACAAATTTTGCACACATTAAATTTTTACGAATTCGATGTATTGGTCATTGGTGGAGGTATTACAGGAGCGGGTATCGCATTAGATGCAGTGACGCGTGGCATGTCTGTTGCATTAGTGGAGATGCAAGATTTCGCTGCTGGAACTTCCAGTAGATCGACGAAACTAGTGCACGGGGGACTTCGCTATTTAAAACAACTGGATGTGAAAGTAGTAGCGGAAGTCGGGAAAGAACGAGAAATTGTGTATGAAAACGCTGTTCATGTGACAGAACCAGAATGGATGCTACTTCCATTTCATAAAAAAGGAACATTTGGACCACTTAGCACTTCTGCTGGATTAAAAGTATATGATTTTCTCGCAGGCGTTAAAAAAGAAGAGCGGCGTCATATGTTAACGCCTGAACAAACGCTGGAAAAAGAACCGCTTATTAAAAGCAAAGATTTGCTAGGCGGGGGCTATTACGTTGAATATCGAACAGACGATGCGAGATTAACGATTGAAGTGATGAAAAAGGCAATCGAAAAAGGTGCCGTTTGTTTAAACTATGCTAAAGCAAAATCGTTTTTATATAATGAACAAAACAAAATCATTGGTGCAGAAGTTGTCGATGTAATAAAAAATAAACGTATTCATATCCATGCGAAAAAAATCGTTAATGCAACAGGTCCTTGGGTAGATACGGTTCGAGCACTAGATGCCATTGACAATAAGAAAAGGTTAAAGTTATCAAAAGGTGTCCATATTGTCATGGATCAATCTGTTTTTCCATTAAGGCAGGCTATTTATTTTGATGCACCGGATAAACGAATGATCTTTGCCATCCCGCGTGATGGCAAAACATATGTTGGCACAACCGACACATTTTTCGAGGGTAATATCGAACATCCTACGGCAACAGAAGAAGATGTGGACTATTTAGTAAATGCCATTCATCATATGTTTCCACTCGTGCATGTCTCTAAAAAACAGGTAGAATCGACTTGGGCTGGAGTCCGTCCCCTCATTTATGAAGACGGGAAAAATCCTTCCGAAATCTCTCGAAAAGATGAAATTTGGCAGTCGGAGGCTGGATTATTTACGATTGCTGGTGGAAAGTTAACAGGGTATCGTAAAATGGCGGAAACAATTGTGAATGCAATTTCCAAAGAGTTAGGTGATGAACAATATGGTCCTTGTGTCACGAAGCATGTACCCTTATCGGGTGGCGATATTGGAGGAGCAGACCAATTGGAAGCTTTCGTTGCGACAAAAGCACAAGTTGCCCCTTCCTACGGCTTAACCATAGCAGAAGGAAAAAGATTAGCGAAATTTTACGGAACCAATGTAGATCGAGTATTTCACTATGCCCATATATTATCAACCATGCCATCTAAATTGCCGTTAAGTATACTCGCACAAGTCTATTATGCAGTTCATGAAGAGATGGCCTATTCGCCTGCTGACTTCTTAGTGAGAAGAACGGGCATGCTATATTTTCAAATCGATCAATATAAAAAGTATAAAGAGGGTATAATAAACGTAATGGGTCAATTGTTGCAGTATAGCGAACAACAAATGAGTACGTTTGAAAAACAATTAGATACACTATTAACGGAAGCTACTACACATGAAAGCAGGGCTGCTCTCTGAAAACGATTCTAGAAGGTCAAATGTCTGATCATCACTTAATTCATATTGTCAAATATATGCCGGAACAACCCCCGATCGGGCATGTGCATCTTTTGCATGGGATGGCAGAGCATATAGAGCGTTACGATGAATTTGCACAATTTTTAGTGGGGAATGGCTTTATTGTGAGTGGTCATGATCATCGTGGTCACGGAAAAACAGCAGAAAAAAATGGACAACAAGGTTTTTTTGCAGAACAAGATGGTTTTGAACGAGTAACAGAAGATGTTCGGGAAGTATTAGTGCATGTGAGAGAAGATATCGGAGCGCTGCCACTTATATTATTTGGGCATAGTATGGGATCGTTCGTTGCAAGAAGATATATGCAAAAATATAGTGAATCCCTTGCCAAAGTAATCATTTGTGGCACAGCATTTAGCCCTGGTGTAATGGGGGATATTGGTACTATAATTGGGAAACTTGCTTCCAAACAGAAAACACCGCAATCGGAAAGTGCTTTACTTAACAAGCTTTCCTTTGGTGGATTCAATAAGCAATTTAAAGATGCCAAGACAGATTTCGATTGGTTAAGTTCAGATGCAAATGAAGTGAAAAAGTATATCGACGATCCGTATTGTGGTTTTATCCCTTCGAATCAGTTTTATATAGATCTCTTTGATGGTTTGAAAATAATCCATAAAGAACAAGAACTAACGAAAGTGAGAAAAGATTTACCTGTATTATTAATTAGTGGTTTAGAAGACCCGGTTGGTAAATCTGGAAAAGATATTTTTAAAGTTGCGAAAGGTTTGACGAATGTAGGAATGGAAAATGTGACAGTTCAACTAGTAGAAAACGCACGACATGAAATTTTAAACGAAGTGAGTAAGCAGGACACATATCAATTTATCATAAACTGGATGTTAAAAGATGACTGAGAAACCAATAGTACTAGCAATCGTAGGACCGACAGCAGTGGGAAAAACTGCTTTGAGTATTGAGCTTGCAAAATCATTTAAGGGAGAAATTATTAACGGAGATTCCATGCAAATCTACCGAGAACTTTCCATTGGAACGGCTAAAATTACAGAAGAGGAAATGGAAGGAGTTCCCCATCATTTATTAGATATAAAGGATCCGACAGATAGTTTTTCGGTGGCAGAATATCAAAAAATCGTGCGAGAGAAAATAGAAGAAATCGCATCGAGAGGGAAACTACCGATAATCGTTGGGGGAACGGGGCTCTATATCCAATCCGTTTTATATGATTTTCGCTTTACAGAGCAGCCTAAAATAGATGTAGATTTACAAAGAGAATTGGAAAAGCTATCACCAGATGAATTATTTAATCGATTACAAAAGCTAGATCCGGAAACGGCTACCGAAATTCATCCTAATAATGTTCAACGAATTATTCGCGCGATCGAACGAGTAGAGTTTAGCGGCAAGCAGAAAAAAGAAATTGAACAAAACCAAGGACACGAAAAAGTATATCCCCATTATATTATCGGGCTAACTACCAATCGCGAAATTCTGTATGACCGAATAAATAAACGGGTAGAATTGATGGTAGAAAAAGGCTTATTAGACGAAGTGGAAAAACTCCATGAACGTGGGATTCGTGGAGTTCAATCGATACAAGCAATCGGCTATAAAGAAATTTATGCTTACTTGGATGGAATCCTCACACTGGAAGAGGCACTGGATAATTTAAAGCAAAATTCTAGAAGGTATGCTAAACGCCAGTTAACATACTTCCGTAACAAAATGGACATCCATTGGTATGATCCTTTTGTAGATAGTGAAAAAATCATAAAAGAAATTACTGATTTCTTGCAGGATAATTAGGAATTAACGCGAATAGTAGATATGGAGAGTTCTAAATATGTAAAATGTACAATGGGGGAATTGAAATGAAACCTATGAATATTCAAGACAATTATTTGAATCAATTAAGAAAAAACAATATTTTTGTTACAGTATTTTTATTAAATGGCTTCCAACTAAAAGGGTTAGTGAAGTCTTATGATAATTTTACCGTTCTTTTTGAGTCAGATGGAAAACAACAGTTAATATACAAACATGCTATTTCAACATTTGCTCCTTCTAAGCCTATAACACTTAATGAAGAATAAGTCGGGGAAATTGACAGACTAGCAGGTTCCTATTATGATTTTATAGGAATAGATATGGAAGGACAGAGTAAAATATGAATGTAATTTCAACAGAAGAACTTTTACAAAAAATAGATGCTGGAGAAACAGTTAGCGTCATTGACGTACGTGAAAGCGAAGAAGTAGCAACTGGTATTATTCCAGGTGCAAAACATATCGCACTAGGTCAAATAGAAACAAGCATGGATCAAATCGACAAGTCAGTTCCACATTATATCGTTTGTAAAGCTGGCGCTCGCAGTGCAATGGCTTGCGAAATTCTAGAGGAAAATGGCTTTACTGTAACGAACGTTGCAGGAGGCATGCTAGATTGGGAAGGCGAGCTACAATTTTAACTTTATTCAGCAGAAGTTCAAACCCCTGCTGAATAACAAGGAACTCTGGCTAAGATCGCCGCGTCCTGCGGCAACGCCTGAGTGACCAACATCCTGTTGGCCCAAAGCCTTCGGTGGATGTCACAGATTTTGAACCCGGCAGACCGGGTTCAAAATCTGGACGCAATTACGCCAAGGCGGAATTGATGTTATAAGACTAATTTCATTCGTTGAGATTAGTCTTTTCTATTTGTCATTAAAAGGAGCGAAACAGATGAATTTTACTACAACATTATCAGAAGAAGTTTTAGACTTAGCAAATAGAGCGGAAGCGAAAATAGCTAGTTATCATCAAGAAGTAGAAAAAATAGCATTCTTCAATCAACAAAAAGTAATCCACGCATTTAAAACGCATCATGTAAGTGATCATCACTTTAACCCATCCACTGGTTATGGCTATGACGATGAGGGACGTGATACGTTAGAAAAAGTGTATGCCACAACATTTGGAGCAGAAGCTTCACTCGTTCGTCCGCAAATTATTTCCGGGACGCATGCGATTTCGATTAGTTTATTCGGCGTTCTTAGACCAAATGATGAGCTTTTATACATAACTGGAAAGCCGTACGATACACTCCAATCGATCGTAAGTGGTGGAGAAGAAGATACAGGCTCACTTGTCGACTTTGGCATTTCGTATCAGCATGTTGACCTTCTTGAGTCTGGTGCGATAGATTGGAAAACGGTAGAAAAAACGGTCAAAGCAAATACAAAAGTAATTGCAATTCAACGTTCTAAAGGGTATGCGGTGCGCCCCTCTTTTACTGTGGAACAAATAAAGGAAATGGTCGATAAGATAAGAGCGATCAAGGAAGATGCTATTATTTTCGTGGATAATTGTTACGGTGAGTTTGTGGAAGAGTTAGAACCAACCAATGTCGGGGTAGATTTAATGGCGGGCTCGCTGATCAAAAACCCTGGGGGCGGTATAGCGAAAACAGGTGGATATATTGCGGGAAAAAGCGCTCTTGTAACTAAGTGCGCGTACCGAATGACTTCCCCGGGTATTGGAGCAGAAGCCGGTGCTTCTTTAAATACGTTAATGGACATGTACCAAGGATTTTTCTTGGCACCTCATATTGTTTCACAAGCGGTAAAAGGAGCGATTTTTACTTCTGCGGTTTTAGAAGAAGTGGGAATGACGACGGAACCACATTATACACAAAAGAGAACGGATCTTATTCAATCGGTATCGTTTCAAACGGCTGAACAAATGATTCAGTTTTGCAAAGCAATTCAAATGCATTCGCCAGTAAACGCACAATTTGCTCCCGAACCTGCTTATATGCCAGGTTATGAAGATGATGTCATTATGGCGGCGGGGACGTTTATCCAAGGTTCTAGTATGGAGTTAACGGCAGATGGACCAATTCGACCTCCTTACACGGCCTTTATCCAAGGTGGGTTGACGTATGAGCATGTAAAATATGCCATTTTAGGAGCGGTGCAGTCTTTAAAATAATCAAATTTCAAGCCACTTTTCGTAAAGAAAGTGGCTTTTTATTTTATTTAAAATATCATGTAAGTTTTTCTGACATCGAATTGACATGTTAGCTAACATGACATATACTATTTTATATCATACGAGGAGGTGCAGCGATGGAAAAGGAGTGGAGACGCTCTATGCCACTGTTATCCATGAATATCGTTATGCAATTAACCGGCTTAACGGCGAGACAAATTCGATATTATGAAGAGCATGAACTTATTCAGCCTGCACGAACGGAAGGAAAACAACGCATGTTCTCACTTGATGATATCGATGTTTTATTGGAAATCAAAGATATGCTCGCAACTGGCGTGAATATTGCAGGTATTAAACAAGTTTTCGAAATGAAAAACAATTCAACAATACAAAACGAAGTTCAACAAGTTATAACGGATGCACAATTACGTGCAATCTTCAGAGAAGAAATGGAAATTGCGCAAAGACACCAACGCGCGCCATTAGGGCAAGGGATTGCTCTCGCTTTTAACGATAAAGCGAGGTTCAAATATAAAAATCAATAGGAGAGTGAAATAATGAGCAAGTATACAAAAGAAGACATAAAAAAATTCGTACAAGAAAATGAGGTGAATTTTATTCGTCTTCAGTTTACTGACATTCTTGGTACGATTAAAAACGTTGAAATTCCTGTAAGTCAGCTCGATAAAGCTCTCGACAATAAAATGATGTTTGATGGATCTTCTATTGAAGGATTCGTTCGCATTGAAGAATCGGATATGTACTTAGTACCAGATTTAAATTCATGGGTAGTGTTTCCTTGGATTACAGGTAAAGGCAAAGTAGCTAGATTAATCTGTGACGTGAATAAAGCAGATGGAACACCTTTTGCAGGTGATCCGCGCAGTAACTTAAAACGAGTTCTTAAAGAGATGGAAGAACTAGGATTTACAAGTTTTAACTTAGGACCTGAACCTGAATTTTTCTTATTTAAACTAGATGCACAAGGTGAACCAACACTTGAACTAAATGACCATGGAGGTTATTTTGACTTAGCACCAGTAGATTTAGGAGAAAACTGCCGTCGTGATATCGTACTTGAGTTAGAGGAAATGGGTTTTGAAGTAGAAGCATCTCACCATGAAGAAGCTCCTGGACAACACGAAATCGACTTTAAATATGCGGATGCATTAACTGCGTGTGATAACATCCAAACATTCAAGCTAGTAGTTAAAACAATTGCTCGTAAACATGGTTTGCATGCAACGTTTATGCCAAAACCACTTTTTGGGGTAGCTGGATCTGGAATGCACTTTAACGTTTCTTTATTTAACGGTGATGAAAATGCATTTTTTGATGAATCTGCTGAAAATAAAATGAGTGAAACGTCTATGCAGTTTATGGCTGGTGTGTTAAAGCATGTTCAAAGTTTCACAGCAATTACAAATCCTACAGTAAACTCATATAAACGATTAGTGCCTGGTTATGAGGCTCCTTGTTACGTTGCTTGGTCAGGTCAAAACAGAAGTCCGCTAATTCGTATTCCTTCTTCAAGAGGGTTAAGTACGCGAATTGAAGTTCGTTCTGTAGATCCAGCAGCCAACCCATATCTTGCAATGGCTGTAATTCTTCAAGCAGGACTCGATGGTATAAAAAACAAACTAACACCACCACCAGCAGTTGATCGCAACATCTATGTAATGACAGAAGAAGAAAGAAATGAAAATGGTATCTACAACTTGCCATCATCACTTCATTCAGCATTACAAGAGCTTGGAAAGAGTGAAGTAATCCGCGGAGCACTTGGTGAGCATATTTATGCAAACTTCGTCGAAGCGAAAGAGATTGAATGGGATATGTTCCGTACGACTGTACATCCGTGGGAGAGAGAACAATATTTGAAGATGTATTAATGTTGTAGCAACACTGATTATTAGATTTATTGATGGGGTGCGAGTGATTCTTCAAAATCATTCACACCCCATTTGCACCCCAAAAAATTCCTTTCAAGAAATTTATCTTAGGAATCCCTTTAGAAAACATCGTTCAGTCGAGAGTGACTTGTGGGCACTTTTTTTGTATTTAATTTACTTCTAGATATTGATTAAGGCTTTAGAAGACTTATAAATTATCAAGGATAATAATGTTGTAAAACACCTCTTAACCGGCTACAACTACCCTTAGGAACAGTGTGGATTTTAGAGTTGCACGGATATTTGAACGGACAATAAACACTTGTTTATCTATGGTTGGTGTGTGTCCTTTTCGATGTAACGAGCAAGCCACAAGTAACATTAAGTAGGAATATGGAGAGACGTTTTAGTAATAAAAGTATCTTGAAGTCCTTATGTACCAGCGTTTGTTAAAAGTGTGCTTCTCTGATGGTTCCATTGTTAGCACTAGAAGAACATCTAGTGATTAGAAGTATAATAGAACCCTATAGAATTCTTAAGGTAGATTTACAAAAGGATTGAGTTGGGTAAAATACTAAACTCAATCCTTCGTAACTATATAAAGTGTTTAATTGGTTAGATAACTTCCATTCCCTTTTTTAACTCTTTATTCTAGGATAGAACTCCGCTGGAATTTCTCCAAAATGTCTTCGATGATATAACATAGGATTAAGTTCTTTATTCACTTGAATATTTTGAACTTTACCAATTAAAATTGTATGATCCCCAGCTTCAATTTCTTCAAATGTTTCACATTCTAATACTGCAAAAGCTCCTTCTATTAAGGGTAGTTCTAATGATGAATATGACCAATTACAGCTAGCAAACCGATCAACATTTTTACTAGCAAAGGTTTTACATAATTCTGATTGGATCCCGCTCAAAATATGAATTGCAAATTTACGACTATTTTTAAATGCCTCAATACTAGATACTCTATGATCAATTGACCATAGGACGAGCAATGGGTCTAAGGAAACGGAAGCAAATGAATTAACTGTCAAACCCAGGGGGTTATTATTTTCATCAGTTGTTGTGACAATTGTTACTCCAGTGGGATAATTTCCAAGTGCTTCTTTGAATAATTCTTGTTTATCTAAAATTCCATTCATGAGGTTCTCCTCCTTTAATTATTACTAATTTAAATATAGTTATACAGATTAAACGCTTTTGAACTAAACAAAATTTTAAATTAAATGTGTGTTAGGTTCTTGTTCTGTTAAAATTCTTCCAAATAACTCAAGACCTGTTGTTGGTACAATTAAGCCATGTTGTGGAGGCGTTTTAGAATCTTTCATAATTTTAGAAAGTAGGTTTGACTCTGAAATCGCACTTCCACCGGCAAGCGAAAAAATTAGATCTACTGCTTCGCAGTTCAATCTATTAGCGTAACTACAGTCCACGCGGGCTTGTACACGACCATTAAAGTCCATATATTCTCCAGACGCTGCCCATTTATCAATTTCATCTGCGCAACGATATGCTAATAGACTAGCTGTTTCCATTTTCATTACTGCCTCTGCTAATTGTAGATGCGTAATTGCTGCTTCTGCCTGCTTGTTATGGAATGTATATTGAATTCTTCTGTTCGGTAGTTTTTCTAAGAAAATCTCTTTTGCTGCTGCACTTAACCCGATTCCCGGAGCTAGTAGAACTAGTGCAGCTACTGGAACGAAAGCTGATTTATACAATGCTTGATCTTGTAAATGTACTGATGGGTATTCCCCAACAACAGCTTTCGATATAGATGTTGTCCATTTTTCCGGAACAAATAAATTTTTTACTGTGAGGCTATTACTTCCTGTCCCTCGCATGCTCATCGTATGCCAGTCGTCTAAGATATTTACATCCTTACGAGGAATTAGTGCAGCACCGAGACCTTCAACTTCCCCATTTTCATTGACCTGCGGGAAACCTAAAAAGAAGTAATCTGAATGATTGGAACCAGAAGCAAAGCCCCACATCCCTTCTTTAATAAGATATCCACCCTCAACTTTCTCTACATCACATTTTCTTGGTTCGAATACACCACAAACGTTGGCAATTGCATCATCTTTAAAAACTACATCATGAACTTCTTCTGTGAAATTTACAGAAACAACCCATTTTGCAACGTTTATTAAAGCTACTACCCAGGCAGTTGAACCACATCCCTTGCCAATCTGTGAAACAATATCAAGATATTGTCGGAAATTTAGTTGATAACCTCCATACTTTTCGGGCGTAAGTAGTTTCAAAAGACCAGCTTCGGTTAATTCAGTTATAGTAGACTGAGGAATACTTCTTAGACTTTCTACTTCATTGATTCGTTCTCGAAGATTTGGTATCATTGCCTCAGCTTTGCCTAATAAATCTTCAAAGGTTGTGGATTCAATTACCATTTGTTTGTTTACCATAAAAATCCTCCTTTAATAAAATGCTATAATCATTTAATAAGAGGTTACAGTATCGATAATTTACTGATATTTCCGATAACTGCAAGCGCTTACTAGTGATGTTACATTAAAACAATCAATTGGTGAAATGCACATTTGTTATATCTGTAATAACTAAAAATTTTAAAAGGATGATAGATATGGATATAATACAAATTAGATATTTCGTAGAAGTAGCAAATGAATTAAACTTTACTAGCGCTTCCAAAAAATTATTTGTAAGCCAAGCGGCTGTGAGTAAAAAAATTGCATCTTTAGAAGATGAATTAGGTGTCGTTTTATTAGAAAGGAATAAAAGAACTGTAAAATTAACATCTGTTGGTGAAACCTTTTATAAAGACGCTGTAGAAATAATAAATAAAATGGAAGAAATGACGAAGAAGATTCAAAACATTAGATCAAGCTATAATAAAACTTTGAGACTAGGCTATTTAGGACCAGCAGAATATAGATTTTTACCTAGTTTGTTACAAATATTTAATGAAAAACACCCAGATATTAATTTGTTTTCTAAACAATATTATCAAGGACCATTAATTAATTCTTTAATTAATGGTCATTTAGATGTTATCTTTTCGCTTTCTATGGTAATTGAAAAATACCCTAACCTTGCGTTCCAAAAAATTTACAGTGATTTTTTTGTGATCTATTGCCATAAAAATCATAGAATAAGTTCAAATAGTTTTGTAAATCTATCAGAACTTAAGAATGAAAGTTTTATAATTTTATCTAAGGAGAGTGCTTCATATGCCCATAACAGCATTATCAAATTATGTAATGAAAGCGGTATAGATTCTGCTACAATAAGTGAGTCGGATAATTTTGAACATTTATTAATGATGGTTAAATCGAATAAAGGGATTTCTATCTTGCCCAATTCATTATTTAATTACTTTAATCATGATAATCAAATTATTACATTGCCTATTAAAGTTGACTCAGTAATAAATGATTTATTAAACTTCGATGTTGGAGTCTCATGGGAAAAAAACCATAAAAATCCTGCAATAGAGTTACTTATAAACGAATTAATGAAGATTACAATAAAAAGTTATGATGTTTACAATTTTTAAAATTAAGTATTAGATATTATTTATTATGCAGGAGGAGGGAAGGGAAGATGCTAAATTTAAACGAACAATTAGTTCATTTATTAGGAAGACAAATTATTCAGGGGAAAATATTACCGGGAACTCTACTTCCAAAAGTAGAAGTAATGAGTGAGCAATACGCCGTTAGTAGAACTGTTGTACGAGAAGCTCTAAAAGGATTATCCTCACGTAAACTAGTTATATCTATTCCCAAAAAAGGAACAGTAGTCTGCTCTAGGAATGAGTGGCAATGGTGGGATCCAGAAGTACTTAGTTGGGCTTGTGAGGGTACTCCTGATTATAACTTTTTACAACAATTAACCGAAATGCGTCTTGCTATTGAACCAACTTCTTCAGAACTTGCAGCAAAAAATGCAACTCAGGAAGATATAAAGAATATTACTACCTCTTTTCAAAAACTTGAAATTTCAGCAGCAAACAGAAGTGAAAGTGAATGGGCTATAGCGGATTACAACTTTCATCAAAGTATAATGGCTGCCTCTCATAATGAGTTGCTTATAAATCTAGGGAATTTACTAAGAAATGCACTTCTTCAGAGTCGACAGGAAACCATCAAAGGTTATATTAATGATGAGAAAGATTTGTTTATATCAAAAGAGCAAGCATTAATTCTACATAAAAATGTCTATTTAGCTATTTGTAAACGCAACAGTATAGAAGCACGTCAAACTATGTATGATTTAATATTGAATATTAACAAGATTCTAGAAAAGGGTAAAGAAAAATTTGAAAAGGAAATTAAGATGAACTAATAGCGAAATAAAAAACAAAAACAACTAATATAGGCCGCTTTACGACTGAATTCCTTGTCGTGATGCAGCTTTTTTTAGATTCTACAGGTTTTTCAAGAACAAATCGGTCAATGCAGTAGATTAACCCAAAAATATAGAGGGAATCTTCATTGAATTAAAACTACGTACTTCATTCACAGTAAAAAGCAAGTTAGATAAGTTAGATTTTTCTGAAATTAGTTTGACCTTTTTAAAGTAATATAATATTATTTATTTATAGTAATAATTATTCTGAAAGGAAGTGAGAAATAATCTTATGTAAAAGGATTTTCTATTAATATGGTAAGGGGGATTTATATGATTGAACATATTGCTATATTAAAATTTGAAGAATCGACATCGAAAGATCAAAAAGAATTAATCATTCATAAACTGAAGAACTTGCGTGGGCAAATTTCGAATATCATTGATTTTCAGGTTGGATTTAATTTTTCAGACAGAAGTCAAGGCTTTGAAATAGGTGTTACTGCGAGATTTGAAGATAGAAAATATTTAGACGAATTTATATTGCATCCAGCTCATCAGGAAGTAGTGACTTATTCAAAAAAGGTTGGACTTATTGAAACTCTCACAGTAGATTTTTTAATTTAAGATAATAGTTGCATTATTTTGTAAGCGTTGCCAATTAACTTATTATTAAGATAAATAAATTCTTAGGGGGAATAATAGTGAATAAGGAAATTTATGATGTTGTACAAATTGGATATGGACCTGTAGGACAAACAATGGCTGCATTACTTGGGAAAACAGGACAAAGTGTTGCAGTTTTCGAACGTTGGCCATCAACATTTAGTCTTCCAAGAGCTGCTACATTTGACCATGAGATTATGCGTGTTTTACAAAGTATTGGCTGTTCCGATAAAATTGAGGAAAAAATTGTTCCGTTTATTAATTATCATTGGGTGAATGCAAAAAGAGATATTTTACTAAAGGTTCCATATGGAGGAACAGCAACATCTGGATGGGAAAACGGGTATCTTATGTTCCAGCCTGAGATTGAAAAGGCACTTGATGAAGCTGCACGATCCTATTCTAATGTGGAGATAAATCTAGGATGGCAGGCTGAAGAGTTAAAAGAACATGAGGATTATGTAGAAGTCACTTTTAGAAAGGGCGAAATACCTGAACCTGGTAAATGGTTGCCAACAAATGAGACTAGGACGGTACGGGCACTTTATGTGATTGGTGCTGATGGGGCTAACAGTTTTACAAGAAATAAACTTGAAATAAAAACAAAGGATTTAGGGTTTGAAGCTGAATTTCTTGTTCTCGATATTCGTCCTAATAACCCACAGCATTTATATCACCTACCAGAAGGATATCAAATTTGTGATCCAGCCAGACCAACTACTGTAGTAAGTCGCTTGGGTACTGAGCATATTCGATTTGAATTTATGTTATTACCTGGTGAGAAAAAAGAGGATATGTTAGATACAGAAAAAATTTATGAACTGTTAAAGGAATGGATTTTACCTGAAGAAGGAACGATTATTCGGAAAACAGTCTATCGATTTAACTCAAATCTCGCTGAAAACTGGTATAATAACCGCATTTTCCTTATTGGGGATGCTGCACATTTAACGCCTCCTTTTATGGGACAAGGCATGTGCTCAGGTATTCGCGACGCAAAAAATCTAGCATGGAAATTAGATCTTGTACTTCGTAACAAAGCGGAAGAATCTCTTTTTGAGACGTATCAAGTAGAGCGTTATGATCATTGTAAGCAGCTTATACAGATGGCAATTGACCTTGGTAAAATTATCTGCATTCCAGATGAAAAAGAAGCAGAAAAACGTGATCAAGCATTCTTTTCAGGAAGTATTCCTCCATTCCCAGAAATGCCGATTTTAACAAACGGAATACTACACAAAAATCAAAATGGAGACATAATATCTCCAACTGGCGAGTTATCCCTACAAGATTTTGTGAGTTATCAAGGTGAAACAGGACGGTTTGACGACATCATTGGGCAAGGTTGGACAATTATTACTACAAAAGAAGATCCTCGAAATGTACTAACAAATAATCAGATTTTTTTACTTGAACAAATTGGCGCTAAAATTGTTCAAATAAGTAACGAAGAAAATAAGGATACTGTGTATGATTTGAATGGCAAGTACACTAAGTATTTTAATGAAAAAGGTTTGGAAGCAGTAATTGTTCGTCCGGATTTTTATAATTTTGCTGGAGTACCAACTATGGAAGAACTCCCGGGAATAGTTGAGGACTTATTATCACAACTACACTTAAAATTATCTGAAACAATAATAGGATAAAATGCAAATTAGATATATATCACGTTGGAATTTTCTTGAAATAAATATAAGAATTTTTAGAATAGTTTATCAATATAGTTGATTTATGATAATTTTATGTATAGTATGTATATTAATAAATAATATTTAATTATTTATTAATCAAAGAAATTATTTAAGATGTAGACTTACAATTGAGAGGAGAAATAAATATGGGTATTCAAATCGTTCACTTTTTACACCAGAGTAATAAAAAATGGGGAGTAGTCAAAGGTGACTCAGTACTAACTATTGAAAAAGACTTTGAAACATTATCATCTCTATTAGAAGAAGGAATCGATAATATTAAAAGTTTGGTAGATCATCAAAAGGGACATTTATCATTGGATGAAATAGAATTTCTTAGTCCCGTTACACAACCGGCACGAATCGTTTGCCAAGGTGCAAACTATGGAAGCCATAGAGCAGAGAGTGGCTTGGAGGCTAAGAGACCCCCTTTTAATATGATTTTCACAAAAGCGGATAGTTCTTTAAGTGGTGCAAAAGATCCGATTATTTGCCCGGAACATGTAAAATTATTAGATTATGAAATTGAATTAGGTCTAGTAATTGGAAAAGAAATTTCAGAATCACAAGTAATTACGGAGGAAAATCTTCATGAATATGTTGCAGGGATTGTTATAGCAAATGATGTATCTGCAAGAGATGTGCAATTGTCTCAGTCCCAATGGTACAAAGGAAAAAGTTACCGAACATTTTGTCCAGTTGGTCCATACCTCTATTTACTAGAAAAAGAAGATATCCCATTAATCAATGATTTAGAATTAAAATTATGGGTTAATGATGAATTGAGACAATCAACGAATACAAAAGATATTATTTTTAAACCAGATGAAACATTAACGGAGCTTTCAGAGATAATGAATTTCTCGCCGGGGGATTTACTCCTTACAGGTACAACTGGGGGAGTTGCACTAAGATTATCAGCGGAAGTAACAACTGAGTTGATGAACCCGGTTGTGTCGGGAGAACAGAAAATGAAGCTTATATTGAGTAGCCAGTCTGAGAGTAATTTATATTTAAAAGAAAATGATATTGTTCATTGTGAAATAAAAAGTGCTGATGGAAGAATTAATCTTGGTTCTCTAGAAAACAAAGTTGTCCATGCGATTCCTGTTAATGCCTAATTAGTAGGTGTCACTATTTATTAAATAAAATAAAAAAAAGTCACTATTCTTATAGAAAAAGTAAGGAAATAATTTCAAACAAGAATAGTGACCTATTAAATGAAAATTTAGTTTATAGTATAGTTGCGTTATTCTGATTATTTGCAATAATGGACATTAGAAAAGGAGGATTTTTAACATGGTGAATGTTTTTAAACTGGGTTATGCAGAATTTTGTACAAAAGATATAAAAGCGCTTACAAATTATTATACAGAAGTTATGGGTTTTACTCTGATTGAAGAAGAAGATAATGGTAAATCCTATATTTCCAGTGGGCTTGATCATCATAATATTGTATTAACACCTTCTGATAGTAGTCATCTGAGCAAAATCGGATGGCAGGTTGGCGGAGAACTATCTCTAAAAGAAGTGGGGCAACAATTAAAAGAGCACGGCATTATTTCTGAATTGAAAACAGATTCAGAACCAGGTATTTCACAATTATTGGAGCTTCAGGAGCCTGGTGGGACAATATTGAATCTTTATAAAGAGATTGAAACACCCTCACCAGGATATAAAGAATCTGGAATTGTGCCAAATAAACTTGGCCATATTGCAATCGGAGTAAAAGATGCTAAAAAAACCGTTGACTTTTACAAGCAAGTGTTAGGATTTTGGGAAACAGATAAAATTGGGGATATTGCAACTTTCTTAACCTGTAACTCAGATCATCATACGTTAAATATTCTTCAATCTAAACGCCCAATCATGCATCATATTGCATTTGAACTAAGAAGTTTTGAACACCAAAAAGTCAGCTCTGATAAGCTTGCAAAACATAAGATTCCAGTGTTATGGGGGCCGTCCCGTCACACTGCTGGCCATAATATCGCATCATACCACCATGATCCAGATCAACATTACATTGAACTATTTTCCGATTTAGATGTGTATATACCTGAACTGGATTATATGGATCCACGTCCATGGCATGAAAGTTTACCTCAAAAACCAAAAGTGTGGGAAGAGTTGAGTTATTGGGGTACAAACTTCGAGCAAGATTTAGTTGAAATTGTTATGAAAGAAGAAGAACTAACAATCAGATGAGTAGAATAGAATACATATTTCTACTTCTTTGAGATATGAAGTTAATAAAGTATGAGTATATAAAAGTAATATGTAAGAAATAAAGGGACATTAGAGTCATAGATAACTGGCTTTTTCGCTCCCTTCTTTTTTTTACTTTTAATAGGGGTAAAAATAAATATTTTATTAGGGAGAATATTCATGGAAAATAAAAGTGTACTTTTAAGTATAGAAAATAATGTTGGAATTGTTACATTAAATCGCCCGGATAAAGGTAATGCATTAGATTTACAAATGGCAAAGGAATTGATGGAGGTCTCTATTACTTGTTCCGAAAGTGACGAAATAAGAGCGGTAGTTATTACGGGGGCAGGAAATAAGTTTTTTGTGGGTGGAGATTTAAAGAGTTTTGCCGATGCAGGTGATGAAATTAGCTCACATCTGAAAAGTGTGACATCTTATTTACATCAAGCAATTTCAAACTTTGTAAGAATGAATAAACCGTTTATTGGAGCTATTAATGGAGTAGCAGCTGGTGCAGGAATGAGTCTAGCATGCGCTTGCGATCTTGCTTATGCATCTGAAAATTCGAAGTTTGTAATGGCTTATAATAAAATTGGCTTAACACCAGATGGATCAGGAAGTTACTTTTTACCCCGTTTAGTCGGGATGAAACGTGCACTTGAGCTAATGTATACTAATAGACTATTAGATGCCAAAGAGGCAAGTGATTGGGGAATTATAAATCATGTGGTTTCTGAAGATGAGTTAATGTCAACTGTACTTGAATTAGCTACTTCTCTAGCACATGGACCAATGAATGCATTTGGAGCAACCAAAAAGTTATTTTATCATTCCTTACAAGAAACGCTAGAGTCCCAAATGAGTATGGAGTCTTTACTACTTGCTGAGAGAGCAAATAGCACAGAGGGTAAAGAGGGAATTTCCGCTTTTCTAGAAAAACGCGAAGCTAACTATTTTAAATAATGTTAAAAGGTTTCTTTGTTATTATTGCAAAGAATTTGTACTTTCAGCCGGTGGAGTCCAACTAACGGATGAGCTCTATGCTCCGTTGTAAAATAACGTCCCCACTAGCGATGGATAGCTTCTATATAAAAACAAAAAAGAAATAAAATCCAATTGAGAATTACGGTGTAAATCTTGATAATGACAAATATGTCGGTTTAACTGGCAAACTAGGAGGAATAAAAATGACAAAGAAATCTAAAAGAATAATTAGTGCTGCTATTACAGGGTCTATCCATATACCAACAATGTCCGAGTATCTACCGATAACACCTGATGAAATCGCCCAAAATGCAATTGATGCTGCTAATGCTGGTGCTGCTAGTGTGCATATCCATGCAAGAAATCCTGAAACTGGTCAACCATCATCCGACTTAAACTTATATCAAAAAATTATTGATAAAATTAGAGCCGTAAATAAGGATGTCATCATCTGTATCACAACTGGTGGCGGATTGGGAATGACAATTGAACAAAGAGGTGCTGTAATTCCTGAATTTAAACCAGAACTTGCTTCTATGAATTGTGGATCGATTAACTGGGGTTTATTCCCTTTAGGTGAGCGTTATAAAGAATTTAAATTTGATTGGGAAAGAGAATACCTTGAAAATACGAAAGGGCAAGTTTTCACCAACAATTTCGAAGATATCGAGGGTATGTTGAAAATTTTCAGGGACAATGGCACAAAACCTGAATTGGAATGCTATGATGTAGGTCACATATACAATGCCAAATTTATGCAACAAAATGGATGGCTTGAAGGGAAACCGTTCCTCCAATTTGTCATGGGCATTAATGGTGCGATTGCTGCTAATGAATACGAACTAATGAATATGAAACAAACAGCTGACCGTCTATTCGGTGAAAATGGCTATGAATGGTCCGCCTTCGGTGCAGGAAGACAAGAATTCCCAATCTGTACACAAAACTTGTTTTTAGGTGGACATGTGCGTGTAGGTATGGAAGATAACTTATACTTGAGTAAAGGTGTCAAAGCAAAAAACAATGCTGAATTAGTAGAAAAAATGGTGCGTATTATGAAAGAATTTGACTACGAACCAATGACACCTTCTGAAGCAAGAGAAACATTAGGACTTAAACAATCAGTATTTACCAGATAAAAATGTAATTCACCTTAGAAGTTTTGGGTTCCTATTAATATTATTTGTCACGGTTCGTTCCGATTAAAGGAAATAAAGGTGTGTAAGAAACTTGAAGTACCTATAAAGAAAATCTTAATGGGGTACCATTTAAAAATGTGTTAGAGAGTATGCTAAAAGCCTGGATTAATGAGTATGGTAAAAAGGAAACGATGGGATCACACCATGCACTTGAAGACATAGAGAAGGGGAACCACTTTTTATTTCATCCCCTAATTAAAGGATTGTATAAAATTCGTGAGATACTTAATGAATACGATAAAACCACCAACCAGTAATGTGGAAGGTGGTTTATTAGTTTATTAAAAATTATCTATTACGTATTGCGCTTCTTCCGGAGTGAATTTTTCCCCGTATTCCGAAATCAATTGATCATAAATAGCCGAATCTGACATATTCATAGTTTCTGCATATGATTGCGCCTTTTTTTAAAGCGTTTTCGTTCCAATCGAATACAATGTTTTCGATAGCATATTGAGCGGCTTCTGGAGGGAAATTCTCTCCATATTCAGAAGTCAACTGTTCATAAATGCCCGCCTTTGACATGTGCATTGTTTTCGCGTATGATTCCGCTTTCTTTAAAGCCGATTTATGTTCCCTAGGGACACTTGCCTCTTTTGCCTTTACTTCCGCTTCAGCCTTTTCTTGTGCAATTCTTTCTTCTTCTGCCTTAGCCTCAGCTTCCGCTTCTTCTTTAGCTTTCTGTTCAGTAGCTGCCTTTTCTTCTGCAGTTTCCTCAACTACTGGGGCAGAAGTTTCTACTTTATCAGTTTCTGTTTCATCTTTACCTAAAGAACCTATTACTCCTATAACAACAATAACTGCGATTACTATAAACCACCAACGTTTATAAAATGGTTTCTTTACTTTCATCTTTTCAGACATGGGTTATTCCTTCTTATGCTTTCTGGAACAATTATACTATTTATATTAATAATTAACATTGGTGTTTTTTGGCAATATTCGATATTAATGAGTAGCATAATAGGAATTGTTGTTTCTTCTATATAAATGTATATATTAATTGCGTATTACCATGAGCATTCAAAAAGTGATTTCCAACAGTTTTTTGATCACACTTTTAACCACCTTAATATACACGATTTGTAAAGTAACAGTTGGAACGCCCTTATATTGTCGGCAAATAAAACTCATACAATCTAGTAGTGCAGATATATAAACGTATCATCTATATCTAAGTAAACTATAGAAGAACATATATTTTCGTTTGTTTTATCAACAACGTAGCTACATGAGAAAATATCAAATTGATAAAAAAAAGTAAAGTAAAGAAAGGATATTAATATTGCCCAATTTATTGCAATATGTAGTAATGGAAAATTCTATGTTAATTTGGTTATATAATCGAGTATACGGCACTATAAAGTACATTAAATTATTTAGGTATAGAATTAGAACGACTATCCTTGGGAAAGAGAACAATACTTGAAGATGTATTAATGGCTTGATCATAGTGGCTGTAATGTTTTATGAAGGGGTCATTACTTAAATTTGATTGCAAGAAATTATAACGCCATCAAAAAACACCAAAAAATAATTATTTATAAACATCGTTCAGTCGTGAGTTGACTCGTTCGGTGTTTTTCTTTTTTAACTTATTGGATAAATGTGCATAAACATATCTCGTAATTTGCTGGCTTCCATGAGTATCCCTACATACGTATAATTAAGAGAGTGGATAGGATAAGAATTAAACCGGCTTTTTTAATATTCGACTAAACGCGTTCTAGTGACTAAATAGAAAATCTACCCACAAAAAGTTAAAAAGACAGGTCGAAAACCTGTCTCAGAAAGTATTCTAGTTTACGGTTTTAAGCCCATTGTCATCAACAGTAACCGCCGCCGTAACCGCCGCCGTAACCGCCGCCGTAACCGCCGCCGTAACCGCCACCTAGGAAACTTGCACCAATAATAATCAAAAGAATAAATAGAACAATAATTAAAGCGAATCCTGAACCGAATCCGTATCCGCCAACCGCTCCACCCATTAAGCACACCTCCTCTATTTGAGATAGTTCAATATAT
Organism: Psychrobacillus sp. NPDC096426; assembly: GCF_044762745.1. Lineage (NCBI taxonomy): Bacteria > Bacillati > Bacillota > Bacilli > Caryophanales > Bacillaceae > Psychrobacillus > Psychrobacillus sp. NPDC096426. The sequence goes on along the minus strand of NZ_JBIWEX010000011.1, from coordinate 104,991 downwards.
GTCGATAATGGATATTGAGTTGATTCATTTATTTGGTTTTAAGGAAATATTTTAAAACCACTGGAGGTACATACTGGGCGGTACAATGAACCTTCAGTTATTAATAATGTATTCATATTCTAAAAAAGAACTAGGGCATTTAACTAAGGAAAATTAATTGATCGGATTAGATAGTAATGTGACGCTGAAGATACAAAATGTGTGACAAAAAAATCCCCTAATCAGCTAAATTAGGGGGTACACATGTTTTAAAGTGGCAGTAGGAAATTAGGCAGCTCCACACTTCGAATTCAACACTAAGGGTTTCAATTTTTCTTTTTATTTTTGCGATCATCAGCGAAAATTGCGATAAAAACGCCGGAGAATGGTCTATCAGTAGTTATTGCCATTAATCATGATCCTCCTACTATTACAATGAACAAGTTAAATGTAGATCCTTTAAAAGCAGTTAGTCGCATTGAACGACAAAAAAGTCATTTAGCCGTTAAAACTATATTCAAATAAAAAATATTGCTGTTCAAGTTCAACTATAAATACTAAAATATGGTTTAAAGGAGGCGAAAAAATGAAAGTGTTCAACAAAATTAGTAGTTTTGCCGGAAAATACTTTGCTCTTGTAATAATAGTGTTTTCAATCGTAGCTTTTATGGTTCCGAGTTTATTTTCTTCATTTGGTGCGTATATAACCATTTTACTTGGGATCGTTATGTTCGGCATGGGTCTTACGTTGAAAGCATCTGATTTTAAATTAGTTTTTACAAATCCAATCCCTGTTCTAATAGGGGTAGTTGCACAATTTTCAATCATGCCAACTATCGCCTTTATTATTGCATATTTATTAAAATTACCTGCAGAACTTGCCGCGGGTTTAGTTTTACTTGGTTGTGTACCTGGTGGGACTTCTTCAAATGTAATGGTATATTTGGCAAAAGGAAACGTTCCTCTTTCCATCACAATGACGAGTGTTTCTACTTTACTTGCTCCCATTATGACACCACTTCTATTGTTCATTTTTGCGGGGCAATGGTTGCCGGTTGATCCAATGTCTATGTTCATGTCCATTATCCAAGTGATTATAATTCCAATTATCTTAGGTTTATTAGTTAACAAATTCTTACCTACTGTTACCGAAAAAAGCGGTTCTGTTTTGCCTTTATTCTCCATTGTTGTAATTACAATTATTGTTTCTTCCATTGTTGCAAACAATAAAGAAAATATTGCAACTGCGGGTATGATAGTATTCGTTGCGGTATTATTACACAATGGATTTGGACTTTTATTAGGGTACTATGCAGCAAAAGCTTTAAGATTATCTCGTCAAGATCAACATGCGATATCCATTGAAGTCGGAATGCAAAACTCTGGTCTTGGTGTAGCTTTAGCTGCTACTTATTTTACGCCATTAGCCGCACTACCAAGTGCATTCGCGTCTGCATGGCAAGTAATCACAGGTACTTTTCTCGCTTCCTACTGGGCAAAACATAAAGTACCAGATGACACTAACTCCACGTTAGAGATGCAACCACATCACAAGCCTTTAGCTGATGCAGAAGAACTATAATAATATAAAAAATAATATAAAAGAGGCCGCTTGAGGATTATATATCGAGCGGTCTAAATTTATTGTTTATTGATATGTAAAAATTCAGGTAATAGTATAGACGTATCTGTTTCCAAACTGTACCATATTAGGTAGAGGGGGAGATAGAAATGTTATCGAAATTTATTAAAGTTTTATTGTTGGCAGTAATGGTAATAGGTATTAGTACATATAAACTAGATACCGCTAATGCAGCTTCAGTAATGTGGGGGAAGACCGAATTAAAGCTAGGCCAAATTGGTAAAGTGACGATATTAGCAGATACAGTATTATCGAAATTAGAAAGTGATGGGTCTCTTTCAACTGTACGTGCAATGAAAAAAGGGGAAGAATATCGAGTTTATAGTTACAAGTCTAATCATAGTGGTCTATACGGAGTAGGTGGAGGCAACTTTGTTCAAAAAAGTGAAAAAGTGAGATATGAAACGCCATCAAAATCAAAACTTGCTCTTTTAAAAGAGATAAGTGAAAATCCACAACAAGTACAGCTTCCAAAGCAGCAAGTGATAGGCAATGGTTTAGAAGTAATCCCAGGAGCACCAACAAGTTTTGGAAATTGTAAAGCTATGCATGAATATTATCCAAATGGTGTTAAAAAGGGACATCCTGCTTATAAATCTAAACATGACCGGGATAATGATGACTGGGCTTGTGAACGATAAGTGATTTTTTAGGCTAATTAGTTCAGATAACATAGAGAAACGATTAACCGATCAAATGTAATCGAGTCCGAATCAGTAAAGATCTTGTACTCGATTTTTTGATGTTTAATTAGGAATCAATTTTGGGGGAGGAGAATAATGAAAAAAGCACTCATAGTTATAGATGTTCAAAACGCCATGTTTCAAAAAGATAACATCGTACATAATGGAGATCAATTACTACAAAATTTAAAAAGTTTAATTGGGCTAGCACGCTCTACCGAAATACCCATTATATATGTGCAGCATAATGCACCAGTTGGTAAACCTTTAGAGTATGGGACAAAAGGTTGGGAGATTCATCCAGAAATAACTCCCAGCACTCAAGATATAATCATTCAAAAAACAACTCCCGATTCATTTTTTAGAACATCTTTAGAGGATGAACTAAAAAAGCGAGGAATTGAGCATTTAGTAATTACAGGAATTCAATCAGAAGCGTGTGTTGATACAATTTGTAGAAGAGCTTTTAGTATGGACTATAAAGTCACATTAGTTTCAGATACACACAGTACCTGGGACTCAGAAAATATTACTGCTCAACAGATTATTAACCATCACAATGAGGTGTTACGTTGGTTTGCCGATGTTTATCTAAGTAAAGATATTGAATTTTAATTATTGATGATTAAGGTATGTACTTAACGATATGGACCAAAATATGTAAATGGCAATCTTATATATCTGGTAATTTATGAATTTTATGCACAATAGCTGAACTAATTAGCTTTATGCACTGTAGTATTTCTGTTTAAGTTTGCACGTGCCGAATAGGAAAAACAAAAAACGACCTTCTCTTTATGAGTTGGTCGCTTCTTAATATTGAGATGTCTTTGCTTAGGCTGTTCTCTTTCTTGTCGTAGGTTTTTCTTTTTTGTTCGATCAAGTGAAGCTTGGAGAGTGGACATTAGGTCTATGACATTAAAAGGTAATAACCAATTAACAATTTTAATTGTAGGTTGATTTAAAAGTAAAACCAAAGTAGTTACAAACCATTCGCAAACGCATTTATATCAATAAAATTAAGAACCAAATTCAGATGCTATTGCTGGTTCCATTTGTGTGTTTAGTTTTGCTTTTTGTACTACTCAACTGAACGGGTTATAAAAAAGTGTTGATGGTTAACTACGCCTCAACGCTTTTTATTTTTATATGTTAAAGAAAAATTTTAGTGTATACGATTGTGCAAAATGAGTCTATATATTAGTTGAAGGGAGAATTTGGTGATGAGTCAATATAACGATTCGACGTTTCATAACCCATCGTTGCGATTCCAAAATTCTATATTGAAATAACTGGTGATTTAGTGGAGTCTGGATTGTTAATCCTAATTGTTTTTTTACTCGGACAAGGATTGGTCTGATGAAATATGTTTGACGGATAACAATATTATACGAAAAATTTTATACTTGCTGATATGGAGGTTTGTGTAATGGCTAATTGGATTCCGGGACCAGGATTTTATGTTGTCCAACCATCTGGACCTATTAACGAAATAGAAAACGAAAGGCGTATAGAAGATCTTAAGTGTAAGCTGAAAGAAGCAGAAAGACATTTTGAAACGGAGCTTTTTGAAATAAATTATCAAAACGCATGATAATAAACTATGAAATCTTTTTAATTCTGTGTTTTTTAATAAAGAGAAGGTCAATTCTACTAAATATAGAAAGGAGAAATGGCATGTTTATAAGGCCGTGTGAAGGAACAATCACTTCAAGGTTTAGTCCACTTCGAAAAAATCCTGTCACAGGTGAATGGAAAGCTCATAAAGGTGTGGATTTTGGAAAGAATGGAAGTCCGATTATTAAAGCGTCCGAAAAAGGTATTGTGAAGCGAGCAGAAGTCATTGGTGGTTATGGAAATACGGTAATACTAACACATATAGTAAACGGAAAAAAATATGAAACATTGTATGCACATTTGAAGTCCATATCAGCAAAAGAAGGACAGGCCGTGAAACAAGGGGAACAAATTGGGATAAAGGGAACTACGGGTAATAGTACGGGGGTACATTTACATTTTGAAATGCATATTCCAACCTATTCGGAAGGTCAACCAAATGCGGTAAATCCATTACATTATATAATAGTTCCTGAAGTGGAAGAAATACAGAAAATGCTAGTAATGCTTAACTATCGACTTAATGTGGATGGGATAGAAGGTCCAGTAACGGAAGCTGCGATCAAAAGTTTCCAAGAGACGAAAGGTTTAGCAACTGATGGAATCGTAGGAGCCAACACATTAGAAGCACTGAAAAACGAGTTTGCATTGAAGAAGGAGGAATTACGTATGGCAGTGCCAAAACTAACAGCGGGACAAGAAGCGATTCGACAAGAAGCAATGCGATTGAAAATTACGGATGGCAATGATTCGTTTAAAAATGTCAACCAATATTATGCCTGGGAAATTGCAGTACCAATTGCACAGAAAGTCGAGGAACTTGAAAAGCGCATTTTAGAATTAGAGAAAAAACTTCCGTAAAAGAGATTGTTGAAAAAGTCTCTCTAGTGACTTTTCCAACAATCTCTTTTATTTTGGGAAGCGCTATAATTTTCGTCATATTATACCTACTTTTGGGGAAACATAAGAAAAAGTTTGGTTTTGGTTGATTGGTGGTACTAGGTATGAAAAAGCTGAATAGCTGAAAAAGTCTGGATAGTACAGAGTAGTTGACTAATGGCTAGTAATCTAATAGGCTTTTAAAGGCTAATGAATGACACTAATAGGAGGAAATAATGATGAAAAAAAGTAAATTTCTATTGAGTTTAGTAGCTGCGGTAGTATTACTGTTAGCAGCATGTGGAAATAATACAAGTAAAAAAAATGACAAAAACACATTACAAGCAATTCAAGACAAAGGGGAAATAACAGTCGGGATAATGGGTACATACGCACCGTATAATTTTATGAACAAAGAGAAAGCATACGATGGGTTTGACGTAGACATAGCAAAAGAATTAGCAAAACGTTTAGGTGTGGAAGCTAATTTTGTTGCACAAGAATTCTCAGGTTTAATCCCTGGATTGCAAAAAGGTAAATTCGATATGTTAGTTAGCCAAGTGACAATAACAGAAGATCGACAAAAACAATTAGATTTCACACAACCTTATATTACAAATGATGTAAAAGTAATTGTGAAAGAAGATAATACAACTGTTCGATCAGTAGAAGATTTCAAAGGCAAAAAAATTGCTGTTGGTTTAGGGACGAATGATGAAGCCTTTCTACGTAATGATCTGATGTCAAAAGTTGGTGACTTCCAGATCAATACATACGACGATGTCATCACAACACTGAAAGATTTAGATGCGGGGCGAGTAGATGCAACGATCAACAATGCATATGCTTTAAAACCAATTGTTGAAGAAAACGGATTTAAAGTAAAAGCGGTCGGTGCACCGATTAAATCGGATCAAGCTGCTGTAGCTGTTAAAAAAGGAAATACAGATTTAGTAGCTGCATTGAATAAAGCGTTAGATGAAATGAAACAAGATGGCACGTATAAAGAAATTTTCGTTAAGTGGTTTGATGAAGAACCGAAAGCCGAGTAAGGGAAGAGGTAGTTTACATGGATATGATAATAGATAATATTCCCTTTTTATTAAAAGGAGCATATTATACGTTATTAATTACGGTGGTATCTATGTTTTTCGGCTTGATCATCGGTTTGATAACAGCGATTGCGCGCTTAAAGGGCAATCGCTTCTTTCGTAATGTAGCGAGAGTGTACGTATCGATTATTCGGGGAACACCACCACTAGTTCAAATTTTTATCGTGTATTTTGGACTAGTTGATTTTGGCATTGAGTTAGGCTCGTTGACAGCTGCTTATATTGCGTTAAGTATTAATATCGGTGCTTATGTATCGGAGGCATTCCGTGGTGCAATCCAAGCTGTGCCAGCGGGGCAAACAGAAGCTGCGCTTGCGACTGGAATGACAGAAGCACAAGCTATTCGACGTATTGTGATCCCACAAGCAATACGCATTGCGATTCCACCACTTGGGAATACATTTGTTGGGATGTTAAAAGAGACTTCGTTAGTTTCTGGTATTGCAGTGACGGAGCTAATGCGCTCTGCACAATTATTAATCGCGCAATATTACGTTTATATGCCATTTTACTTAACGATAGCTTTAATGTATTGGATCATGAGTACGGTATTTACATTTATATTGAATAAATTAGAAAAACGATTATCTGTTTACTAAAGGGGGAAAAGTCATGATACAAGTGGATGATCTATCGAAAAGCTTTGATCAAAATGAAGTATTAAAGCATATTTCATTGACGATTCCCGCTCATCAAGTAGTAGCTGTTATTGGACCTAGTGGTTCGGGAAAGAGTACGTTTTTACGTTGTTTAAATGGACTGGAGACGATTACTAGTGGGGTTATTTCTGTTAATAATCATCAAATAAACGCAACGGATTCGAAAAAAATCCAACAAAAAACGATTCATGCGATCCGTCAAAATACTGGAATGGTTTTCCAACAATTTAACTTATACCCCCATAAAACGGTGATTGAAAATGTAATGGAAGCCATTGTTGTTGTGAAAAAACAATCAAAAGAACAAGCGAAAACGATCGCTTCCCAACTGTTGAAACGGGTCGGTTTGCAGGAAAAAGAAGATGTATATCCTTCGAAACTATCAGGAGGACAACAACAACGTGTAGCAATTGCACGTGCACTTGCAATGGAACCGAAAATTATGTTATTTGATGAACCTACTTCTGCATTAGATCCTGAATTAGTTGGAGAAGTATTAAAAGTGATGAAAGAGTTAGCGGACGAAGGGATGACAATGGTCATCGTTACACATGAGATGAAGTTTGCACAAGATGCGGCAGATCGTATTTTATTTATGGCAGATGGTCAAATTGTAGAAGATGCAGAACCGAAAACGTTTTTTGCACATCCTTCTACAGAACGAGCACAGAAATTTTTAGCAAAAATAAATGAATTTTAAATAAAGGAGCATGATGACTAATGGAAATAAAAGCAAAATGGCAAGGTGGACGAGCGTTTGAAGCAAAAGGGCCGTCTGGTTATCCAATGGTAATGGATGCTACGGCAAATTACGGAGGACTTGGACAAGCACCAACACCAACCGAAATGTTACTTAGTTCGTTAGCGGGGTGCATTGGAATTGACGTTACAATGATTTTAAAACCACATTTAGAAAAAATTGAATCAATTGAAATTACAGTGGACGGGGCTCGTCGTGAAGAATTACCAACTGCATTTACTGCTGCTGCCTTATTATTCGACATAAAAGGGGATATCGATGCGAAAAAAGTCATTCGAGCTATCAAACTTGGAGAAGAAAAATATTGCGCTGTTTCTGCTTCATTGAAAGCCGAAATAACGTATCATCTAATCCTAAACGGGAAAGAAGTAGAAATGCAAACAGAAGCATAAAACAAAACCCTCTCATCTACAAAAGATGAGAGGGTTTTTCGATGATTTAAACGAAAATGTCCACTTTTCGTTTAAATATGATATCGGCTCTTAGTCATCATACGGACATTCGTATCATTTGTCAAGTTTGCGAGAATTCTATTGAATATGACGGTATACTCCAACTACTTTTCCGAGAATTGATACTTGGTTAACGATAATTGGATCCATTGAAGAATTCTCCGGCTGTAAGCGGAAGTATGATTTTTCTTTGAAAAAACGTTTGACCGTAGCTTCATCATCTTCAGTCATAGCGACAACAATGTCCCCATTATTTGCAGATTGCTGCTGTTTTACGACTACATAATCTCCATTCAAAATTCCCGCCTCAATCATGCTATCTCCCATAATCTCTAACATAAATAAATGATCATCGGGCGTACCAAACGTTTCAGGCAGTGGGAAAAATTCTTCGATATTTTCAATGGCAGTAATCGGAAGCCCAGCTGTTACTTTACCTACTAGTGGAACATGTACAACACCTTGTTTTTCGGCAATACCATCTAATATTTCAATTGCGCGTGGTTTCGTTGGGTCTCTTCTAATAAGTCCTTTACTTTCCAGGCGAGCTAGATGCCCATGCACAGTTGAACTCGATGCTAGTCCAACAGCTTCGCCAATTTCACGTACAGAAGGCGGATACCCTTTTGTACGAACCTCTTCCTTAATAAAAGCTAAAATGTCCTCTTGTCTTTTCGACGCTTTTTTCAATGAGTTCACCTCTTTTTAATAGTCATTTTCATACTAAATTCTTTCTTACTATTAGTATAACAGTCTCTCACACTTTATGCAAACATAGGTTCTAATAATTGTTGACAAAAACAAATGTTCGCTTTATTATTAGAACATACATTCCGAACAAACATTCTAATTAGGGGGATTTCACATGAATTGGATGAAAAAAAACTATTTTATTACTTTATTTTTAGGATTAAGTGTTGCTTTTTTTATGACACTAATAATCTCCAATACAATGTCGACAGAACAACATTATCAAATTAAAATAGAACAAGGTGACTCTTTATGGGAACTTGCAAATAAGTTTGCAATGAACGAACCAAAAGAAGCATGGATAAAAAACGTGATGGTCATGAATAACCTACAAACCTCCCATATTAAAGCAGGGGACATGCTTGTCATTCCGGAGGTAAAAGATAATTTTCATTTCGATCATGGTACAGAGATAGCGAGTGATAGTAATTGAAAGCAGTAATATATTGCCGTGTAAGTACGGAAAAAGAAACACAAGAATCTTCTTTAACTAGACAACAAGAAGAATTAATGGAATTTGCACAGAGTCAAGGTTATGAAGTTAGCGAAGTTTTTACAGACCAACATAGTGGTTATGATATTCAACGCGACGGGTTACTTGACTTACTCACATATGTAAAAGACTTCGATATTACTGCAGTTTTTGTCCAAGATGAGACCCGGATAGGTCGCGGAAATGGTCGAATGGCTGTGCTCCATTTACTCCAAAAAACAAATACTTCTGTCTTCACTTTACAAGATAAAGGAATATTAAATTTAAATGAGATGGATTCCATGTTGTTAGAAATTTTAGCACTTGTGGAGGAGTATCAACGAAAACTTCATAATGCGAAGATAAAGCGGGGTATGAAGCGAGCAGTTTCGCAAGGATTTCGACCAGAGAAAAACTTAAAAGCAAAGGGAAATCCGGAAGGAAGAGAACGGATTGATGCACCCGTTGATGAAATTGTAAGACTTCGAAATGCCGGGTTAACGTACGAAGAAATAGCATCCACTTTAAAAGGATTAGGCTTTGAAATTAGTAAAGCAACTGTTCATCGCAGATATATTGAATTTATGGAGTCTCAGGAAGTGTAAAGACTTGCACTCTGTCTGTTTTTTCCTTACCTTTATAAGAGGTACAAAAGGAAAGGATGATTTATATGTTAAGTAAACAAAAACTAGCACGCATTAGCGAGCTCTCCAAAAAATCTAAAACAACAGGATTATCGATAGAAGAAGCCAAAGAACAAAGCGCACTAAGAAAAGAATACTTAGAAACGTTTCGATCTACAATGAGGGATACAATTGAAAGTGTTAAAATTATTGACCCCGCTGGAAATGACGTCACTCCTCCGAAGGTGCAACAAGCGAAAAAAGGGAAGTTTTTGAATTAATTAATCATTTCAGAAACCATTGATAATAGGCGCATTGTTGTCTAAACTAGTACTATAGATAAAAATTTTGTTCGAGAGGATGTCATTTATGTCATTACAGTCAGATTTACTTGCAATTAATACAATTCGTACATTATCTATTGATGCCATTGATAAAGCGAATTCAGGCCATCCAGGTCTTCCAATGGGAGCTGCACCAATGGCTTATACATTATGGACAAAGCATTTACGTCACAATCCTAATAACCCAAATTGGTTCAATCGTGACCGTTTTGTTTTATCCGCTGGTCATGGTTCGATGCTTCTTTATAGTCTACTTCATCTTGGTGGATACGATCTACCAATGGAAGAGATTAAAAATTTCAGACAGTGGGGCTCTAAAACTCCAGGACATCCAGAGTTTGGTCATACTGCTGGTGTAGAAGCAACAACAGGTCCTCTTGGACAAGGAATTGGAATGGCAGTAGGTATGGCGATGGCAGAAGCTCATTTAGCCGCTACATACAATAAAGATAATCATGCTATTGTTGATCATTACACATATGCCCTTTGTGGGGACGGCGATTTAATGGAAGGTGTTGCAGCAGAGGCAATCTCGCTTGCAGGACATTTACAATTAGATAAGTTAGTCGTTTTATATGATAGTAATGACATCTCTCTAGATGGAGATTTACATAAATCTTTCTCTGAGAAAATTGAGAAACGATTTGAATCTTATGGTTGGAACTATATTTTAGTAAAAGACGGAAATGATATCACTGAAATTTCCGCTGCAATCGATAAAGCAAAATCACAAAATGATAAACCAACGATCATTGAAGTAAAAACAGTAATAGGTTTTGGTTCTCCAAATAGAGCGGGTAAATCGGACGCACACGGTATGCCTTTAGGTAAAGATGAAACTGCTTTAGCAAAAGCGGCATACGAATGGGCATACGAAGGGGATTTCCATGTGCCGGAAGAAGTGTATGAAACATTCAAACAAGCTTCAGAACGCCAAGGTGTTAAAGAAGAATCAGCATGGAATGAAACGTTTAGTGCTTATGAAGCAGCATTTCCTGAGCTTGCTACTACACTAAAGCAAGCAATTAGTGGAGAGTTACCAGCGAATTTTGCAGATGCCTTGAAGACATATGAAGAAGGATCATCCCATGCAACTCGTTCTGCGTCAGGTGATGCGATTAATGCGATTGCTCAAAATCTACCTTCGTTCTTTGGAGGAAGTGCAGATTTAGCAGGTTCAAACAAAACAACGATGAAAAATGCAGGAGATTTTGCCGTTGAGAATTATGCAGGCAAAAATATTTGGTTCGGTGTGCGTGAATTCGCTATGGGTGCTGCATTAAACGGTATGGCACTTCATGGAGGCTTGAACGTTTTCGGTGGAACATTCTTCGTATTTAGTGATTATGTACGACCAGCCATTCGTTTATCGGCGCTTATGGGACTACCAGTAACATACGTATTTACACATGATAGTATTGCAGTTGGGGAAGACGGACCAACACATGAACCAATTGAGCATTTAGCTTCATTACGCGCAATGCCAGGATTATCAGTAGTGCGTCCTGCAGATGCAAACGAAACGGCGGAGGCATGGAAACTTGCTGTCTCTGCGAAAGATCATCCTACTGTGCTTGTTTTATCTCGTCAAAACTTACCAACATTAAAAGGTTCTGTAGAGCAAGCGAGTGAAGGAGTAGCAAGAGGAGCATATGTAATTTCACCAAATGATAACGCAGAAGCAATTCTACTTGCTACAGGTTCAGAAGTAAGTCTTGCAGTAGAAGCGCAGGCAGCGCTTGCCAACGAAGACATTCAAGTTTCTGTTGTTTCGATGCCATCATGGGATTTATTTGAGAAACAAGATGCAGCCTATAAACAATCTGTATTACCATCTCATTTAACAAAACGATTAGCGATTGAAATGGGAGCATCTCTAGGATGGCATCGTTATGTTGGATTTGAAGGAGACGTAATTGCGATTGATCAGTTCGGTGCAAGTGCACCAGGTGAAATTGTCATGAAAGAGTACGGTTTCTCTGTAGAAAATGTTGTATCGAAAATGAAAAACTTACTTCAAAAATAAACAAAGCAAAAAAGCAGTTCGAATACTTGTCGTTAATAGTATTCGAATTGCTTTTTTCTTTTAATTTATATAGAATACATGGGAAATATATAGTATAATTTTCAGTGGTGTCTTGTACACGTAGACAAGTACGTAAAGGAGGAAAAAAATATGCAGACTTGGATATGGATTATTATTGTAATCGCTGGGTTAATCGTTGGTGCAGTTGCTGGTTTCTTTGCAGCACGTCAATATATGATGAAATACTTAAAAGAAAATCCACCTATTAATGAACAAATGCTTCGAATGATGATGGCGCAAATGGGACGTAAGCCTTCTGAAAAACAAGTGAAACAAATGATGAACCAAATGAATAAAATGCAAAATAAATAAAAGCACTCTACAAAGAGTGCTTTTTACTTATTCAGTAACTTATTTTCTAGTAAAAAGTCTGCAACGACTTGCTCATATCCTTCACTATTTTCGTTAAACGATTTTGCGTGCAAGCCAATATCAAATAGTTTTATTGTCTTAGGCCCTTTTTTCTGCTCGAATAATTCTTCGGTCATTTTCGGAAGTATAAAATCATCCTGTAAACTATGAATAAATAGCACTGGCTTTTTAATCTTATCTACTACATCAATTGGCGACACTAGATTTAATGTATAGCCGTCCCGCATTTTTAAAAACAAATTAGCAAATCGAATGGCAAGCCCTGTACGTAGTGGGGTTGTTTGTTTTATGATATGAGAAACTTGCTCTTCAAAATTAGAAAATGCACAATCAGAAATATAAAAATCTGCGTCATCTTTTATAGAACCTGCATATAGTAGCATAGTTGCTGCACCCATCGATTCACCATGTATGCCGATTACCGCGTTATCTCCTGCTCGATCACGTACTACTTCTACAATAGATTGTAAATCGATCTTTTCATAAAAACCGAAACTAGTCGTTTTTCCACCAGAATCCCCATGTCTTCGATGATCATAGACGACACTGTTGAACCCGAGTCTTTCAAACATCCGTACAAAGCGAAGCGAATTAATTTTATTTTCGGTCACACCATGGCAAATAATTACATAGTTTTTTGTTTCCAGTGGTTCTACAAAAATTGCTTTTAAAGAATATCCATTTTTTGACTCGATCCACTGTTCTGTTTTATTCACTGCACGAAACCAAGCCTCGTCTAGTCGTTTTGACGTAATTTCACGATTCAATATGAAATCATTTTCTTTTTTCTTCATATACATGAGCTTGTTCGTAACAATAAAACCAAATACGGTGGTGATCGCTGTGATAGCGCTTGTAAAAATACTCGTCCAAACGATTACTCTTTTCTTCATAGCCTCCACTCCTACTTACTTCTGGATAATTTATACATATTTGTGTCGATGCTCATTTGTTTTAGCATATTCACAACATCTTCGGTTGCTACATATTCTGTGGCAAAAAGAGTAAAAGGACTACCACTTAAACTAATTGCTCATAAGAAATATCCTTCTTCTAATAATTTTTCCACAATTGGTAGAAGTTCATGCATACTTTTTGCAGTTGTTTTAATTCTATTATTTTCGTTTTGTATTCCGTCCCGTAGTCTATCTCGATAATTGTCAGCTTCTTTGATAAACTAGTAATGAGCAACCCTCCAATTCTATTGTAAGAATCGTTGCTTAAACAAGCAACTTTTAAAGATATTTAGTAGAATTAAAAGGGAAGTCGAAGATGGGTAAAAATATAGGGAAAATGAGGAGGAAATGAATATGACAAACGAAGTTGTTATCGTAAGTGCAGTTAGAACGGCAATTGGTTCCTTTCAAGGAGCATTAAAAGATGTGCCAGCAACTAAGTTAGGTGCCATTGTTATTGAACAAGCATTAGAAAAAGCAGGTGTATCGAAAGAGTCGGTAGATGAAGTGATTATGGGGAATGTACTTCAAGCGGGCTTAGGACAAAATCCAGCGAGACAAGCTTCCATCCAAGCCGGCCTACCTGTAGCTGTGCCAGCTCTAACTATTAACAAAGTTTGTGGATCTGGTCTTAAAGCAATCCACCTTGCGACACAAGCAATCATTGCTGGGGATGCGGACATTATCGTTGCTGGTGGAATGGAAAATATGAGCCAAGCCCCTTATCTATTAAAAAATGCTAGAGATGGCTTCCGCATGGGCGATCAAAAAGTGGTAGATAGTATGATTTCTGATGGTTTATGGTGTGCATTTAACGACTATCACATGGGAATTACTGCAGAAAACTTGTGCGATCAGTATAATATTACAAGAGAAGAGCAAGATGCTTTTTCAGCGAGATCACAAGCGCGAGCTGTAAACGCCATAGCAGAAGGAAAATTTGCGGATGAAATCGTACCGGTAGAAATTCCACAACGTAAAGGAGATCCAATCATTTTTGATACGGATGAATATCCGAAAAAAGGATCAACCCAAGAAAAATTAAGTACGCTTCGTCCAGCATTTAAGAAGGATGGATCCGTAACTGCAGGAAATGCTTCTGGTATTAATGACGGAGCAGCTGCTGTAGTCGTTATGTCTAAAGCAAAAGCGGAAGAATTAGGGATAACACCACTAGCTACTATTGTTGCAAATGCATCTGCCGGAGTAGATCCAAGTGTCATGGGAATTGGACCTGTGGAAGCAGTAAAAAAAGTGTTACAAAAATCGCAAATAGCGCTTAGTGATATTGATTTAATCGAAGCAAATGAAGCGTTTGCGGCACAATCGATTGCAGTCGATAGAGAATTATCATTTAATCATGATAAACTAAATGTGAACGGTGGAGCTATTGCACTTGGTCACCCAATCGGTGCAAGTGGTGCACGTATTTTAGTATCTTTACTTCATGAAATGGAGAAACAAGATGCGAAAACAGGCCTTGCAACGCTTTGTATCGGCGGAGGACAAGGAGTAGCGACAATCGTTAAACGTTAACATAAGAAGGTGAACCATTTGGCAAAGAAAAAACAAAAACAACAAGTAAAGCCAGTAGCAAAAAAAGAAGAAGGAAATGGTCTATTTGATCAGCTTTCTTCCGATGTGCTGGATAAATTAAAAGAAACAAAGAAACAACTAGTAGCAAAAGAGCAAGCGAAAGAAGAAGAAAGACAAGCACAGCTTGCTTTTGAAAAAAAGCAAAAAGAAAAAAATAAAACTTTTGAAGAGCTACTTGATGAGTATGGGTATGGCGGTTCGAAGTTTTAAGTGAATTACAAAATAAAAAACTGCCCAGAAATCTAACTGACGGATTTCTGGGCAGTTTTTATTTGTTATCTATTCATGTCTGATGTATTCCATTGCTAGTAGTAGTTAATTTTAGGATGTAATGAATCCAATCAAAACCCAAGCAAATAATTTGAAAGTCAAAATAGGTCAGTGTATACTAAGGTTAAAGATAGTCAAAGTCAAATGGTTAATTGAAGGAGGAAACAAGTATGAAATGTCAACATTGTAATAAAAACGACGCAACGATGAGTTTGAGAGTGCAGGTGAATCATCAAGGAATGCAAATGCACCTGTGTCAATCTTGTTTTCAAGATATTCAATCACAATTGACTGCAGGAAAAATGCCGTCATTTAGCAATGATGCACAACATTTTTCCAAAGCAAATGGCGGTCAAAAGCCACGAACTCAAACAAGACAGGCCGAGGAACATCATGGCAATAGTTTGTTAGACAAACTTGGTAAAAATATATCAAACGATGCTAAAGAAGGGCGGATCGACCCAGTTATCGGACGTGACCAAGAAGTAAAGCGCGTCATTGAAACGTTAAATAGAAGAAATAAAAATAATCCTGTCTTAATCGGAGAACCGGGTGTTGGGAAAACAGCCATTGCCGAGGGGCTTGCAGTGAAAATCCACGAAGGCGATGTACCTGTGAAATTGTTGAACAAACAAGTGTACTTGTTAGATGTCGCTTCACTCGTATCGAACACGGGTATTCGAGGGCAATTCGAAGAACGGATGAAACAATTGATAGAAGAACTTCAAACACGAAAAGACGTGATTCTCTTCGTCGATGAAATCCACTTACTCGTTGGGGCAGGTACGGCAGAAGGTTCAAAAATGGATGCCGGGAATATTTTGAAACCCGCTTTAGCACGCGGGGAACTGCAACTTATAGGTGCAACGACGTTGAAAGAATATCGTCAAATTGAAAAAGACGCTGCACTAGAGCGCCGTTTCCAACCGATTATTGTGAAGGAACCGTCTACGGAAGATACGATTCACATTTTAAACGGGATTAAAGATCGTTATGAAAATTTCCATGAAGTACGCTATCCGGATGAGGCGATTCAAGCTTGTGTTACGTTATCACAACGATATATTCAAGATAGATTTTTACCAGACAAAGCAATCGATTTGATGGATGAAGTAGGGGCAAGGTTAAATCTGGCACATACATCAGCAGATTCAGAGTCAATCGTAACACGTCTTAACGAAGTCATTCAACAAAAAGAAAAAGCGGCAGAAAAGGAAAACTACGAGAAAGCGGCAAATTTACGCTTAGAGGAAATTCAATTGCGTAAACAATTGGAACAAGCGAAACAAAATGGGGACATCCCTCAAGTAGAAGTGACGGTTGCAGATATTGAGTTGATAGTAGAAGAAAAAACAGGAATTCCTGTGACAAAACTACAAACGGCGGAACAAGCGAAAATGAAGGGAATCGCAGAAAATCTCGGAAAAAAAGTGATTGGCCAACAAGATGCGGTCGATAAAATTGCCAAAGCCATCCGTCGCAGCCGTGCAGGGCTCAAATCTAAAGATCGACCAATTGGCTCTTTCTTATTTGTCGGTCCTACAGGTGTCGGTAAAACGGAGATTACAAAAGTGTTGGCAGAGGAACTATTTGGTTCACGCGATTCGTTAATCCGTCTCGATATGAGTGAATATATGGAGAAGCATTCGATATCTAAAATTATTGGCTCTCCTCCAGGATATATAGGACATGAGGAAGCCGGTCAACTGACAGAACATGTTCGCCGTAATCCATATTCCATTTTACTGCTGGATGAAATCGAAAAGGCGCATCCAGACGTCCAAAATATGTTCCTTCAAATAATGGAAGATGGTCGGTTAACGGATTCGCAAGGCCGAACAGTCAGCTTCAAAGATACGGTCATCATTATGACGAGTAACGCTGGAACAGGCGACAAAAAAGTAAGTGTAGGGTTCAATCAAACAGTACATGAATCCGTCAACATGCTCGAAATGTTAGGGACTTATTTCAAACCGGAATTTCTCAACCGTTTTGATGCGATTGTTGCATTCAATGAACTAACAGAAGAAAATTTACTTGAAATCGTGGACTTGATGCTTGGAGATTTACAAGCTACGATTGCAGAAAATGATATTGACATAACGATTTCCTCAGAAGCAAAACATGCATTGGTCAAACTAGGTTACGATAAACGGTTCGGTGCTCGACCTCTTCGCAGAGTCATTCAAGATAAAATTGAGGATCCGTTTACAGATCTTATTTTGGAAGAAGAACATATTGAAAAGGTCCATGTAGATGTTGTGGATGAAGAAATTGTTGTTCGAAAAGCATAATGACGTCTAACACCCCCTAAAAAGGGGGTGTTTTTACGAGAAAGACAATCCTAATTAAAACCACTTCCATTATGAATAGGAAGTGGTTTTAATTTACTAAAGTTTTAATCTTCGCCAAGCATGCTTCGATAATGACTTGTAAATCGTCGTTGCTAGATAATGTTACTTTTAGTTTCACTGATCTTGCTTTTATAACAGATGAATGTCTGTTTTCATCCGTGATTTGTGAAACTAATTCGTCCAGCGTATAAATAGTTTTCACAGTTTCTAATGTAATCATATTGTCATCGGCATACATATTCATTTCTGATCCTTCTTTAATGCTGTGTTTATCTGCAATGGACTTAGGAATACGGACACCTATTTCCCCATTGCTTTTGTAACCAATTGGATCACTCCTTGTTTTTCATTTCTTTCATCCAAAATAACATCCCTCTCTGTTAAAATATATCCAAGTATACATTTAAACTAATTGAATTATTAGAGAAATAAGCGAAGTATTATGCTAAACTGTAAAAAAGATAGAAATAACTACCACTAATGGAAGGTGATTTTACATGGTGTGGGGAAAGATAGGACTGTTTGTTGTTTCTGTATTTGTGTTAATGTATGTTTTTAATAAAATTATGACAAAAGTACTGAAAGTAGAAAAGAAGAGTGTGTTTTCCAATAGATACGCAAATGATCTACATAAAAAAATTGGTGGGATATTACATATTACATTTTTTGTTCTCATTATTATTTACAATATATGGAATATTGGACCCCCGAATTAGCAAATATTCCATTGTATTTTTTTGGTGTTTTAATGATTTATTTTGTTTTGGACGAATTAGTACGTGCTTTTATGGAGTGGAAATATGCTACTAATCGGAAGGATTATATATTTACATTAAGTGAAATGGTATTTATGATAATCATTATTTTTGCATTTGCACAGACTAACTTTTTGGGATTGATTAATTAGGGGGATAGATGGATGATTCAGGCAGTATTATTTGACTTGGATGGGACTTTACTAGACCGAGATGCATCGGTAAAAAAATTTATAGAAAATCAATACGATCGATTAAGAAACTATTTAGGGCATATACCTAGAGAGAAATATATGACTAGATTTATTAAGTTAGATAGTCGTGGATATGTGTGGAAAGATAAAGTATATCAACAATTAGTAGAAGAATTCGATATTGTAGAAATAGATTGGGAGTATTTGTTGCAAGACTATATAAGTGAGTTTAAGCATCATTGCGTTCCTTTTCCGAATCTACTTAGTATGTTAGAGGAAGTGAAAAAGAATGACCTAGTTTTAGGGATGATTACAAATGGATTTGGTCAATTTCAGATGGACAATATAAGGGCTTTAGAAATTGAAAAGTATTTTGATGCAATTTTAGTTTCGGAGACTGAAGGAATTAAAAAACCAGATCCTGCGATATTTGTAAGAGCATTAATGAGGTTAAATATCGCTCCAAGTGCAAGTGTTTTTGTAGGGGACCATCCTGTAAATGATATTTTAGCGGCCGAGCAGTTGGGAATGAAAGGTATTTGGAAAAAAGATGCTCAATGGGATGCATTTGAGACTGATTTGGTAGTTACGGATTTAGGGGAGCTTCCAACTATGATAAAAAATTTGGATAATGAAAGTATGATGATTGAATCACAGAGCGTGAAAAGATGAATTTACAGTAATATGACAAATGTAGCAAACCTTTTAGTGAGGGAGGCATTATTGTGCAAAAATTAAAGAAATCATCAAAAGATAGGTTTTTAAGAGGAATTTGTGGAGGGATTGCAGAATTTTTCGGTATATCATCCACCATTGTTAGGTTAATATTTTTATTTACAAGTCCAACATCTATTATTGTGTATTTATTTTTAGCAGTGACTTTAGAAAAAGATAATAAATTATATTAGATCATCCTAAAAAGTGAAAAGACATGTATGTTCATTTTCGGTTTGAGGCTGACTTTTTGGGAGAGGTTGATAATTAAATATAGGGTAGTTTTCTTCGAATCGCAAGATACCATATGCAAATCGCAAGCTAATGACTCTGAATCGCAAGATCCAGCCTACAATCCAACAAAAACCGCTGAACTTCCACGTTCAGCGGTTTCGTGTAGTTAAGCCCGATGCTCTGTGTACATATCTTGCTTTGTGATCTCCAGGGCTTTTACTAGCACATCCTCAGAAACGTCCGTATTGTATGCCTCCACTGTTTCTAAAAGCTGTTCCGTACTGCTTGCACCAACAATCATAGATCCCGTAGCTTTCTGCTCTAGTACATGGTGGAGCGCAACCGCAGTTATTGGAGCATTTAATGCTTGTAGTTTCTCAATCGCTTTCAATAATTCTTCCTTTGAATATGCTAAATACTCACCTGTTTTATTTGTCCGTTTCATACCTTCAGCAGTTAATAACCCTTTTGCAAGCGTTCCACGACTAAGTAAAGACACTTGATGTTTCTCTAGTAATGGCAGCCATTCTTCCGGTCTTCGATCTAGTAAACTATATTGCATCATGACCGAAACTGCATTACTTTTCTTTAAAAAACGATTGATCACATTCGGGCGAATGGAAGAAATGCCGTATGCACGTATAAGGCCATCTTTTTTCAGCGATTCCATTGTATCAATCACTTCATCAGCATCATCTTCCATCGTGCCACCGTGCAATTGGTACACGTCAATATAATCTGTTTGAAGTCGTTTTAATGATTCATGCACAGCCGTTTTAATCCATTTTTTTGAAGGATCCCATGACCAGCCATCTCCTGTTTCATTCATTCGATTGCCGACTTTTGTTGCTAAAATAATTTGCTCTCGATTACTTTTCAGTGCATTTCCGACAATTTTTTCATTTTCCCCATTATTGTATAAATCTGCTGTATCGAAATAATTGATGCCGTGATCGAGTGCGACTTGCAATATTTTATCTGCATCTTTTTGATTGGTTGGTAGTGACATACAACCTAAGCCTATCTCTGAAACGAATAAATCACTTTTTCCTAATTGTCTTTTCTTCAATTTGTATCACGTCCTTTTCTCCATGGTACAATGTGAGAAAGACAGTTTCAAATGAAAGGAAATGAAAAAATGAAAAAATTCGAAGAAAAAACCATTCAAACAGAACAGAAGTTTAAAGGTAGAATCATAACTTTACAAGTAGATGACGTAGAATTACCGAATGGGAAAACTGGAAAAAGAGAAATTGTGAAGCATCCAGGAGCAGTAGCAATTATTGCAATTACAAAAGACAAAAAGATCATTTTAGTCGAGCAATATCGAAAAGCTTTAGAGCGTTCGATTATTGAAATCCCAGCCGGAAAAATTGAACCAAACGAAGCGCCAGAAGTAACGGCTTTAAGAGAGTTAGAAGAAGAAACAGGGTACACAACAAACAAATTGCAATATATTCAATCGTTTGCCACATCTCCAGGATTTGCAGATGAAATTATTCACCTTTACTTAGCAGAGAATATTGTGAAAGTAGAAGAAAAGGCAGAATTGGATGAGGATGAATTTGTCGAATTGATGCATGTTTCTTTAGACGAAATGGAATCTATGATTAGTAGTAAACAAATATATGATGCTAAAACTGCTTTTGCATTTCTATGGGTAAAAAACTACTTAAAATAGACATCTTTAAACATAGTACAAGCATATGATGAGAATAGATAGGGAGGTGTTCCAACTTGAACCAGTCTTATACTATTCTCATTTCACTATGCGTACTCGTTTTTAGCTTTATTGGTGGTTTATATCTCTTTGAAAAAAGTACACCAGATCAGCAGCAATGGATTATTAATCTCCTGGACGCACGTGTTCTATTATTAGAACAACCTACTTTTCTGGAAACTATTTTTCCGCATATCATGATCGCTGTCGTATTCTTTTTGTTTTATCAGCATCGTTATTTGCGCAAACTCATTTTAATCATTTGTGCGTTTCGAATTACGTTTTACGGGTTTGGCTCTAGTTACTTGCTTCAAACACAAGAATCTACATTTCCTTATGTATTTTGGTGGTTTCCGTTTCAACTAATCTATTGTTTACTTCTTCTAGCACTTGCAAACCGGGTCAATTTGTTCTCGCTATCCCTTTATGGAATTGTTATTATTATAGAGTTCTTCTTTATACCATTTGTATTATATAATAATTAATTCTTTTTAATAATTATTATTAAGTGAATGTCTTGTAATGAGAATTCATTTATTGGTATAATGGAAGAAGTTTAGGGGGGCGTCGTATGGAAAGCCGTATTGATCGAATCAAAAAACAATTATCTGGTGCGGGCTATAAACTGACGCCGCAGCGAGAAGCGACGGTTCGTGTTTTGCTTGAAAACGAAGAAGACCATTTAAGTGCGGAAGATGTATTTTTATTAGTAAGAGAGAAATCTCCAGATATTGGACTCGCAACAGTTTACCGTACGCTCGAATTGTTAAATGAATTGAACGTAGTAGACAAAATTCAATTTGGAGATGGCGTATCCCGTTACGATTTAAGACAAGAAGGGGCAGCCCATTTCCATCACCATCTAGTTTGTATTGAATGTGGTGCAGTAGATGAAATTCAAGAGGATTTACTAGAAGACGTGGAAGCAATTGTTGAAAATAAATGGAACTTTAAAATTAAAGACCATCGTTTAACGTTCCACGGGGTATGTCATCGCTGCCAAGATAAATAACCAAAAAAAGGATAGCATATGCTATTCTTTTTTTCATAGGGAGGTCCTTTTTTGAAAAACGGATTAGTACACTTAGAAGATTATATACATTTTTTACGGATTGAACGCCAGTTAGCGGAAAACACATTAGTATCATATCAAAAAGATTTAGTCGATTACATACAATCCGTATTAGAAACACAGCAACTACATAATCTAGATCTTGTCGAGAGACAGCATATTCTCGTTCATCTTCGCAAATTAAAAGAAGAAGGCAAGTCTGCCCGCACAATTGCAAGGCATATTTCATCAATCCGATCATTTCACCAGTTTTTACTACGTGAAAAAGTGACAAGTAAAGACCCAACGATCCATTTAGAGCTTCCACAAATTGAGCAAAAACTGCCCAATTTTTTATCGGTAGAAGAGTTAACGAATTTATTGAATAGTATCGATTTATCTAAACCTCAAGGTATTCGTGACTTAGCGATGTTTGAGTTAATGTATGCAAGCGGTATGCGGATAAGCGAATGCTTAAATCTAGATTTAGAAGACTTACATTTAACGATGGGTTTTGTTCGTGTTTTCGGTAAAGGTGGAAAAGAGCGCATTATTCCGCTCGGTGGTGCGGCGATACGCGCTTGTGAGAGGTATTTAGAAGAAGCTAGACCGAAACTATTGAAACAAGCGGAAAGAACAGATGCTATTTTTATCAGTCAAAGGGGTAAACGATTAACAAGACAAGGTATTTGGAAACTATTAAATAAGCATGTACTGAACGCAGGCATACAAAAAGACATTACACCGCATATACTCAGACATTCGTTTGCAACCCATCTAATCGAGAATGGAGCGGATTTACGAGCCGTTCAAGAGATGCTAGGGCATGCAGATATTTCTACTACACAAATTTATACGCATGTGAGTAAAAAACGTTTGAAAGAGGTTTATAAACAGTTTCATCCGAGGGCTTGAGTGCTGTTTGGATTTTGAGTGCTAGGTTCTCATGTAATTTTAGAGTTTAATGAGAACCTGACATTCTTATGCTCTTTTTCTATATAACTTGCATACAAGAACAATATAAATCCAATCATAAATTAAAGTAGCTAAAGAAAGTATTGTAATCAAGTACGTTCTAAAATAAAGAAAGAATGCAATAGAAGCTAATAAGCTTCCGAGCATTTTAAAAACCGCGATGGATATGGATTGACCGCTTGAGTTACCTCTACTTAATAATAACGAGATAAACAGTCCGGACATCATTAAATTTTGTAAAAAAGCAGCGTATTTTCCCTCAAAGTCATTAAATTCAAGTGTCATAGCAATAATAATTAGAAAGCTTACTCCTAGTGTTATGAAAAAAGATGAATAGAAATGCTTTACTGAAATATATTTTTTGAATTCCTTACGGCCAAAGATTAAATATTGAATCACAATAATAATGTCCAGTACGAACCAAGCGCTTGTGATTATTTTTTGCCGATCATCATTTGGAAAAATGAATAAAAAGATGAATTCCCATGATATATTTGCACAAATTGCTACCATAGGCATTCCATAATTCTTATCTTGAAATCCACGTTTTATAATAAGTATATATGTAATTATCCAAAACAGGCCAGTACCTAATTGTAAAATTGAAAGAAAATCCTCTTGATTAATCATAAACATCCTCCATTATAAACAATCGTGAAAATAAAAAAATAATCTTTCCTCTGACACTATATGAGTAGAAATTCATTGTTTATGTCAAAAGTGGGTTATTTACAAAGAAGGCTCCTTTATTAAATTTACGCAAAAACAATCTGGAAAAACCATCTTGGTTTATTGAATCTTAGAACAATAAGAAAATACATAATAGGTAGAGATCATTTCTTTTTACAGCCAGTCGTCGGTATTTTATTTTACCTCCGACTGGCTGTTTATTTCGTTTCGGATACAAATATTGTTATAATAGAAACATATAAAATCTAATATATAAGTCAGAGGTCTGACCTGTACAATCTGAATATTTTTGGTAAACTAGAGAAGACACTAGGAGGTAAAAAGATGAACAAATTTAAGCGCATACATGTAATTGTTATGGACTCCGTTGGAATTGGTGAAGCACCTGATGCTGCTGCATTTGGAGATGTCGGATCGCATACTTTAGGACATATTGCAAAGAAAATGAATGGGCTTCACATGCCTGAAATGCAAAAACTTGGCCTTGGTAATATTGATACCATTCAAGGGATCGAACGAGTAGAAAAGTCAACTGCATATTTTGGGAAAATGCAAGAAGCATCTGTAGGGAAAGACACGATGACTGGTCACTGGGAGATTATGGGACTGAACATTGATAAGCCTTTTAAAGTATATCCGGATGGATTTCCAGAAGAACTAATCACTGCTTTAGAAGAAAAAATAGGGCGTAAAGTAATTGGTAATAAACCAGCGAGTGGTACTGCCATTTTAGATGAACTTGGTGAAGAGCATATGAAAACAGGAGCAATCATTGTTTATACTTCAGCAGATCCTGTTTTACAAATTGCTGCACACGAAGAAATTATACCATTAGATGAACTTTATCATATTTGTGAAGTGGCAAGAGAATTGACACTTTCCGAGGAATTTTTAGTTGGCAGAGTAATTGCACGCCCATTTATCGGACAGCCTGGAAACTTTGCTCGAACTTCTAATCGTCATGATTATGCGTTAAAACCTTTTGGCCGTACAGCGATGAATGAATTACAAGATGCTGGACTAGACGTTTTAGCGATCGGCAAAATTTATGACATTTTTAATGGAGAAGGAATTACTTCGACAGAACGCACAACGGACAATATGGACGGCATGGATAAATTTATTGCGACATTAGATAAAGATTTTACTGGTATAAGTTTCTTAAATTTAGTGGACTTCGATGCTTCATTTGGCCATCGTCGTGATCCAATCGGGTACGGAAAAGCGCTAGAAGAATTCGATGCTCGTTTAAAAGAAGTGTTACCGAAGTTAACAGAAGAAGACTTACTTATTATTACAGCGGACCATGGAAATGATCCTACTATGCCAGGAACGGATCATACGAGAGAATTTGTTCCGCTAACTATTTATTCTCCAGCATTAAAAGAAATGAAAGAGCTTCCACTTCGCATGACTTTTGCTGATATTGGTGCTACGATTGTAGACAACTTTGATGTTGCTAAAACAGCATTTGGGGAAAGCTTTTTGTCTTCATTAAAATAAACATTAAGGCGGGAAAATACATGAATATGCTTGAATTGATAGATAAGAAAAAACGAAACAGTTCACTTTCAGAAGAAGAAATACAATATATGATTGCGAAATATACAAAAGATGAGGTGCCAGATTACCAAATGAGTTCCATGCTTATGGCAATTCTCATTCATGGAATGGATGAAAATGAAACAGCTTGGCTAACAAAGGCAATGGTGGAATCAGGCGACGTTATCGACCTTTCCAGTATCGAAGGATTTAAAGTGGATAAGCATAGTACTGGTGGGATTGGCGATAAAGTTAGTTTACTTGTTGCACCAATTTTAGCTTCTTTAAACATTCCAATTGCCAAAATGAGCGGTAGAGGGCTTGGAATTACGGGAGGTACAGTAGATAAATTAGAATCTATTGATGGTTTTCATGTGGAATTAGAAGCAGATGAATTTATTAAACAAGTAAATGAACATAAAATCGCCATTGTTGGCCAATCAGGTAATTTAACACCTGCGGATAAAAAACTGTACGCATTACGAGATGTGACAGGTACTGTTGATAGTATTCCGTTGATCGCATCTTCTATTATGAGTAAAAAAATAGCGAGTGGTGCCGATGGAATCGTTCTCGATGTAAAATGCGGTAAAGGTGCATTTATGAAGGATATAGAGCATGCTTCCGAGTTAGCTGAAACGATGATTCAAATTGGTGAAAGTTTAGGCAGAAAAGTAGCGGTCGTTATTACCGATATGAATCAGCCACTTGGTCATAATATTGGGAATAAATTAGAAGTTGCGGAAGCTCATGATTTCCTGAGCAACTATAAAGCAAGTGAACAAGGCTTATTAGATGTGACAATCGCAATTTCTTCCAAAATGTATCAACTTGCTACTGGTGCCACTGATGAGGCTAGTGAGCAAAAAGTATTAGAAACACTTTCAAATGGTGCAGCACTAGCTAAGTTTAAAGAGTTTATTACTGCACAAGGTGGAGATGCTTCTGATATTCATGCGAAAACTACAAAGCATGAGATTGAAGTGAAAGCTGGACAAGATGGGCATATTAGTTTGATAGACGCAGAACTAATCGGAAAAGCCTCTCTTTTAGTAGGCGCGGGTCGCTTGACGAAAGCAGATGTGCTAGATTTCGACGCTGGTGTTAAATTAGTGGCACTTACCGGGCAATCAATTAAAAAAGGTGATACTTTAGCAGTTCTGTATTCTAATAAAGATGCAGTTGATGAGTCTATCCGATTAATCGAGGAAGCATATTCGATTACGGATGCTCAACCAGTGAAGAATAAGTCTATTTTGAAGATAATGTAATATTCATTAAGTAAGCAGCCAAATTACAAATTTGGCTGTTTTTTTCTTGAGCGAATTATTTATGGGCGGATACAATGCTTGTATGATTGGATAGTATTTTAATGATCGGATGCCGTATTTTTATGGGCGTATAGCGAAGGTTTATGGGCGGATACGACGCTTGTATGATCGCAGGATATTTTAATGATCGGATGCCGTATTTTTATGGGCGTATAGCGAGGGTTTATGGGCATATACGACGCTAGTATGATCGCATGATATTAATGATCAGATGCCGTAGATTTGTGTGGATACGGCAGTCTATGTGCACTCAATATTTATGTAAACAATTAGGCATCCCGTAAAGGTTTATAAAAACTTTTACGAGATGCCTATTTTTTGATTAAAAAATAATAAATCATCCCATACTTATAACGAGAAGCCCTTTGTCGAAAATCGACTAATAAGATATCATTTCTTCTACTTTTGTCAAGCGCAAGGAATAACATCTGTTCATGTAGAATTGCGCTATCAGAGGAGGCGATTTTATGAATCATGAAGTAGAAAGAGTTGGAGACGAAATTATTATTATTCGATTAAAAGGTGAATTAGACCATCATAGTACAACCGATATTCGAAATGAAATAGTGCCACTGATTAAAAATGGGTCTATTAAAGTATTAGTTTGGAATTTAAAAGATTTAAATTTTATGGATAGTTCCGGCATTGGGCTAATACTCGGAAGAATGCGTGAACTTGCGCCAATCGAAGGACAAACAATTATCGTTAATCCTTCACCAACGATGAAGAAAATTTTTCAGTTTGCAGGATTAAGTCCCTACATCTATAACGAATCAGAAATTGAAATTATGTCAAAGTTAGGGGGAATTGTTTATGGACAATGAGATCACACTATCTTTTATAGCAAAAAGTGAGAATGAAGCATTAGCGAGAATGGTAATGTCCAGTTTTATCGCGGCAATAGATCCAACTATCGAAGAATTATCCGAGTTTAAAACAGTTATATCTGAAGCGGTAACGAATGCTATTGTACATGGATACGAAGAAGACGGAGTAGGGAAAATAGAAATTCACGCCCAACGAGTAGATAGAGAAATAGTCGTATCTATTGTGGACTATGGTCGAGGTATTCGAGATGTAAGCCAGGCACGCGAGCCACTTTTTACGACAAAGCCGGAGCAGGAGCGATCTGGAATGGGATTCACAATTATGGAGAGCTTTAGTGACGATGTAGAGATATACTCAATTCCTGATAGGGGGACGACTGTAACTATTACGAAGCGATTTGTACCAATTCAAGAATCTAGTAGGATTCTCTAATGATGAATAATAAGCCGTCGGTTTTATTAACCCAAGAAAAAATGAGGGAACTCATCGCATTAGCACAAGCTGGAGATAAGCAGGCAAGGCAGCAAATGATCGAAGGAAATACTCGGTTAGTTTGGTCTATCGTACAGCGTTTTGCGTCACGAGGGGCGGATTTAGAGGATTTATTTCAAATTGGCTGTATAGGTCTGATGAAATCGGTAGATAAGTTTGATTTGTCATATGAAGTGAAATTTTCAACGTATGCAGTTCCGATGATAATTGGAGAAATTCAGCGGTTTTTAAGAGATGATGGAATGGTGAAAATCAGTCGCTCCATAAGGGAGTTAAATTTTAAAATTCGCCATGCGACCGATGATTTTCTAAAAAAACATGAACGTCAACCAACAATTTTGGAACTAGCTAGTATTTTAGAAGTATCGAGAGAAGAAATTGTCATGGCAACGGATGCATTAAGAGATCCCGCATCATTACAAGAGCAATTGTATGAAAATGAAAGTGGTGATGCACTCACATTAATGGATCAGATGAAAGATGAACGTTCGGAGAAGTCATTTGACCATATCCCACTGAGAGAGCTACTGGAAAAGCTAGACAAACGAGAACAAATGATTATTTACTTACGATATTACCTAGACTGTACGCAAAGCGATATTGCCGAACGACTTGGGATATCTCAAGTGCAAGTGTCGAGATTAGAGAAAAAAATATTAAGCCAGCTAAAATTGTGGCTAGTTCCAGCTGGTTTTGAAGAGCAATCAAAAGCCAAAGATAGGTGATTGAAACGAATACTTTATTTTCAAGTATGTCTGAAGCAGAAGCGTATTTAAAAGAAAAATTCGGCGTAAATGAATCGTACGATTTTGGAACATTGCATACGCATCTGTATGAGTTTCCCGTATTGCTTGTCTATATTAATGGATTAGTTGATGGGATGGTCCTGACTGAGTTACTTACGAATGCGCAATTAGAAATACAAGAAGAAATAATCGATGAAAATGAAATTATTGAACATTATTTTCCCTATTATTCGATTACGCAGTATGATTCCAAAGAGAAATGGCTTGTCGCGTTACTAAGTGGACAAGTTACGTTTATTTTAAATAATGGCTCTGTTTATACAATAGATGTACGGACCTATCCAGGAAGGAATCCAGAAGAACCCGATAACGAAAAAGTTGTAAGAGGGTCAAGGGATGGATTTACGGAAAATATCGTACTAAATACTGCGCTAATCAGAAGAAGGATTCGCGATACAGCTTTACGGTTTGAACTACATCAAGTATCGACTTTAGGTCAAACAGATATTGCCATTTCGTTTATAAAAGGTATAGCAAATGAAGACAATTTGAAGCAAATTCGAGAAAGAATGAACCAAATAAAACATGATGGCTTTACGATGACTGATAAGGCACTTGAAGAATGGTTGTTTAAACAAGGTTTTCATCCCTTACCATTTGTGCGATTTACGGAAAGGCCAGATATCGCGGCTGCCCATTTGCTAGAAGGGCATATCGTGCTTGTGGTAGATACTTCTCCATCTGCTATTATTGTACCGACGACGGTATTCCACCATTTGCAACATGCGGAGGAATACAGGCAGGCGCCTTTAATCGGTACGATAGTGAGATGGATTCGTTTGAGCGGGCTCGTGTTAAGTTTATTTTTACTTCCTTTTTGGTACTTACTTTCGAAGCATCCGGAGTTTTTGCCGAATTCACTTGACTTTTTTGGACCAAAGGAAACGGGAGAAATACCTCTTTTATTACAAATCATTTTCGCGGATGTTGGGATTGAATTTTTACGACTAGCTGCCATTCACACGCCGACGCCTTTATCGACAGCGATGGGAATTATTGCAGCATTAGTCATCGGACAAATGGCGGTAGATGTCGGGTTATTTGTACCAGAGGTTATACTGTATACAGCAATCACTGCCATTTTTACATTTGCTATACCGTCCTATGAACTGAGTATTTCGACAAAAATCTTTCGAACATTTATCCTACTTTGTACGGCACTATTCGGTGCTAATGGTTTTTTTGTCGCGCTTGTCATCTTGCTTTTTTACGTTGGATCGTTAAGACCTTTGAATGTACCTTATTTATGGCCGGCCATGCCTTTTTTTCCAAAAGCATTTATGCGAATACTTGTCCGTTTTCCCATGCCGGTTGATGCAAAGCGGCCGTTTATTACTCGATCATCTGTTCGCAAGCGGGCGTGAAACCCATTGCAATCTCCTCTTTTAATGTGGTAAAGTTTCTATAGCGAAAGAGGAAAAGAGGCGATTTATTTGGTGACGATATCAACACATGCGGTAAATGAAAAAGGACATTTAGTATTAGGTGGAATGGACAGTTTAGAATTAGCAAAAACATACGGAACACCATTATTCGTATATGATTTGTCTTTAATAAGAGAGCGAGCACGTGCATTTATCCAAACGTTTAAAGAACAAAATGTGCCGGCGCAAGTGGCTTATGCGAGTAAAGCTTTTTCTAGTGTGGCAATGTATCAAGTGATGAAACAAGAAAATTTGTCGCTTGATGTAGTTTCTAGCGGAGAGTTATATACAGCGATTAAAGCAGGATTTCCAGTAGATCGAATACACTTTCACGGGAACAATAAAAGTAAAGAAGAATTATTGCTAGCGATTGAACATAATATAGGCTGTATCGTTGTAGATAATTTCTATGAAATCGAGTTATTAAAACAACTAACTGCAGAACATAACCAAAAAGTAAATATACTTTTACGTGTCACTCCAGGGGTAGAAGCACATACACATGACTACATTACTACTGGACAACAAGATTCCAAATTTGGATTTGATTTGATAAATGGCCAAGCAGATCTTGCGTTTCAGAAAGTGTATGAGGATGATTTCATTCAATTACTCGGCCTCCATTGTCATATTGGTTCTCAAATTTTTGAAACAATTGGATTTAAAGTTGCAGCAGAAAAATTAATCAAAAAAATGATTGAATGGCATCATGATTATGATTTTGAGTGTACCGTATTAAATTTAGGCGGCGGCTTTGGTATAAAGTATACGAAAGAAGATACCCCGCTGGAACCTTCTGTTTATGTAAAAGAAATGATTATGGTCGTAAAAAGCCTAATTGCAGAAACAAACTTTGCGATGCCTGAAATATGGATTGAACCAGGCCGTTCGCTAGTTGGAGATGCGGGAACTTCTTTGTATACAATCGGTTCTGAAAAAGAAGTGCCAGACGTTCGTAACTATTTGGCTGTAGATGGTGGAATGTCGGATAATATTCGTCCAGCCCTATACGGCGCGTTATATGATGCAGTCATTGCAAATAAACTAGACGAAAAAGCAGATGAAGCGTACACGATTGCTGGTAAATGTTGTGAATCTGGCGATAAATTGATCGAACATATCGAATTACCAAAAGCAGAACCAGGAGATATTTTAGCGATGTTCTGTACTGGTGCTTATGGATATGCCATGGCAAGTAATTATAATCGCTTAGCTAGACCTGCAGTCGTTTTTGTGGAAAATGGAAAACATCAATTAGCTGTAAGAAGAGAAACTTTAGAAGATATTGTTCATCTTGACCTTCCTCTAACGATGGAAAAGGAGTGAAGGTAAGTTGAAAAAACCGAATACTATTTTATTTCTCATGTTATTAATAATTGGTATTGTATGGGGAGCTATTTATTGGATCTTTATAGCCCCAAATGCTAATTTGTAATTTAGGTAAATGTCGTGTAGGATTGTAATGATTATATCAAACTTATTTTTCGAGAGTCTTCCTACTTCTGTAGAAGTGATGAAACTAAAAGAGGGTTTAACTATGTTGCTACGGTATAAAAAAGCATTCGAAAAAATTTCTATGGGTCTTCTATCATTTATGCCTCATGAAAAAGATGTTAAAAAGTTATTAGAAACAATACAAGAGTATGAAACGAATCCAAATTGGCATTTGTTTTTGTGGAAAAAAGATGAAGATTTAGTAGGATTAGTTGGCGTTCGCATGGACAATACAGATGGAATTATTCAGCATCTTTCCGTCAACCCTTCTCACCGCGGAGAAGGTATTGGAAAAGAAATGTTACAAAGCTTAACATCTATTTTACATACATCGTCTATCCAACCAACCGAAGAGATAAAGTCTTTCTTCGAAAAAAGCCAAATTGAAAAAGAAGAGGATTGACTTATTTCAAGTCATCTCTTCTTTTTTTCTTTCCAGACTCCAGTCGCTTACGCATTTCTTTTTGTCTTTCTCGCTCGATTAGTATTTCTGAGCGATCTCTGAGCATATGCTTATGAGTAAGAAAGTGTAAGTCACTGCTAGATGGGATTTCTAATGCACCTACTAAATGTTGTAGCTCTTCATTTGTTAGCTCGATGGCGAATCGTTGAAATGTAATTTTTTCTTTCATGATGTTAATAGAATGGGTAGCATGTTGCATAAGTTTAACATAGTTGATTGTTTCGTAATAGCTAGATGGAAAAGTTTCCGCGAATCGTTTAATACTTCCATTCATTGTTTTAATCGCTCCCGTAATATTGCCCCGACGCCAATGGTACATAGACGTAGATAAAAGGATGAACGCTGTTAATGGGTGATTTTTATCGGCTTGCGAAACTTCTTTCCAGTAGTCTTCTAGTAGTTCATGGCACTCGAAATAATCATGCGTATCATTAAATTCTTTTAGAAATTGGACAAAATTAGGATGGAATGTAGGATGCAATGCAATCACCTTTCCTCTATAATGATGTTAAAAACCGATAATAGGTGGAGTATTATGTCTTATGAAGTAAAAACAGAAGCATTTGAGGGACCCCTTGATTTATTATTACATTTAATAAATCGTTTGGAAATAGATATATATGATATTAAAATGGCAGAGATCACAGCTCAGTATATGGAGCATGTACATGCAATGAGTGTTTTGGAGCTAAACGAAGCAAGTGAATATTTAGTAATGGCAGCAACACTGCTATCGATCAAAAGTAAAATGCTTCTTCCAATTCATCAAGACGACGACATGGAAGATGATTTTGATATTAATCTAAATGACCCAAGGGACGAGTTAGTACTTAAGTTAATAGAATATAAGAAATACAAAGAAGCTGCCGTTAGTTTACAAGAAATGGAGGAAACTCGTAATCTATTTTATACAAGACCGCCAACTGATTTAAGTGAATTGCAAAATAGTAAACAGCTTGCCTTATTTGAACTAGACGTGAATGTGTACGACATGCTTGGTGCATTTCAAAAAATGCTACGAAGAAAACAGCTAAATGCACCACTGCACACACGAGTAAGTAAACAAGAAATATCGATCAAAGATCAAATGAAAAATGTCATTACAAACTTAAAGCAAAACAAAGGCAGATTATCTTTTTATGAGCTTTTTCCAACAATGGATAAAACGACGATAGTGACAACATTTCTATCCATATTAGAGCTTATGAAACGCCAAATTGTGCAAGTAGAGCAAAAAAACAATTTTGATGATTTATTTGTTCTTTTGCGAAAGGAAGATTTTGAAAGTGAATTCGAAGATGAAATTGATGAGTAATATTGAAAGTCTATTGTTTGTGAGTGGGGAAGATGGATTAACTAAAAAACAATTAGCTTTTTTGACAAATGAAACAGAAGAACAAATTGCCGAAACGCTTGAAAATATGATGGAATTATATGAAAAGAGTGAAGACAGAGGAATCGAGATCAAGCAATTAGCTGGTACGTTTCAGTTAGTGACGAAGCAAGTGAATGCAAGTAGTATTCAAAAACTAGTAGAAAATCCTACGACACAATCTCTTTCGCAAGCGTCTCTCGAAGTGTTAGCGATCATTGCATATAAGCAGCCCATTACGAGAGTAGAAATTGAAGAGATTCGAGGGGTGAAATCAGAACGACCGATACATACGTTGTCCTTAAAAGGCTTGGTAAAAGAAGTTGGGCGTGCGGATGGTACCGGAAGGGCTATATTGTATGGTACCACAACGGAATTTCTTCAATACTTTGGATTACAAGATATTCGTGCATTACCTCCACTCCCGGAAGAGATTTCTGTGGATGAAATGGAAGATTCGGATTTGTTCTTAACTAAGTTCCAAGAAACATTTGAAGGATAGAAATAATTAAAAGAGGAGTATTTTCTATTTATAAAAAAATAAGCATATTCTTTCTGTTTTTTCTGTTATGGCAAGTCAGTGACGTAGAAGCCTCTTCCTCTTATGCAGTAATTGATGTACAAACGGGGAGACTGTTAGAAGGTAGTAATGAAAACGAAGAATTACCAATAGCCAGTCTGACGAAAGTATGGACTGCATTAACGGTTCTAGACAATGCTTCTTTAGAGGATGAAATCACCATTTCTCAGGCTGCTGCCTCGCAAGAAGGGTCGTCTTTATATTTGAAGCCTGGTGAAGTATGGACAGTAAATTCTTTATTACACGGCCTTATGCTACAGTCCGGAAATGACGCCGCATATGCACTAGCCGAACATGTAGGGGGTTCATTAGACGGATTTACGTATTTGATGAATGAAAAATTTAAAGTTGCTGGATTAAATAATTCGCATTTTACGAATCCTTCTGGGCTCCATCATGATGATCATTTTGCTTCTGCATATGATATGGCGAATATGTTTCGACTAGCGCTTCAAAATGAACAATTTAAAAAAATCGCTTCTGCGAAAAGCTATCAACCAAAAGAGCGTAATGTTCGTTGGAATAACAAGCATCGATTAATACATGATAATGAAACGGCAATCGCAGGGAAAACAGGATACACGAAAAGAGCAGGAAGAACGCTTGTTACTTATTTTAAAGAGGATGAAAAAGAAATTGTCGTTGTAACATTGAATCACTCCAATGACTGGGCGTATCATACTGCCGTTGCAGAACGAGTATTTGCAAACTATGATTTTGTGAAAGTCGTAAAAAAAGGAAAGTATCGATTGTTTCAAAAAGAAGTCATCGAAGTAAAAGATGATCATTATCTTTTATTAAACAAGGAAGAGCGAAAAAAGTTAAATAATGTTCTGCTCATCCCGCGAAAATCTACTGCACAAAGCCCATATTTATGGAATGTAACAATCGACGATCAAATCGCCTTACGATTTAATGTGAACAAAATAAAATAACTGGCTTTAGATTAGGGGGTGTGACAAAGTCATACTCCCTAAACACTTTTTTCGAAATGCTTGTGACATCGACTGTGTGTATGCATCGTAAAGATCTTCGCATTAGTGATGTTAGGACACATTATAGAGATAATGCGTCATAAGCAGTTACCGCTAGGATTTCCGCTGCAGGGCGGACGCTTTCCGCCGGGTGAGCGATGAGCCATCGCCGACGCTTACGCGTTCGCTTGCGATGTCTCATCTTTCTCACTCATCCGGCAGGAGTCGCCGCCCTTCCGCTCCAATCATAGGAAATTCTCGCCAATTTGGTGTCTGCGGATATCAGAGATTTAGATTTTTCAGGTCTACTTAGCAATATTAATGCTGTATCCAAATAAGTGGCGCAATTACTAGGATAAAGTGAGTTCTATTTAACCATTTATTGGAATGATATATCTTAATCATCCACGTCTCACTCTAAGTAAACTTGTTATATTAAGAATCGGTTGCTCTCGTGCTAATTTGGTTGCTTTCCTAATAGAATTGATTGCTTTACATAACTGATTAATTACTCTTAGCCATTTAATGGATACTTACACATCGAAATACAATACTGTATAGGGATAATGCACACCAACGGCATCTGTTGGATTGGTTTAGTCATGTCCAGCGGTCAATTTGCCACTTTCGAGAGGGCTTCGTCTTGTTTACAGCGTATTCAGTTTCGTTCAACCATTTATTGGATTTTATTTTCAAGAAATACTACATAAGACTGAATTTAGAGCAGTGACGCTGATTAACTAACAAATTTTATAGATTGCAGCGGAAGGCGGCGACTCCGACGGGATCAAGTGAGACAGATGAGACTTCACAACGTACGCGAAGCGGCGGTGAAGGCTCATCGCTCACCCCGTGGAAAGCGTCCGCCTGCAGCGGAAATCCCAGCGGCCACTTCCTTATGACGCACTATCTATGCTCAACACCATGCGTCATTGTAGCAATTATAGAGAAGACAGTTTTTATAAAAGACTGTCTTCTTTTAATTTGGCTAAAAGTGTGACATAATTCACTCATATGTATGGAAAGAATGGACGAGGTGAAAGAATTGGAAAGACTACAAAAAGTACTTGCACATGCAGGCGTAGCTTCTAGAAGAAAAGCAGAGGAATTAATCCTCCAAGGAAAAGTAAAAGTGAACGGAAAAGTTGTAACGGAGCTTGGTACGAAAGTTTCGAATTCTGATACGGTTGAAGTAGAAGGAGTCAAACTCGAAAAAGAACAAAAAGTATACTACTTACTTTATAAACCAAGAGGGGTTATCTCGGCGGTTACAGATGATAAAGGCAGAAAAACCGTAACGGATTTATTACCTAATGTTAAGGAACGACTATATCCGGTTGGAAGACTTGACTATGAAACATCTGGATTACTACTACTGACAAATGATGGAGACTTTTCGTACGCATTAACGCATCCCAAATTTAAAGTAGACAAAACGTATGTAGCAAGAGTAAAAGGAATTCCCTTAAAAGAGCAATTAAGACCATTAGAACGTGGAATTATGCTAGAAGATGGGAAAACTGCTCCTGCAAGAGTAAAGTTATTATCAAGTGAGCGTAAAACAAATAAAGCAATCGTAGAAATAACAATCCATGAAGGAAAAAATAGACAAGTTCGCCGCATGTTTGATGCGGTTGGTTTTCCTGTCCAAAAATTAAAACGAGAACGATTTGGGTTTTTAACCTTACATGGCCTAAATGCCGGTGAATGGAGAGAGCTAACGACACATGAAGTTAAACAATTACGAGTATTAGCGGAAACTGGAAAAATAGGAAACTAATACTCGAATGTTCACAAACCCTTCAAATGTCAGACCTTTTTAATATGTATATTTTGGTATAATATATGTCGACGATGCTTAGAAATGGAGGAGCAAAGATGGCGCAATCGAAAAAGCAAAGATATTATATTCGAACTGCTATTTTAGCAGTACTGACGATAGCCATCGTCTTTACAATATACTCGAACGTAACGAAAGAAAAAAATGCAGTCCTTCAAGTAGGGGACAAAGCACCTGATTTTGCTTTAGTAGATTTGGAAGGGAACCAACATAGACTTTCAGACTATAAAGGTGAAGGCGTTTTCTTGAACTTTTGGGGTACTTGGTGTAAACCATGTGCGACCGAAATGCCCGCAATGGACAACCAATACCATGTCTATAAAGATCAAGGCGTTCAAACATTAGCGATTAATATCGGAGAATCCAATTTAAAAGTGAATAGCTTTAAAAATAGTTATGGTTTATCGTTTCCTATTGCAATTGACCAAAATAAAAGTGTAATGGAGTCATACAATATTGACCCTTTACCAACTACTTTTTTGATAAATCCAGATGGACGCATTGAAAAAATCATAAAAGGTCAAATGACAGAGCAAGATATTGCAGATTTTATGGAGCAAATTAAACCATCCTAAAGGAGTTTTATAGATGGACAAGATAGTTTGTACATGTGGTAATGTGAATCCGGCGGGGACATTGTTATGTGAAAGCTGTGGACGACCATTAAACAAAGAAACAGCAGAAAAAAAGCTTGTAGATATGCGTTATGAAGGCTCAGCAAGACGTTCCCAAACATATAACAAAACCATCATAGATAAAGTTTGGAATTTCTTCTCCAGTGTAAAAGTCGGTGTGTGGTTAATTGTTATTATTCTTGTTGCTGCTGCTATTGGGACCATTCTACCGCAAGTTTTTTATGTACCCGCAACAACGGAAGAAGCTATAGCTGATTACTATGAACGAATTTATGGTACATTTGGAAAATTATATTATGAGCTAGGATTATCGGACTTATACAGTTCTTGGTGGTTCCAAGGGCTTATTGGGATGCTCGGAATTTCCCTGATCATCGCAAGTTTAGATAGGGTAATACCACTTTATAAATCCCTTAAAAAACAAAAAACGAAAAGACATATTAGCTTTTTGAAACGTCAACGTCTGTATGGAATTGGAAACATAGTAAATGGGGAAGAATCCCTTGGAAAAGCGGAAGAAAAGCTGAAAGCGATGCGTTATAATGTGAAACGTGACGGCACTGCGCTACTCGCTGAAAGAGGTCGCTTTTCACGTTGGGGTCCTTATATCAATCATTTAGGTCTTATTTTATTTTTATTTGGTGTAATGCTTCGGGCGCTGCCAGGTTTTTATGTCGATGAGACGATGTGGCTACGCGAAGGAGAAACATTGTATGTTCCAAAAACAGAGGGCTATTTCTTGGAAAGTAAAGAATTCATCTACGAAACATATTCAAAAGAAGAATCAGAAGAAGTTTTTGGAGATGCCATTGATCGTGTCGGAACGATTGCTAAAAACTATCAAACAAACGTAGCCTTATATAAAGGACCAGAAGGTGCAGTTGCAGGGCATTTAGATGATTTAACGTTTGAAAAAGAAGCGGCGATTCAAGTGAATAAGCCACTTAAATTTGATCATTTTTCGGTTTTCCAAATGGATTTTCGATTAGATGAATTAGCTTCAATGACATTCCAACTGCAAGATAAAGAGACTGCCGAAAGCTTTGGTGAGTTTACGATTAACTTATCCGACCCAAAACCGGTATATGAACTTCAAAATGGCTCCAAAGTAGAAATTTTAGATTACTATGCAGATTTCACTGGATTTGAAGAAGGTGTGCCACAGTCGCAATCACCGCTTCCTAACAATCCAGCATTTTTAGTGAAAATGTATACTCCAGAGTTTCCAAAAGGGGAAACAAGTTTTGTCATGATTAAAGAAACGCTTGAACCGCTTGGAGAAAACAAACATAAAATTGCTTTTCAAAGCGTCGAAACAAGAGACGTTTCTGGTTTAACTATTCGTAAAGATTTAACACTTCCTATTCTTATGCTTGGTGGTCTTATCTTCATGATTGGGGTAGCACAAGGATCGTATTGGAATCATCGTCGTATTTGGATACAGCAACTAGAAGACGGGCAAGTCGTAATTGCAGCGCATACCAATAAAAACTGGCTAAGTATTATGAGAGATATGGATGCAGTTTCTGAACTGGCAAATCTTCCACAATATGAAGATCAACAAGATGAAGATTCCAAAGAGAATAAACAGGAAGGGGTATAATTATGGTAGAAGTAAGCAGTACTTTATTATTTATAGCGTTCGTTGCCTATTTAGTAGCAACCTTTTTATTTGGGGGTGCCGTAAAGATTTCGAGCTCTAAAGCTTCGAAATCTTTCGATCGTTGGGGTAAATTAGCCATTACAGTAACGATTATTGGATTTTTATCCAATATTGGTTATTTTATTACGAGATGGATAGCAGCAGGACATGCTCCTGTTAGTAACTTGTTTGAGTTTACAACCGCTTTTGGTATGTTGGTTATTGGTGCTTTTATATTAATTTACTTTATCTATAGAGTTCCAGCACTAGGTCTATTTGCTTTACCAATTGCTATCATAATCATTGGGTATGCAAGTATGTTCCCAAGAGAAATTACGCCATTAATACCAGCACTTAAAAGTTACTGGTTAACGATTCACGTTATAACTGCGGCACTCGGAGAAGCGATATTAGCCATAAGTGCAGTTGCCGGATTAATCTACTTGCTAAAAAATATTGACATGACCAAAAAGTCAAAGCAACGTTTTTGGATCGAGGCCGTAATGTATGTAGCTGTGTTAGTTTTAGGTTTTATTGTAGCTACAACTACTTTCACATTAGCTGATTATAAAGCAGAATTTAGTTATGTAAATAAAGAAGAAAAAGTATTAACGATGGTATATAATGTGCCACCTATTTTTGGGATGAATGAGTCGGAAGCTATTACCGAAAATGCGATGCAACCGTTAATGGAAATGCCACCGCTTGTTAATGCGAAAAAACTGTCAGTCGTTACGTGGTCTATCATTTTCGGAACGGTAATATACATCTTGCTTCGTTTAATCTTAAGAAAACGGATTGCAGCAGTATTACAACCATTTACGAAAAAAGCGAACTCTCAGTTTATGGATGAAATCGGTTATCGTTCGGTGCTTATCGGTTTCCCTGTATTTACTTTAGGGGCACTAATTTTCGCCATGATTTGGGCGCATGAAGCGTGGTCTAGATTTTGGGGCTGGGATCCCAAAGAAGTTTGGGCACTTATAACTTGGCTTTTCTATGCAGCATTCCTACACCTTCGTTTATCAAAAGGATGGCAAGGTGAAAAATCTGCTTGGTTAGCATTGATTGGGTTTATCATCATTATGTTTAACCTAATAGCAGTAAACCTAATTATTGCTGGACTACACTCATATGCTTAATAGAAAAGCGTAAGCGCCTATGTCTGCCCTGACAGGCAAATGGGAATGGAGAAGGTCTACAAAGTACGCCACGTCCTGTGGCAAAGCAGACATGACCCGCATCGTGCGGGCCCAGGAGGCAGTTCCTCAGCCGCCATAAACGATTGTGTTTGCGACGAGCTTGCGCAGGAGCAGCTTTTTCACATTTGACCCCGAGGGGCAAGGCGCTGAAGCTAGACAATTAGAAAAGCTCTTATCTCCCATAAAAGAGATAGGGGCTTTTCTTTCCATTTGGCAAGACTAATTGTACAATATAGATTAGAAGTTGATAGAAGGGTCTGATATTATGTCTGAAATGATTAAACTATTAGTAGTTGACGATGAAGAACGAATCCGTCGTTTATTGAAAATGTATTTAGAAAGAGAAGGATACGAAGTTGAAGAAGCTGAAAATGGTGAAATCGCTCTACAGCTCGCGCTAGAAAATGAATATAATTGCATCCTACTAGATATTATGATGCCCGAAAAAGACGGGATAGAAATGATGACTGAGTTACGCACGCATAAGGAAACACCTATAATTTTATTAACAGCTAAAGGGGAAGAAGCTAACCGTGTAGAAGGCTTTGAACTAGGAGCAGACGATTATATCGTGAAGCCTTTTAGCCCGAGAGAAGTTGTACTTCGAGTTAAAGCGCTTTTAAAACGTTCTACAGCTCTTTCGCCAGTACAAGGATTGTCTGCATCCAAAGATATCGTTGTGTTCCCACATCTGACAATTGATCATGATGCACATCGAGTCACTGCGGATGGTGTGGAAGTAAGTCTGACACCAAAAGAGTACGAATTACTGTATTTCTTAGCGAAAGCACCAGATAAAGTATTTGATCGAGAGCAATTGTTAAAAGAAGTGTGGCATTATGACTTCTTTGGTGATTTAAGAACGGTAGACACACATGTAAAACGATTACGCGAAAAGTTAAATAGAGTATCCGAAAAGTCGGCGAAAATGATCGTGACCGTTTGGGGTGTTGGCTACAAATTTGAGGTTATCAATGAATAGAATTTGGAATAGTGTAGTCGGGAAGCTATGGGGAACCATATTGCTTCTCGTCTTATTTGTGTTGTTTATCATTACAGTCTTAATGCTAGAGTTTTTGGAAAATTTCCATACAGAACAAGCCGAAGAGTCGCTAAGACAGGAAGCCGCAACGATTGGGAAAATAGTAGAGCAATACGATGAAATAGAAGACTCCATGCAAATTATCCAAAATATTCTTGGAGCGGAAACAAATGCGTTAATCGTTCGAAATGCGGAATCTGTATTTTTGTCAGTACATGAAGGGTTAAACAAAGAGGTTTTTCAAGAAAAATTATTGAAAGATAAAGACTTAACGAATATTTATACGACAAATAATACGATTGTTAAAAAAATGCTGATGCCTTCGATGACTGAAGAAGATCGAATGGAAAATTATATTATCCTCGCTTCTCCTTTAGAATCCGATAAGGAAATACACGGAGCGGTCTTTATTTATCAAAGCTTACAGGTAGTTAACAAGACTTCTAATCATACTACTCGTATTGTCTTTTTATCAGGTTTTATCGCATTATTACTAACGACCATGTTCTCGTTCTTTTTATCTTCCCGCATTACTCTGCCGCTTAGAACGATGCGAGAAGCTGCCCTAGAGCTAGCAAAAGGAAATTTCGAAACCAAAGTACCGTATGTACAAAAAGACGAAATTGGAGAGCTTAGTGTTGCTTTTAACCGTATGGGTAGCCAGTTAAAGGACCACGTAGAAGTGATTAGCCAAGAAAAAGAACAACTTTCCAGTATATTAACATCCATGACAGACGCAGTTATTACATTCAACAAAGATTTTAAGGTACTCGTAAGTAATCCTCAAGCAAATGAGTTATTTCAGAAATGGTATACAAACAATGAAGTTACCGGTAATTCTAATCTACCAGCAGAGCTGTACCATTTACTTGATCACGTATTTCACCAAGAAGAAGAAATCGATGAGGAAATCGAAATAAAAGGATCTTATTTTTCTGTGTCCATTAGTCTTCTATACAGTAAAGACTCCGTTCGCGGGGCAGTAGTAGTGCTTCGGGATATGACCGAACAACATCGCTTAGATAAAATGCGCTCGGACTTTATCGCCAATGTATCACATGAGCTAAGAACGCCTATTTCGATGTTGCAAGGGTACAGTGAAGCGATTATCGATGAGGTAGTAACAACAGAAGAAGATAAAAATGAAATGATTCGAATTATTTATGATGAATCGAAACGAATGAGTAGATTAGTAACGGAATTATTGGATTTAGCCCGTTTAGAATCGGGTTACTTGAGTATTTATAAGGAAGAGGTTTCTGTCCTACCCACGATTGAGCGTATTACGCAAAAGTTTGATCAAATCGCAAAAGAAAAAAATATACGTTTATATTTTGAACCTACATTATCGGAAACGATTTATTTGAAACTTGATGAGGATCGTATGGAACAAGTCCTCACTAATTTAATCGATAATGCCCTACGCCATACCCCTAAAGACGGTTCAGTAACGGTAAAACTAATGCAAACAACTCGGCACATTATGATTGAAGTAAAAGACACCGGATACGGAATTCCAAAAGAAGATTTACCTTATGTGTTCGAACGTTTCTATAAAGCAGATAAAGCGAGAACTAGAGGGAAAAGTGGAACAGGTCTTGGTCTTGCGATAGCAAAAAATATTGTCGAACGTCATGACGGAATTTTGTCAGTTGAAAGTGAAGTGGGAGTAGGGACGACATTCATTATTAAATTACCTTTAAAGTGAAACAAATCAGCACATGAAACGACTAATAACTAGAACGGGGGGAGCTTATGAATGACTCCGTTTTCCACCGCTTGTATGATAGCTATCATCAAGACGTTTTTCAGTTTCTTATTTATTTAGTAAAAAATAGGCAAACTGCGGAAGACTTGGTCCAAGAAGTATATGTACGAGTATTAAGAGCTTACAGTAAATTCGAAGGAAAAAGTTCGGAAAAAACTTGGTTATTTTCCATCGCCAAAAATGTGGCGATTGATCATTTTAGGAAACAAGCAGTGCGAAAGAAACGATTGTTTGAGTCATTTGACTGGGAGACCATGCAGCTTCCCTCTTCTGACATGCTACCAGAAGATTCGGTGCAACTAAACGATGAAATGAAAACATTACTTGTGGCTCTAGATGATTGCACAGGTGATCAAAAAATGGTCATTATTATGCGTTATTTTCAAGAGCTTTCCATTGCAGAAACAGCGCAAGTATTAAGTTGGACAGAAGGGAAAGTGAAGACAACGCAACATCGTGCGATAAAAGCACTTCGCGAACGATTATCTACGAAAGAGGAGGGTATAGTTCATCATGAGTGATATGAAAAAAGAAAACGAAAAAATTGATGAGCTTTTAAACAATACGCCCA
This sequence comes from Psychrobacillus sp. NPDC096426, assembly GCF_044762745.1. Classification (NCBI taxonomy): domain Bacteria; kingdom Bacillati; phylum Bacillota; class Bacilli; order Caryophanales; family Bacillaceae; genus Psychrobacillus; species Psychrobacillus sp. NPDC096426. The sequence continues at coordinate 61,046 of NZ_JBIWEX010000011.1, read as the reverse complement.
AGTTTACAGATCATCGTTCCAAAGAAGAAGTGTATAATCGGGTAAAAATGGAAATTGAAGCTCAAGTCAAGGAAGAGAAAAGAAAAATAATAGCCGTATCATTTTCGAAATGGATGCCTTTTATCGTTTCCGTTGCGGCTATTTTACTCCTGACATTCCTTGTTTCTTCCTATACGAATCAAAAAGAAACAACGTTGTCCAAAGATAGTGTATACGATAACGCCGAACCAAAAGAAAACATGCGATCGATGGAAAAAACAGAAGAAAGTGCAAAAGTAATAGAAGAAACAAAGGCTGATCAGGCAAATGCAATGACAACGATGTCGATGATAACAGATTCTACTATAGAGTTGATCCCACTTCAAAAAGCAGTTTACGAAGATAGTGTGAATGGAGGAACCGTTTTTCATTTTTCTTTAATTGAAAATGCATTAAGCGTTCCTATTACAATAATTATTTCGCAAGAACGAATGGAAGCTGATTTTCCGGGAATGACTCCGACTAGTTTGCAACTGTATGAACGATATGCAAGTCAAATTGATGAAGAAGCGTTAGGATTCATGGAGTATCATCCGTATAAAGGTTATTTTGTTGCAGAAGACAAACAATTAAAACATTATTTACCTGCTAACCATGGGTATGATGTAGCACCCGGCACATCCGCTCCCTATTGGTCTTCAATAAATGAAATCTTCACAGATTTTGAAACGCTCTTGAGAGTAAATGAGGATGGGACTGCTATAGAATGGGATCAAGTTGGGATTATAAATGAACCGAGTCCATTATTTGGAGAATATGCGCAACAAAGTTACTTTTTGTACACGGCTTTGAATGGCGACACTTATTTATCTTCCAACTTCGGCAAACGTTTTAATACGCTTTCAGAAGCGTTTGAAAATATGAGAAGCGCTGAAAATGATATTTATACATCCGTTATCCCAAATAATGTAACATATTCTTATCGAGATAATAATGGGATTGCAACCATTTACTTTGATGAACCTTTCGACTTGAAGACGATGGATTCCAAGGATGCCACTAGAATGATGGAAGCATTCGCATTAACTGCCGCGAGCTTCGGAAAAGAAGTGAAGGTAGAAAATGTAGTGCAACAACAATGGGAAGAATTTGACTTAACTAAACCTCTTCCAGTTCCAGTGGGACCGAATGGGTTTATTATGAGTGATGAATAATTTTGAAATGCGTGGAAGCATTGACCTGGTCAATACTTCCACGCATTTTTTTGTTGTAGAGTTTATTTTGCGCATTCTATAGTTCGTCTGTTGTTATACTCGGATGCGGATTATGATTATATATGGGGTTCTAATGCTCTTATAATACATAGTAATTTTCTTGGTATTCTTTGAGCAAGTGTATTGCATAAGGATAAAAACTTTGTTAAGATGTATTTAATTCAAGATAAAAGCTTGAAGGACAATAAAATATTGATTCATCTTCGGGGCAGGGTGAAATTCCCGACCGGCGGTAGTAGAACTTGTGTTTCTTAAGCCCGCGAGCCGTTAAGTTAAGGTTGATTTGGTTAAATTCCAAAGCCGACAGTACAGTCTGGATGGGAGAAGGTGAAGGTGCAGTCGTTTTTCGTATGTTCTAATACGGATACGCTTATTTAAGTGTACCTTTTACTCCTTTAAGCCTATTAATAGCTTAAGGGATTTTTTGAGTAAAAGAAAACGTGCTGAACCTTTCTTCTTGTGGAGTGAATCGCAAAAGGAGAGAGGATTTTATGTTAAAAGGTAAGACGCGAATGCTGATCGCAATCGCTATGTTAAGTAGTATTTCGTTTGTATTAATGTTACTTGCATTTCCGTTACCAGTATTACCAGCCTATTTGAAAGTGGATTTTAGTGATATTCCAGCACTAATAGCAGCGATTACGATGGGTCCTCTGGCAGGTGTTCTCGTTGCATTTTTGAAAAATGTATTAGATTGGCTGTTTTCTGGTAGCCCAACTGGAGTGCCAGTAGGACATATGGCTAATTTTGTAACGAGTATATTATTTCTAACACCAGTTTATTTGATTTATCGTAAAGTTACCTCTTCAAAAGGTATTACGTACGGGTTAGCTTGCGGAACGATTTCGATGGCAATTGGGATGAGTGTATTAAACTATTATGTATTTTTACCAATGTATGCCTATTTCTTAAATTTCCCGATGGAAACAGGAACAGCATTATTTAACTCAATCATTTTCGGTATATTACCGTTTAATCTTATAAAAGGTATTTTAGTGGCTGTCGTTATGATTGTGTTATTCAAACGAATGAAGCCGTTATTAGATAAAGTGACATATTCAATTGGCGCTGTTAAAGCAAACTAAAAAAGGTCGTTTCTCTCTTACGGAGAAACGACCTTTTTCATTCTTTTCTATTCAAACTTTAACGCGTCGCCTTCGAATGATTCCTCCGCTACTTTAATAGAGTCTGTTGGGCAACCTTCAAATGCATCTTCCATATCCTCTAATAGTTCGTCTGGAACTTCTGTTGTACCCGTGTTATCATCTAAAATAACGAAAGCAATTCCTTCATCGTCATAATCATATATATCTGGTGCGGCAGCGCCACATGCGCCACATGCGATGCATGTATCTTGATCTACAATTGTATATTTAGCCATTCTTACATTCTCTCCTTTATATCTGCTTTCACGAATCTGCTATCTTATTCATTCTAAAGATATTTTCGCTACATTTCAACCAAAATACTTTCACATGTGAGGGGTTTCCATTGTATTTTCAACAATTACTGTTATTCATTATCTATAAATTCCAAGGGCAACGGTCCTCTACAGCAGCTTATTATTTATTAAAAGGGAAAAAATCAGGTCAAACGATTCAAGATGTGACGTATTTTAACCTGCATCCTTTCTTTTGTCTTTATCCAAAACTAACAAAAGAAACATATGAGGACGAAATTGGGAAGCTCCTCGCAGAAAACTTCGTTGTGATGAATGAATCTACATTGTCTATTACGGAAAAGGGTTTGCATAAAATAGTTTCAGCAAGGCGTCCTTTTTATAATGGATGGATACTTCGGGGAAAAGAATTCGTTTTTTGGGGACGAGTCGAATTGATTATTCAAACGTTATCCCAATTTCAAAGAAATGAAAAAAAGTTTGTGCCAGTTCAAAAAAGCAATGAAATTCATCATTTTGTCAAAGCATATTTGCATGAACGAGATTTTCAATCGAGTTCTTTTGGGTCCAATTTCAAACAGCAATTAATCGCTTTACTCGAAAATCCTCGTTTACTGGAAATACATCGTCATTTGTTTGTTTATCGTTTAAGTGGGTACAAAAATAGTGGGCTAACTTGGGAGCAACTTGCTAGTCGCCACCAAATGACCGTTTTAGATGTAAAGTTTATATTCATCGAGTGTTTACATATTTTATTAGATGAGATAACCGAAGAGAAATCCTCGGATTTCCACGCGCTAACGAAGGGTATTTATGTTCAAACTCCTTTAACCGATTCTGCTTTGAAAACAAGTAAATTATTTGAAAAAGGATATTCGATCGAAGCAATCGCACGTATGCGTTTTTTAAAGGAAAACACGATTGAAGACCATGTCATAGAAATAGTTTCCGTAGATCCAAACTTTCCTATCAGTGCTTTTATAACAGATGAGCAAGTTCAAAAAGTTTTACAAATAGCGCAGAAACGACAAACGAAAAAGTTGAAAATAATTCGAGAGCAAGTTACCGATTTAAGTTATTTCCAAATTAGATTAGCGCTAACTAAAGGAGAAGAAGTAAATGGATAAGTTGACGGAAGTACTAACGCGTAAATTTGGTTACGATTCATTTAGGGAAGGACAAAAAGAAATAATCGAACATGTCATATCAGGACAAGATGTTGTTGCCATATTACCGACTGGTATGGGGAAATCGTTACTATACCAATTGCCAGGTTATTTGATGGAAGGCTCTGTCGTTATTGTTTCCCCTTTACTATCTTTAATGCAAGACCAAGTGGAACAATTGAAAATGTTAGGCGAAAAACGTGTTGTTGCGATAAACTCTTTTTTATCCTTTGAGCAAAAAGAGATGGTTTTTCGAAATTTATCTGCGTATAAATTTATATTTACTTCCCCAGAAATGTTGCAAAATGAGCGATTTAATCATGCGCTATCTGCTATCCGGATCGCCTATATCGTGGCGGATGAAGCACATTGTATTTCCCAATGGGGATTTGATTTCAGGCCAGACTATTTACGAATCGCTAAATGGTTACAACAATTCCGCCAAACCAATGTCCTCGCTTTAACTGCTACGGCAACTAATAGTGTAGTTAAAGATATTAAATCAACGTTACTAATGAGGGAGCCCTTTGAATATATCCATTCCCTTGACCGACCTGCCATTGCATATGAAGCGACAGAAGTGAAAGATGCACAAGAAAAACTTGCCTGGATCATCGGTCGAATCACTTCTACAAGTGGTCCAGGTATTTTATATACACAGTCGCGTAAAAAAACAGAGATGTATGCGAATGAATTACAAAAAAGAGGTATTCGAGTTGCTTATTATCATGCGAAAATGGATCAAGATGATCGTATTTTAGTCCAACAACAGTTTCAACAAGGCCAGCTAGAGTGGATATGTGCAACAAATGCTTTTGGGATGGGAATACATAAAGATAACATTCGACAAATTATTCATGATCATATTCCGACATCCATTGCGAGTTATATGCAAGAAGTGGGAAGGGCTGCGCGAGACGGAGCGCAATCGATCGCTTCGTTACTATTTACAGCAACGGATGTGGAACAAGCTTTCTATGTCGCGATGCAAGATTTCCCAGAAGAAGCAGATATTCATCTCGCATATGAGTCCGATCATATACAACTCCAATTACCAGAAACGACGGCTAGAATATTAGATTATTGGAAAGAAGAGCTAACAGAACAAGAGACGACACGCTTATTTCAAACGATTAAACAAAATAAATGGACTGAAATTCAAGCCTTATATACGATGCTGCAAAACGGAGTATGTATAAGAGAACAACTGTTGCACTACTTTGATGAGCAATTAACAAACCGTCCAGTGCATTGTTGCTCCAAATGTTCACTTCATATACAAGAAATTATACATACTAGAAAACAACCGATGGAAAAAAGGGAAGAATTGGATTGGAAAATGCAATTAGATGAACTACTACGTTCGTAAAATAGATGAGAAGTTTACTTTTTCAACAAAATTCGGCATAATAGTAATAGATATAAAGGCAGAAATGGAGTTTGAAAAATATGAATCAAGACGACTATCAAAAAAAAATAGATGAACATAGACAATCCATCGGTGTAGAGGATGAGCAAGTAGAACTAAGAAGTCGTAGGAGATCTAATTCCGGAAAAAAATCGAAAAAAAAATCTAGAAATGTGTTAATTCCGACATTATTTTGTATTTTTATACTAATTCCTGTTTGTTTTTTTCTTTATGTGCAGTTTATTTACACGCCTGAGGATACGGAAGAGGTGCAAGAAGGGGGCATCATCCAAGTAGAAACGAAGACTATTACGAATAGTCCAAAGGAAGAAGAAAATGAAACTCCAGAAGAAGATAAAGAGGTAGAACAGGCTCCCGTACCGGAAGAACCAAAAGTAGAAGAAACGAAAGTAGAACAACCGAAAACAGAACAACCGAAAGTAGAAGAGCCAAAAAAAGAACAACCAAAACAGGAAACCCCATCTAAAACGCATATTGTCAAAGAAAATGAAACACTTTACCGCATTGCGATCAATTATTATAATGACCCAAATGCTGTCGAAAAAATTAAATCTGCAAATGGGTTATCATCCAATGATATTTCTACTGGCCAAAAGTTGATCTTGCCTTAACAAACGGTTATATTTTGAAAAAGTGGATTCATATGATTAGGTAGTGAAAGGGCTTGAAAGGACAGGGGGGGACTTCCCTGTCCTTTTCACGTTATGATTAGGAGGTTTTTCGTTGGTATATTTCCTGTTAGTAGTAGCCGGTTTAGCTGTTTGCCTTTTACTTTACATGTTCTACTTGGCTTTTCAAGTAAATGTAAAAACACATACACTGCGAGTGGAAGAAATGAGACCAGGTGTGCAAGTACATCTTTTTTTTATCTCTGATATTCATCGTCGAAAGATAGGTAGCAACCTTATCCACTCGCTTATAGGCAAAGTAGATATTGTAATTATCGGTGGGGATCTCACCGAAAAAGGGGTTCCTTTACAACGAACGAAACATAATATTGAGCAACTAAAAAAATTGGGGGACGTCTTTTACGTATTTGGCAACAATGACCGGGAAGTGGGAGAGCAAAATTTAATTCAACTACTTGAAAAGAATGACGTTCATTTGTTGGTGAATCAATCCGTAGAACGAGTCATTGATCGTACATTAATCCGCCTTGTGGGAGTCAACGATGGATTTAGTGGTAAAGTGAATATATATGACGCATTTCAAGAGGTAAGGGATGAAGATATTCTTATTTTCATCGCACATGCTCCTGCATACTTTAATAACGCTAAAAAAGTTAGTAAACCGCATTTATTATTAGCAGGGCATCTTCATGGTGGACAGATTCGATTCGGACCTTTTGGTATTTATGAAAATGGTGCTTTTAGAGAAAAAGAACATAGTGCGGAGCTTGTTAGTAATGGTTTTGGAACAACAGGTGTGCCCCTTCGATTAGGAGCAAAATCAGAATGTCATATTATTACAATGTACGGTGAATAAAAACACTGTTTGAAAGGGAAAAGAAAGGAAGTTTTTACAAGTGGTACAACAAGTTGATGTAATAATCGTTGGAGGGGGACCGTGTGGACTAGCAGCAGCTATTTCTATGCAAAATATTGGTTTACATACACTAGTGATTGAAAAAGGGAATATTGTAGAAGCAATTTATAAGTATCCCACGCATCAAACATTTTTTAGCACAAGTGAAAAGTTAGCAATTGGAGATGTTCCTTTCATTGTAGAAGAAAGGAAACCAAAGCGAAACCAGGCATTAGTCTACTATCGAGAAGTTACAAAGTTGAAAAACATACAAGTGAACAAATATGAATATGTTAGACAGGTGGAAAAAGTAAACGATCATTTCATCGTCCAAACATCCAAAGGGACGTATCATTCGACGTACGTAATAATTGCAACAGGTTATTATGATCATCCGAATTTCATGGGCATACCTGGTGAGGATTTGCCGAAAGTAAGCCATTATTTTAAAGAAGGGCATCCATTTTTTGATCAGCATGTGTTAGTAATTGGTGGGAAGAATTCGGCCATTGATGCGGCGCTTGAGTTAAACAAAGCAAGAGCAAAGGTAACGATTGTGTATCGTGGAAGTACATATTCTCCGAGCATAAAACCATGGGTATTGCCAGAGTTTGAAGGACTCGTTCGAAATGGCGAAATCGATATGCATTTTGACACGGAAGTAGCATCTATTGATGAACAGTTGGTCACCTTAAAAGGACCAAATGGGGAATTCCAAATAACGAATGATTTTGTATTTGCCATGACTGGTTATCATCCGGACCATGGTTTTTTAAGAAAAATAGGTATTCAAATTGATCCAGAGACCGGCCGCCCTACCTATAATGCAGAAACGATGGAAACGAATGTGGATGGAGTCTTTATAGCGGGAGTCATTGCTGCTGGTAATAATGCGAATGAAATATTTATTGAAAATGGTCGTTTCCACGGAGACCAGATATCAAAAGAAATAGAAAAAAAGCGTAAAGAAAACTAAATATCTTTGCGCTTTTCTCCTCGCTCTAGGAAATTATAAAATCTATGGAGTGTAGATAACTTTTTCTATACAGCATAAGGTATGCCCGTCTTTTATTTTAACCGCAACACAGGGATACTGCGTCTTAAAAAGATGCTCTATTAATTGCCCGCTAGGATTTCCGCTCCAGGCGGACGCTTTCCACGGAGCGGGCGGTGAGCCTCCTCGTCGCTTTGCTCCTGTGGGGTTACACCTGTCCCGCTTGATCCCGCAGGAGTCGCCGCCTTGCGCTCCAATCAATGGGAATTTCTTGCTAATTTGGTGTCTGCATTAATCAGGGATTTAAATTTATCAAATCCACTACGCAAAATTTATAATACCTATCCAAGTAAACTTTATTTTAAGAGTTGGTTGCTTTCACCGGCCATTTGGTTGCTTTCCCTAACTGATTGATTGCTTTAGCTATTTAATGAATACTTACACATAGAAATACTACACCGTATAGGGATAAAGCACACCAATGGCATCTGTTGGAATGGTTTAGCCATGTTCACTGGTTAATTTGCCACTTTCGAGAACAGTGCCGCGTATTAGCTAGCAATTTTCGTGGATTGTAGCGGAAGGGCGGCGACTCCGACCAGATGAGTGAGACAGAGCCATCGCAGGCGAACGCGAAGCGTCGGCGATGGCTCATCGCTCACCCGGCGAAAGCGTCCGCCCTGCAGCGGAAATCCTAGCGGAAACTTCCTTAAGACGCATTGTTCCTATACAGAGTAAATTATCCGTTATAATGAAAGTTTTTTATTTCCTAGATAGAAAAAATACTGTTCATGGCGTTTTTAGGATCGGTGTGATGGAGTGCTATAAGTAGTGCTAGTCTTGCCTTTTGACCGTTCAGTCCATGCGCAAACAGTACACCTTCTTCTTTTAATCGTTTTCCTCCACCAACATAGCCATATACATCCTGCGCAATACCGTTAAAGCATCTAGAGACGAGCACAATCGGTATGTCTTTTTTCAAAATATCATCGATAATTGGAACGAGGCTCGGTGGAACATTTCCTTGACCCAACCCTTCTAACACAATTCCTTCATATCCTAATTGGATAGATGCTGCTAATAAATCAGGATCCATTCCCGCGTACACTTTAAAAAGTGCAACCCTTTTGGAAATATGTTGAATCGGAAGCACATTCCGATGATTTGGCGAATGGTGAAAATGCACAATCGATTTGGAAATAAACCCAATAGGTCCGTATTGCGGGCTTTGAAATGTGCTGACATTACTGGCATGCGTTTTAGTCACATTCTCTGCAGTATGAATTTCATCATTTAAAACGACAAGAACTCCTTTATCCTTTGCAGCATCCGAACTAGCAACTTGTACAGCGGACACTAAATTGTATAGACCGTCCGATCCTATCTCGTTAGAAGACCGCATTGCACCGGTCAACACAATCGGTATAGTTGTATCAATCGTTAAATCTAAAAAGTAAGCAGTTTCCTCCAATGTATCGGTTCCATGCGTGATTACTACACCTTCAATAGAATGCTCCTCCATGTATTGCTCGATTAACTGTTTCAAAATTAGCATTTCTTTCGGTGTAATATGTGGAGAAGGTAAATTGAACGCTTCTATTTCCAAAATATTAGCATATTGTTTGAGTTTTTCGGCTTCGAACGTAAGCGGATTATTTTCTGTAGGTACAACAGCACCTGAATCTGCTTGTATTTGCATGGAAATAGTTCCGCCTGTATGAATTAGTAAGATGGATTTCATAATAAAACCTCCGGAATTTTACAATTTATCGAAAAAAAGTTGTATAATAAAGATAATCTAATGGAAGGAGTACGCTTATGTTCATACTGCTTTCCGTTGCAATTGCGCCAGCACTTGCACTTTTAAGCTATTTCTACTTACGTAAAGAAATCGCCAAAGAGCCTTCCAAATTATTATTACATTCTTTTATATATGGTGCCATATTAACATTCCCAATATTATTTATCCAACACGTTATTCAAGAGGAAGCGCTATTTTCTTCTTTATTTATTCATCAAGCGCTTCTTACAAGTGCTATGGAGGAATTTTTTAAATGGCTTATATTAGTTATTGCTATTTACAAACATATAGATTTTGATGACCCATATGATGGGATATTGTATGGAGCAAGTGTTGCGCTCGGTTTTGCGACGGTAGAAAATATATTATTTTTACTAAACTTTGGAATGGATGCGGCATTTATTCGCGCGCTATTACCTGTATCGAGCCATGCGTTATTTGGTGTTGTAATGGGCTATTATTTAGGAAGAGCGAAATTTTCTGCTAGAAAAGCAAAAAGTGAAATTACGTATGCCTTTTTGGCTGCATTTATTTTGCATACTATTTATAATAGTATTTTAATTATTAAAGGAATGGAATTACTATTAATCGTACCTTTCATGTTATTTTTATGGTTATTAGGTTTATCTAAAGCGAAAAAAGCCCATGTTTTATCGCGTCATAGAAGAATGCAACAGCATCCATATTATATGAAAGAAAGAATCTAGCCTCGTGCTAGATTTTTTTTTGTATATTTAAGCGCTTTTTATCCAAGCTAAATAAAAAAGGAGAGATGTCGTTTGAAACAACTAAAGTATATCTTATTTAGCTTAATATTTTGCGTAGCGAGCTATGCTTTCTTACAGGAAGAACAACCTACACAGGCTTTCTCCACGCAAGTAGTAGAACGTGGGGCGTATGGAGACGATGTGATCGAATTACAGTCAAGACTTCAATACATTGGATTTTACACGAGTCAAATAGATGGGAAGTTTGGATATAACACATACTGGGCACTGCGAAACTTTCAAGAAAAATATGGACTCCCAGTCGATGGACTTTTAGGAGAAGAAACGAAAAACAAGCTTGTAAGTGCTTCTGAGTTCAACAAACAATTCGTCCATGAACAAATTAAAAAAGGAAATAGTTTTACTACTTATGGTGGTCAGGATTTAGCAAAACAAGTGAAAAATAAACAAGCCGAAAGTACAAATATGCAACTTCCACCGCAGTATTCGGAAAAGGATTTAAAACTCATTGCCAATGCCGTATACGGGGAAGCTAGGGGAGAACCTTATGAAGGACAAGTGGCGGTTGCTGCCGTTATTTTAAATAGAGTAGAGCATCCCGATTTTCCAAATACAATTTCAGAGGTAATCTTCCAACCATTGGCTTTTACCGCAGTTGCCGACGGTCAAATTTGGTTAGAGCCTAATGAACGTGCAAAAGAAGCGGTACTTGATGCTTTAAATGGATGGGATCCTACAGAAAATGCGATTTACTATTTTAACCCGAAGACCGCTACAAGTAAATGGATTTGGTCGCGACCACAAATAAAAACAATCGGACAGCATATTTTTTGTGCATAAGGAGATCATATGAAAAAATTTACATGGGTAATCGTTGTTACTGCTGCAGCTATATTCCTTGTGTACCACTTTTCTGTACAATCTAAAAATACTCGGTTAGAAACCGCCCTAGCAAATCAATACTCCAACCAATTAACAAGTGCATCCGAAAAATTAATTAAACTAAGTGATTCGATAGATCAAACCTTGCTTTTCCACGATAAAAAAGTACTCGATCAGCCTTTAGAAGACGTATGGAGACTTTCTTCAGATGTTCGCGATTCGATATCTGCTCTACCAATAGATCACGAAACCTCCACTGTATGGATGAATTACTTAAACCGAATTGGAAATAGTGCTTCCCTCGTGAAAGACGGAAAAATATCGGTCGAGGAATGGCAAAAAAATATGAAAGGTGCGAGAGAAAATTTAATATCGCTATCTGATCAATGGGCTTTTACGAATAGAAATGGTGGCAATAAAGATTATATCGTTACTTCCTTTGTGAACAATAAAGCAAATAAAGATAACGAAAAAAACTGGAAAACGCTTGGGGATTCAGTAAAAGCTTATACAGAAAGTGACTTTCCTATGACAGCAAGTGAAACGGACAAACAAAAAAAGAAAGATTTGCAAAATATTAAGGACGCCGAAGTAACCGTGGAGCAGGTGAAACAAAAATTCTTCCGGTCATTTCCAGAGCTTCAAGGTGCAACGATTCATATAACAGAAAGTTCCAAAGATGCTCCGTACCCTTTCTACCACGTTCAATTTCATAAAGGGATACGAATCGGATATGCTGATTTTACAAAAAAAGGTGGTCATTTGCTCTCTTATTTATTGGAGCGACCTTTTGATAAAACGGCAATCAGTGCAGAAAAGATGAAAGAAAAAGCTAGTACTTATATGAAATCTTTCGGCTATACAGATACGGAATTGGTGGAGTTTCGAGAGAACAATATAGCCTGGCATTTAGCTTATGCGCGTATTGATCCAAATAACGATGCACTGATATACGCGGACGGCATGCATCTGAAAATCGCAAAAGATAATGGGGAGCTTTTAGGCTTGAATGCGATGGAATATATTCAAAAAGAAAACATTGGGGAACAAAAAGTTGTGCCCATAGATTATAAGGAAATATTCTCAGGTGATTTTACAATCGAAGAAGAAAGGTTAGCTTATGTAGAAAATAGAGAGTTACAGCAACGTCTTGCCTATGAAGTGTTAACAAGAAATGATTCAATTGGCACACACAAAACATATATTGATACGGAAACACATGAGATATTACACACGGAAAAACTACCGTAAGAATAAATTTTGATAGAAATAAGTCCTTTTAAGTGTCATAATAAATATATTATGACACTTAAAGAGGGTTGCTTATGAATATTAAACTTGGGACAGTTCTCACTTTAGAGCCAACCGTTTCGGAAAATGCGGAAAAGTATCGTTGCAAAATTGTGGATGCAGATGATCATGCGATTTATGTAGATTATCCAGTAGATACAATTTCCAATCGAACCGTTTTTCTAATGGACGGGACACAGCTTCGCGTTTCATACACTGAAGAATCAAAGGCAGCTTTTGCATTTCAAACAGAAGTTTTAGGCAAAAGAAAAGGGCAAATCCCGATGGTTAAACTTTCCTTTCCAGGAGATGCAGAAATTATCAAAATACAGCGCAGAGATTTTGTCCGAGTAGTCGCTACGCTCGATATATCGGTACAATTTCAAGACGAAAAGTATCAATTTGTAACCGATGATATTAGTGCCGGGGGGACCGCTGTTGTATTAAATCGTCCTGTGAAATTTAACGCAGATGATGAAGTTTCTTTATTGATCCCACTTGCGTTTAATAATGGGGATATTAAATACGTATCGACAACTGCTCAAGTGGTTCGAATCTGGCAAAGGGATTCTATCACTTTGGCATCATTGCAATTTTCGGATACGGATGAAGTGGATAAGCAACATATTGTCCGTTATTGTTTCGAACGACAAGTATTTCTAAGGAAAAAAAGCAAGGACTAAAAGTCTGTATAAACAGGCTTTTTTTCTTTGAGAAGTCATGAGTCTTACATATAGACAACTTTTCACATAATATTAATGAAGTGTGTTTATATTATAAAAAAATTGTGAAATAGAAAATTGCATTTAATGTTGATTGAAGCGGAAAGCGTCCGCTAGAAGTGAAAATCAAAGAAGCGGACACCAAGATACCCTTAGTTGATAATTGCGCTTTCCTAAAAAAATATCTTACATAGTATCGATCTAGCTTCAGCTCCTTGCTCCTGCGCACAGCTCGTCGCAGAAGAATGCTACCCTCGGGGTCAAATGTTAAAAAGCTGTGGTGGCTAAGGAGATGCCTCCTGGGTCAGCACGATGCGGGTCATGCATCCGTTGCCACAGGATGTGGCACACTTAGGATGCCTTCCCGCCTCATTTGCCTGTCGGGGCAGACATAGGCGCTTACGCTTTTCAAGTTGTATGTTAAAATAGATTCGAATAGAGTGGAGGCAAAAGAATGAAAAAGAAAATACAAATCGCAATCGATGGGCCGGCAGCTGCCGGAAAAAGCACAATAGCTAAACAAACAGCAGAATTATTAGGGTATACATATGTCGATACAGGTGCAATGTATCGCGCAATTACGTATAAAGCAATTCGCTTAAACATAGATTTGCAAGACGGGGAAAAATTAACGAACTTATTACACGACACTGTAATCGAGTTAAAACCTTCTCCAAAAGGACAACTAGTATTTTTAGACAACGTAGAAGTAACAGAAGAAATTCGTTCAAAAGAAGTCACAAGTTCCGTATCAGCAGTCGCTGCACATGCAAACTTACGTGAAGAAATGGTCAAAAGGCAAGTGAACATGGGAAAAAATGGCGGCATTGTTATGGATGGCAGAGATATTGGAACACATGTATTAACGAATGCACAACTGAAAATTTTCATGTCGGCAAGTGTGGAAGAACGAGCAAACAGAAGATATTTGGAAAACCAAAAAAGAGGTATTCATACAAGCTTAGACGAATTAATAGAAGAGATCGCCCTTCGAGATAAACTGGATAGTGAGCGAGAAGCATCACCGTTAACGCAAGCAGAAGATGCGATCTATATCGATACAACCTCTCTTTCTATTGAAGAAGTATCTGAACAAATTATGCAGCTCGCAAAAGAAAGGATGGTGTAAAATGTATCTTTATTCCTTTGCAAAAACAGTTGTTTATGGCATTCTAAAACCAATTTACAGATTTGAAGTTATTGGAGCTGACAAATTTCCGAAAGAGGGAGGCATTTTATTATGTAGTAATCATATCGATAATTTAGATCCTCCGGTTGTTGGAATAAATGCTCCAAGACCAGTAAATTTTATGGCAAAGGAAGAATTGTTCAACTTGCCGATTTTAAAAAGCATATTACCAGGTGTCCGTGCATTTCCTGTCAAGAGAGGGATGAGTGACCGGGATGCGCTTCGCCGGGCTATTAAACTCTTAAAAGACGGAGAAGTAGTTGGTCTTTTCCCAGAGGGGACGAGAAGTAGAGATGGACAACTAGGTAAAGGATTCAGTGGAGCAGGATTTTTTGCGTTAAGAGGAGATGCGGATGTTGTTCCTTGTGCCATTATTGGACCTTATAAGCGTTTTAAGCGTCTAAAAGTAGTGTATGGGGATGTGATTGATATGCAGCCATACCGTGATAGAAAAGCATCCGCTGAGGAAGTGACAGAAGTCATTATGGCTCATATTGCAGAATTACTGGAACAATATAAAACGAAATAATTAGACTTTTTCCATTTCTAAAGTGCTTCTTTTTGTATTTCTGTGCTAGTTCGCATAAAATAGATAAGAGACGTTGTGAAGGAGGAATATCATATGTCAGAAGAAATGAACTTAAATGACACACATGAGTTTAAAGAGGGAGATCTAGTAAAAGCAACGGTTGCGCAAGTAGATGAAAAATCGGCAATCGTATCAGTTGAAGGTGCACCTTTTGATGGCATCGTTCCTATAAGTGAACTATCTAGCTTGCATATTGAAAAAGCATCCGACGCCGTTTCCATCGGTGATGAACTGGAACTAATGATTACAAAAGTGGAAGAAGCTAATTTTGTACTTTCCAAACGAAAAGTAGATGCTGAAAAAGCATGGGAACAGCTTGAAAAGCAATTCCAATCGGGAGAAGTTATTGAAACCGAAGTAAAAGAAGTTGTAAAGGGCGGATTAGTAGTCGATTTAGGAGTGCGTGGATTTATCCCTGCATCTTTAATTGAGGACCATTTCGTTGAATCATTTGATGATTATAAAGGGAAAGTGTTAACCTTTAAAATTGTAGAATTAGAAAAAGACAAAAATCGCTTAATCCTCTCCCATAAAGCAGTAGTGGAAGATGAAAAATCGGTTAATAAACAAAAAACATTAGATTCTATCCAGCCGGGTGACGTATTAGATGGTAAGGTTCAACGCTTAGCGTCCTTTGGTGCATTTGTTGATATCGGCGGAGTAGACGGGCTTGTTCACATTTCACAAGTGTCGTACGAGCATTTAGATAATGTTGCGGACGTTTTAAAAGAAGGGCAGCAAGTGAGAGTAAAAGTATTATCGATCGACCGTGATGCGGAAAGAATTTCACTATCGATTAAAGATACATTGCCTGGACCTTGGGATGCAATCGAAGAAAAAGCTGCAAAAGGAACTATTTTAACAGGTAAAGTAAAACGACTTGTTTCTTATGGTGCATTTGTAGAAGTACTTCCAGGAGTAGAAGGGCTTGTGCATATTTCACAAATCTCCCACAAGCATATCGGTTCACCACAAGAAGTGTTAAAAGAAGGCGAAGAAGTACAAGTAAAAGTATTAGAAGTAAATAGTAGCGAAAAAAGATTGTCCTTAAGTATTAAAGAGTTAGTCGAAAACGAAGAAGCATTCAATTTAGCGGATTATCAGTTACCAGAGGAATCAAGAGGATTCTCCATTAGCGACGTACTAGGGGACAAGCTTAAGGACTTTACGAAATAAAATTAGTCTAAAAGTATCACAAAGCAGGTGACTTCGACAAAGAAGTCGCCTGCTTTTGTCTTTTTGTTGTATAATACAAAATAGACGAAGTTGGAAGGATGAAAAAGTAATGACAAAACCAGTAGTAGCAATCGTTGGTAGGCCAAATGTCGGCAAATCGACTATATTTAATCGAATCGTAGGAGAACGTGTATCTATCGTGGAGGATATTCCAGGTATTACACGTGATCGTATATATAGTTCTGCCGATTGGTTAACACATGAATTTAATATTATCGATACAGGCGGTATCGAACTAAGCGATGAACCTTTTCTAGAGCAAATTAAACAACAAGCAGAAATCGCAATGGACGAAGCAGATGTCATCATCTTCTTAACAAATGGACGAGAAGGAATTACTTCAGCGGACGAGTATGTTGCTAAAATTTTGTATAAAACAAAAAAACCAATCGTTTTAGCAGTAAACAAAATTGATAACCCGGATATGCGTGAAATGATTTATGATTTCTATGCACTAGGAATGGGCGAACCATTCCCTATTTCAGGATCTCACGGATTAGGACTAGGAGATTTACTAGATGAAGTAGCGAAAAACTTCCCAGATGTTGAAGATCAAGAATACGGTGAAGAAGTCATTAAATTCTCTTTAATCGGCAGACCGAATGTTGGGAAATCCTCTTTGATTAATTCATTTTTGGGACAAGAACGCGTTATTGTCAGTGATATTGCTGGAACAACACGAGATGCAATTGATACAGAATATTCGTTTGATGGGCAAGAGTATGTCATGATTGATACAGCTGGAATGCGTAAAAAAGGAAAAGTATACGAAACAACGGAGAAATACAGTGTACTTCGTGCTTTAAAGGCGATCGAACGTTCAGACGTTGTATTAGTCGTACTAAACGCAGAAGAAGGTATCCAAGAGCAAGATAAGAAAATTGCTGGATATGCCCATGAAGGCGGTAAAGCAGTTGTCATTGTGATGAATAAATGGGATGCAATAGAAAAAGACGATAAGACGATGAACGAAATGACTAAATCTATTCGTGAACATTTCCAATTTTTAGATTATGCACCAATTGTTTTTGTATCAGCAAAAACAAAGCAACGTGTTAATAACTTGTTTCCAATTATAAACAGGGTGAGCGAAAATCATTCACTTCGCGTTCAATCTTCTGTCTTGAATGAAGTAATTGAAGATTCTGTTGCACGTAATCCAGCTCCAACCGATAAAGGAAAAAGATTACGTATTTACTATGCAACACAAGTGGCGATTAAACCACCGACTTTTGTTGTGTTTGTAAACGAACCGGAGTTAATGCATTTCTCATACGAGCGCTTTTTAGAAAACCGTATTCGCGAATCCTTTGATTTTGAAGGGACTCCAATACGCATCATTACTCGCGCAAGAACTTAAGTGTCAAGGGGGCGTAAGATAATGGAGAAAGTAACAGTGCTTGGTGCTGGTAGCTGGGGAACAGCGCTAGCAATGGTGCTCGCAAATAATGATAATGATTGTCTTTTGTGGTCGCACCGGGAAGACCAAGCAAAAGAAATAGATGATCATCATACGAATAAAAAGTATTTACCAAATACTTCATTACCAAGTAATTTAAGAGCTACCAGTCATTTTGAGCAAGCGATTCAACATGCATCTACTATAGTGATTGCAGTACCAACAAAAGCGATCCGTGAAGTTTGTCATGACATGCAGCCATTTTTAACGGAGAAAAAATTATTTGTACATGTTTCGAAAGGGATTGAACCCGATTCGTTAAAACGCATTTCAGAAATGCTAGAAGAAGAGCTACCTGCTCATTTTGTGGATGCCATAGTAGTTTTATCTGGTCCTAGTCACGCAGAGGAAGTCGTGTTACAACATCCTACAACAGTTACAGTAGCAAGTGAAAAAATGGAAGCAGCAGAAAAAATACAAGATCTATTTATGAACAATTATTTCCGTGTTTATACAAATGATGATGTAGTAGGTGTAGAGATAGGAGCAGCTTTAAAAAACGTTATTGCTTTAGCTGCTGGAATCGTGGATGGGCTAGGATATGGAGATAATGCGAAGGCAGCTCTTATTACAAGAGGTTTAGCTGAAATCACTAGACTGGGCATCAGCTTAGGAGCAGATGCCTCGACGTTTTCAGGGTTAACTGGCATGGGCGATTTGATCGTTACATGTACAAGTGTGCATTCTAGAAACTGGCGGGCAGGTAATATGCTTGGAAAAGGTGCGTCCTTGCAAACTGTACTAGATGAGATGGGAATGGTCGTAGAAGGCGTACGAACGACGAAAGCTGCTTATCAGCTTGCGAAAAAGCAACAGGTCGATATGCCGATCACAGAAGCATTGCATTCTGTCTTATTTGAAGGTATTCATCCAAAAGAAGCAGTCGATATTTTGATGCATCGTACAAAAAAGCATGAGCTGGATGATTATAAATCGTTCTAAAATTGTCACAAAAAAAGAGTTGTTTAACAGCAACTCTTTTTTGAAGTACAAGAAAGTATATACATTTGGTAAGCTATTAATTTAGTATAACTAATTTTTAGAAGGTAGAACAATAGGATTGTTTTTCTTGTGTTGATTAGAGCAAAAAGCGACCGCCTGAAGCGGAAATCAAGCAGCAAGCTTCGTAATACAACAGAGTGGACAACTATACATAAGTTAAAGAAAGGTGGGAAAGTCCTGTGTTACCTGTGTTGTTAGTGTCATCAATGGATAAAATGTGGATATCATTTGGATCCATGGGTTGTATGTTTTTGGCAATGCTTTTTATGTTTTTTGTCAAAACGAAATTTAAAAACGCTTTCTTAAAGTTTATCTTTGGTTTAATCGCATACATACTGTTATTTATAGGTTTCATCACGATGATTTATATTATTTTTAATCCAACAAAAGCTTAGTAAGGAGATTCATATGAAAAAGTTACGTTTACTAGCTGTACTTATTTTCGGCATGCTAGTATTAGCCGGATGTAGTTATAAAAGTGGATACGAACCAGAAAATTTATTGCCATATGAAGATCAATTGACTACTGTACAAAATGCAGTCGATAGCTTTAAAGAAGATTCAGGTGGTTTATTACCGATCAAAACACGTGATATGGAAACAGATCAATATATCAAATATCCAATTGACTTTAAAAAAGTAGTTCCTGCATATATGGGAAAAGTACCAGCAAATTCTTATGAAGCGGGCGGAATTTACCAATATGTGATTATGGATGCAGAGGAAAATCCTACTGTTAAATTGGTAGATTTGCGACTTGCAGATGCGATACGTGATATTAACTACCGAAAAGGGATCAATGGATATGGACCTGTTGCCCAAATAGTTGCAGAAGGTGTATATAAGCTAGATTACAAGATGATGGGTTATAAAAATGAACTATCGGTGCAAAGCCCTTATTCCGACACCCAGCTGCCTTTAGTAGCAACTGGTGACGGGAAAGTGTATGTGGACTATTCCATCGAATTAAATCGTCTACTACAAGAAAATGAAGTAGAAGTGAAACCGGGAGACGACATCCGCTTTTTATTAACGGATAATTTTGCCGTTGTTCCTGCATACTCGCTTCCCTATACGGTAGATGAAAATAACGAGCCAATATTTATGCTCACGCCTTCCAAGTAGCCGTTTCTTACAAGTTAACAAATTCAAGAAGTGACTTTGGCTTAGACTTGTATGTTTCGGTCCGCTTTGGTCGAAATGGTGGGTATATAATAAATATTTAGGGAGGTGACTTTGTCACCTCCCTAAATATTTTCTTAGAAAATCTCTTATGGAGTTTACACTAGCCTTCGAACTTGCGGCTCATGCGCGCTACGGCAAAAGTATCAACTTTATTTATCTGGAGAAGAATGACCAATAAATAATGCGCAACATATCAGTCGTTACTAGCAACTTTGTAGGACATATGTGCAACATTTCCCTTCGAGCTCGCAACATTATAATCCATATGCGCAATGTTTTGAAATAATGCGTCGCAGTCAGTGACGTTTCACTTCAAGTAGACTTGTTATATTAAGAATTGGTTGTTTTCAATCATCGGTTTGTTGCCCTAAGCCATTTATTGGATTCACATATTTGAAAAAATTGGATTTTATCAAGTGGGTGCTGATAAGTAATCAATTTCCTTTGATTGAAGCGGAAAGAGTCCGCCCAGCAGCGGAAATCATAGCGGAAACTTAAACGAGCTTTTTAGTGAGCATTATCCCTATACTGCCTAAATGCAACGATAATCAATACCCAGAAAAACGTTTTATGCTTTATGCATGAAACGTTTTTTTGCTACATATATTAGATTGCGAAGAAAGGAGACTATCCATGTCAAATCAACTTTATGAACAAATAGCAGAGCGAACTAATGGAGATGTGTATATTGGTGTTGTAGGTCCAGTTAGGGTAGGTAAATCTACTTTTGTCAAACGAGTAATGGAGCTCGTTGTCATTCCGAATATTCAAGATGAAGCGGAAAGAATACGAGCGCAAGATGAGCTTCCGCAAAGTTCTCCAGGTAACGTCATTATGACCGCAGAACCGAAATTTGTCCCGGCACATGGAACGAATATTCATCTAGGAGAAGATCAATTACGATTGCAGATTCGATTAGTGGATTGTGTAGGCTACATGATCGATGGGATTAACACTGGTTCTGGAGAAGACGGACAGAAACTAGTACACACCCCTTGGCATAGTGAAGCAATTCCATTCGAAGAAGCTGCTCGAATTGGGACAGACAAAGTAATTCGTGATCATTCAACGATTGGAATAGTTGTAACGACGGATGGCACAGTAAATAATATTCCGCGAAAAGCAGCGGAACAAGCAGAAGAACAAATAATCTCGCAGTTAAAAGGAATTGGTAAACCATTTGTCATTGTATTAAATAGCAAAACTCCTGGTCATATTGATACGATTCAATTATGTGAAGAATTACAGAAAAAACATGAAGTGCCAGTAATCGCAGTAGCTGTTGACCGAATGACTGCGGAGGAAATTCAGTACATACTCCAACAGGCACTTTATGAATTTCCGATTACCGATATAGAAGTTGTAAAACCGGATTGGACAGATGTACTGGAACCAGATCACTTTGTGAATAATGCCATCACTTCTTCTTTACACGAGTGGTTACAAATTGTGTCCAAAATGAAAGATGTAAAAGAACTTGCTGCAAGATTTAAACAAGTTCCATTTATTCAATCAGCTGAAGTCATTGAAGCAAATCCCGGCCGTGGATCTGCTTGTATTCAAATTGGTTTGAAACCTGAGGTATTCCAAGAAGTATGCGATGAGTGGTTAGAAGAACCGATTCAATCCAAAAAAGATTGGCTTTTATTCGTCAAAGATGCGTCTACTGCGAAAAAAGCATACAATAAATTTTCGGAAGCATTAGAAGCTGCAAGAGTTCATGGCTATGGTGTATCTCTCCCAACCATTCAAGATTTTCAACCTTCTGCACCGGAAATTATAAAACAAAATAACTTTTACGGAGTTAGCCTAAAAGCAAAAGCCGCTTCGCTTCACATTATTCGTGTGGATATGGAAGCAGAATTTGCACCGCTCATTGGCTCCGAATTTCATAGCCAGCAATTATTAAAAGATTTAAAGCACGGATATTTACACGACCGAGATGCATTATGGCAAACACAAGTTTTCGGTACTTCCTTAGTTGAAGTGATGAAAGAAAGCTTGCGTTATAAAACAGAAAGTGTTTCGGCAGTTGCGAAGAACAGAATGCGTCAAACAATCGAACGAATGGTAAACGAAGGCGATCGAGGAATGGTAACATTCATACTGTAAATCTGATACAGGGCTTTTCGCGACTATGCGAAAAGTCCTGTTATTTTATGAAATTCACGTTTTTTTAAGGAATCTTCCCTAAACACGTGTAAATAGTGTTGCGAAGCCATTTCGGTTGTGATACTCTTTTTAAAGAGTTAAAGCTATCTTCCTTTGAGAGGAGGTGAATGGTATGAATAAAACAGAATTAGTAAACGCTGTTGCGGAAGCTGCAGAACTTTCTAAAAAAGACGCATCTAAAGCTGTTGAAGCTGTATTTGAATCAATTCAAGCTGCTCTTGCAGATGGAGGTAAAGTTCAATTAATCGGCTTTGGTAACTTTGAGGTTCGTGAACGTGCAGCACGTAAAGGACGTAACCCTCAAACAGGTGAAGAAATCGACATCGCTGCTAGCAAGGTGCCTGCTTTTAAACCAGGTAAAGCACTTAAAGACGCAGTTAAATAACTGATGTTGTAGTACATAGAACGGTTACTGTGAAGCTTGCTTCATAGTAGCCGTTCTTTTCAATTGGTTAGTAAGAATAAAAGAATTTATCGGGATACATAGTTAAAAATATTTATTATATTCGATACGTATGCTAAGATGCTAATGGTATATATAGTTTGGTCTAGGGGGTTAACAGATGGCGAATGTCGATCTGAAAAAAATAGAAGAAGCAGTAAAAATGATTTTGGAAGCAGTCGGTGAAGATCCAGAAAGAGAAGGACTACTCGAAACACCGAAACGGGTTTCTAAAATGTATGCGGAAATGTTTGAAGGCTTACATCAAGATCCAAAAGAATATTTTAAAACCGTATTTAACGAAGATCACGAAGAACTCGTGTTAGTAAAAGATATTCCTTTCTATTCCATGTGTGAACATCATCTTGTTCCTTTTTACGGGAAAGCACATGTAGCATATATTCCACGAGATGGAGTCGTAACTGGATTAAGCAAATTAGCAAGAGCAGTGGAAACAACCGCAAGACGTCCGCAATTACAAGAAAGAATTACATCTAGTATTGCAGAAGATATAATGGAAATGTTAAACCCACATGGTGTATACGTTGTTATTGAGGCAGAACATATGTGTATGACGATGCGCGGGATTAAAAAACCAGGTGCAAAAACAGTAACGGCGGTAGCTAAAGGAGTTTTGGAAACAGACGAAGTAAAACGCTCCGAAATATTGTCTTTTATACAGATGAAGTAACTGCTTTGGAGAAAGTTTTAGAATATGGTATGATGGAAAAAGACTGTTCGGTAAAGGAGATTAAAAAATGTCTAGTTCAGATTTTATCGTTATAAAAGCAGAAGAAGATGGTGTGCATGTTATTGGGCTTACTCGGGGCACAGATACGAAGTTCCATCATTCTGAAAAACTAGATACAGGTGAAGTAATGATTGCTCAGTTTACAGAGCATACTTCCGCGATGAAAATTAGAGGAAAAGCATCTGTTCACACAGCAAACGGTATTATACAAAGTGAATCTAAAAAATAAAAGACCTACAAAAGTAAAGTAAGCGCGGTTGGGAAATGGAGTAAAGTGTATGAACGAAGCTATGATCACACAACAGGTAAAACAATATAAAAGCGATATTCTCATGCAAATTCGGCAAAGTACTTTGTTAAACCATACAGGGACTCCTATCATTGACGAAGAACGTTTGTTTTTTACACTTTTACCACTACTCAATGGGGAAGATTGGAACGAATCAGAAAGAATTTCTGTTTTTGCCATTTCTCTTATTTTCTCGGCACTTGCTGCACATGATTTAGTGAAAGAACAAAATGCAACGTCGAGAGAACAGCAATTACAAGTACTAGCAGGAGATTATTACAGTGGGAAATACTATCAACTGTTAGCAAAAGATAAAAAGATAGATTTAATACGACAGTTGTCAGAATGTGTCACATCTATTACCGAACATAAAACGAGATTTTACGATCAGCAAAACTATACGTATGAACAACAAATTGGGTCCATTCAACTGATTGAAAGTAAGCCGATTGAACAATTTATGGAATACTATTCTTTTCATGAATATGTATTTTTTATGAAAGAAGCGTTATTACTAGCATCATTGAAAAAAGAGATTGCTGCATACGAACAAAAGGAAGTTACTTTATATATCGATAAGTCATCCGTCCTTAAATCGAATGTAAACTTACTTCAAGCAGAGATCAAAAAAATAGAAAATGGTTTAATACAAGACGTTCGTTCTTCGGAATTATTAAAAGAACATGTAAAACAAGCAATAATTGAACGGGTAACTAAATGTTCGCTGGAAACGCAGTTGAGAGAAGGTTAAACGGTGGAAAAATCAAAAGAGCAACATGTACATGAAGTGTTTGAAAAAATCTCAGATAATTATGATTCGATGAACTCTGTCATCAGTTTTCAACAACATAAAATATGGCGTAGTGACACAATGAAAGCAATGCGAGTGAAACCAGGGAGCTCAGCATTAGATGTATGCTGTGGTACCGCAGACTGGACGATTGCATTAGCAGAAGCAACTGGACCGACTGGCAAAGTAAAAGGACTAGATTTCAGCCAAAATATGTTGAATGTCGGGAAAGAAAAAGTTAAAAATATTCCTCAAATTGAATTATTGCAAGGCAATGCCATGGAATTACCTTTTGAAGACAACACATTCGATTATGTCACCATTGGTTTTGGTCTTCGAAATGTGCCCGATTACAAAAAAGTACTTAGCGAGATGAATCGCGTGGCAAAACCAGGTGGAATGATTGTTTGTCTAGAAACATCACAACCAGACTCAAAACTATTCAATGTGGGATTTCGTCTATATTTTCGTTATATTATGCCGATGTTTGGTAAATTATTTGCGAAAAGCTATAAAGAGTATTCGTGGTTACAAGAGTCTGCTAAAGACTTTCCAAATAGAGCGGAACTTACGAATTTATTTGAACAAGTTGACATGATACATGTAACGAGTAAACCGTATAGTGGCGGTGCAGCGGCAAGACATATTGGTTTCAAAAAAGATATTTAAGTGGGAGAAGGTTTGGATCTGTGGATAAGATGAAGTTGAAATTACTTTATTCCGATTTAAAATCGGATTTAGAAGTCATAGAAAAAGAGCTAACAGTAGCTGTGAATTCTTCCTCTCACTTATTGAATGAAGCCTCTCTTCAT
This sequence comes from Psychrobacillus sp. NPDC096426, assembly GCF_044762745.1. Taxonomy (NCBI): domain Bacteria; kingdom Bacillati; phylum Bacillota; class Bacilli; order Caryophanales; family Bacillaceae; genus Psychrobacillus; species Psychrobacillus sp. NPDC096426. The sequence continues at coordinate 35,942 of NZ_JBIWEX010000011.1, read as the reverse complement.
TTACTTCTCGCTGGAGGAAAACGAATTCGTCCCGTTTTTGTTCTACTTGCAGCGAAGTTCGGAAATTATTCAATTGAATCTATTAAAAATGTGGCTGTTCCGGTAGAACTTATACATATGGCGTCCCTCGTGCATGACGATGTCATAGACGATGCGGAAACAAGAAGAGGTAGGGAAACGGTCAAAGCGCAGTGGAATAATCGTGTCGCAATGTATACGGGCGATTTTCTGTTTGCCAAAGCAATAGAATACATAACAGAAGTACAAAATACATATGCACATGAAGTGTTATCTCACACGATGATCGAACTTTGCATTGGTGAGATTATTCAAGTCGAAGATAAGCGTTTGTTAAACCAAACAGTGCGAGATTATTTGAGAAGAATAAAGCGGAAAACCGCTATCTTAATCTCTGCAAGTTGCGAGCTAGGTGCTATTGCGTCTGGGACGGATGCAAAAACGGTAAGGCATTTAAAGCTATTTGGCTATTATGTTGGGATGTCATTCCAAATTATAGATGATATATTAGACTTTGTTTCGACAGATGAACAATTAGGCAAACCGGCAGGAAGTGACTTATTACAAGGGAACATTACATTACCTGTACTTTATGCAAAAAATGAGCCTGCTGTTGCCCCATTACTTCATGCTATGTTTGAAGGAACTATTTCTGCTGCCGATCAACAAAAACTATTAAAGGAAATACGAAATTCGGATGGCATTACGAAGGCAAAACAAGTAAGTAATTTATATTTACAAAAAGCATTAAACGAAGTGAAACAATTACCTGCGAATTCTGCTAAAAAATCTTTGCAAAATATCGCGTTGTTTATGAGTAAACGTAAGTTTTGATTGAAAATAATAGTGCTTAGTGATACTATTTTTAACGGTGGAGAAAATTTATCCCATTATATATATTTGAGGAGTGTTAATTATGGAAAAAACATTTTTAATGGTAAAACCTGATGGCGTACAACGTAACTTAATCGGTGAAATCGTAAGTCGTTTTGAGAAAAAAGGATATCAATTAGTTGGAGCAAAATTAATGCAAATTCCAACTGAATTAGCAGAACAACATTACGGCGAACATAAAGAACGCCCATTCTTCGGTGAATTAGTAGAATTCATCACTTCTGGTCCAGTTTTCGCAATGGTTTGGGAAGGGGAAAATGTTATTTCAACAGCTCGTCTTATGATGGGTGCTACAAACCCTAAAGAATCAGCTCCAGGAACAATCCGTGGAGACTTCGCAGTAACTGTTGGTAAAAACATTATCCACGGTTCTGACTCACCAGAAAGCGCTGAACGCGAAATCGGTCTATTCTTCAAACAAGAAGAACTAGTAGCATACGCAAAAGACGCTAACAACTGGATTAACTAAAATGAAATGCAGAACCGCCTATGTCTGTCGGGGCAAGGCGGTGTAGCTAGACATTAATTAAATTAAAAAGGCAGACAAGTGTTCACATTTGTCTGTCTTTTTCTATATTCTAAATGATCGGATTGCGATATACTAGATATAGGTCTTTAGAAAGGAACGATGTCAGTTGCCAGATTATATTAAATTTGTAGATTCCGTAAAACGAAAAACAGGAATTGATCTTGCTGCATATAAAGAAGCACAAATGAAACGACGCCTTACTTCATTATATGAAAAAAAAGGATTTAAAAGCTTTGTCGATTTCTTTCAAGCATTAGACAAAGACAGAGATTTATTGAATGAGTTTTTAGATAGAATGACGATTAATGTCTCCGAATTTTATCGAAATGCAAAACGATGGGATGTTTTAGAACAAAAAATATTTCCTAAACTACTTGCAGAGAACAACCGCTTAAAAATATGGAGTGCTGCTTGTTCAACTGGGGAAGAGCCTTATACGACTGCCATGGTGCTATCCAACCATCAATCACTTTCACAAATCTCTATTCTTGCGACAGATTTAGATGAAAATGCAATCGGGCGTGCGAGAGTGGGTATTTATCCAGAGCGTTCGCTTGCAGAAGTTCCGGTTAATATGAAGTCGAAATATTTCGAGAAACAAGCTGCCTTTTATAAAGTGGACGATGCAATAAAAAAGACGGTTACATTTAAAAAACATAATTTGTTAAAGGATACATATGATAAGAATTTTGATTTAATTATTTGTCGAAACGTGATGATTTATTTTACGGAAGAAGCGAAAGATCAAATATATCAAAACTTTAGTAACTCCCTCAAGCCGGGTGGCATTTTATTCGTCGGTAGTACAGAACAGATTTTCAATCCAGGGAAATATGGGTTTGAAACGGAAGACACATTTTTTTATAGGAAGAAATAAACTGTCTAAGAAAATAGACAGTTTTCTTCTATACTTTGAAATAGATTTTATGTTATAGTGGAATATAAATACTTTAGCGAGTTGAAGGGGGAAAGTGTTGTGCGTTATTTAACAGCCGGTGAGTCACATGGACCACAACTTACAGCAATTATTGAAGGGTTACCAGCCCAATTAGAAATTACGAGTGATCAGATAAATAAAGAATTGAAACGTCGCCAAGGCGGCCATGGTCGCGGCAGAAGAATGCAGATTGAAAAGGATACAGTAGCCATTACTGCAGGCGTTCGTCACGGAAAATCATTAGGATCTCCGGTTTGTCTTGTCGTAAATAACGATGATTGGAAACATTGGACGAATATTATGGGCATTGAACCGTTAAGTGAAGAAATAGATCCAGATGATATTAAACGACAAATTACAAGACCTCGTCCAGGGCATGCAGATTTAGTCGGAGGGATGAAATACGGTCATCGTGATTTACGCAACGTTTTAGAGCGTTCTTCTGCACGTGAAACGACTGTACGAGTTGCTGTAGGAGCAGTGGCAAAACAATTATTAGGCGAGTTAGGAATTTCTATCGTTGCCCATGTAACGAAAATTGGTGGAATTGAAGCGAATTTAGATTTAGCAACCGGCAAAACGATGGAAGAGATTCGTGAAATTGTCGAAGCTGACCCAGTCTATTGTTTGGATTCTGAAGCTTCAGAAAAAATGGTTGAAGCGATTGATCATGCGAAAAAAGCGGGAGATACAATCGGTGGTATCGTAGAAGTAATCATTTCAGGAATGCCTGCAGGTGTAGGGAGCTACGTTCATTACGATCGTAAATTAGATGCGAAACTGGCAATGGCTATGATGAGTATTAATGCATTTAAAGGTGTAGAAATTGGATTAGGGTTTGAAATGGCGAATTTATTTGGAAGTCAAGTCCATGACCAAATTGCTTGGAGTGAAGAAGAAGGATATACACGTGATACGAATCGTCTGGGAGGTCTAGAAGGCGGTATGTCGACAGGAATGCCAATCGTAGTACGAGGTGTTATGAAACCAATTCCAACCCTTTATAAGCCATTACAAAGCGTTGATATCGATACAAAGGAACCGTTTAAAGCAAGTATTGAACGATCCGATAGCTGTGCAGTACCAGCGGCTTCTGTCGTTGCCGAAGCCGTAATTGCATGGGAAATTGCGCAAGCAGTATTAGATACATTTAACGGAGACAAAATGGATTCATTAAAAGCAGAAATAGAAAGACATCGAGCTTATACAAAGGGGTTTTAAGTCGTGAATATCCCAGTAAAAACAACCGATGCTTCGTATGAAGTGCATTTAGGAGAAAATATATTACAGGAGTTTTGTGTTCAATATAAAACCGCACTCGAAAAAGCGGATCAGTTAGTGATTATAACGGACGAACATGTTTGGACTTTACATGAAGAATATGTTCGCGAGCATTTTGCATTCCCATTTAAAGTATATATAGTGCCAAATGGAGAAGCGTGTAAAACGTTCGAGTCGTATTTTGCTGTTCAAACATTTTTATTGCAGCAAAGTTGTTCTAGAAATTCTGTTTTATTTGCTTTAGGTGGGGGAGCAGTAGGGGATTTGACAGGATTTGTTGCAGCTACTTTTATGCGAGGCATTCCATTTTATCAAATACCGACGACCATTTTAGCGCATGATAGTGCAGTTGGTGGAAAGACGGCCATTAATCATCCGAATGGGAAGAATATGATTGGAGCTTTTTATCAACCACAAGCGGTCATTTATGATTTTCATTTTTTAGCTACTTTACCAGCAATGGAAGTTCGTTCGGGACTAGCAGAAGTGATTAAACATGCGCTGATTAGTAATGTAGAATGGGTGAATGAATTTTTTGCATTACCAAACATCGAATCTATCGACAAAGAAACATTATTACAATGGATTGAAAAAGGGATTCGGGTCAAAGCGAATATTGTGGAACTCGATGAGAAAGAGCAATCGTTCCGAAAATACTTAAATTTTGGCCATACATATGGACATGCGATCGAAGCTACCATTGGTTACGGGAAAATTACGCATGGTGAAGCAGTGATGATCGGAATGATCCCTGCTTTAATGTTAAGTGAAATACATGGAAATGTAGAAAAAGGTTATGCCAAAAAAGTATATGAACTTGCTATTAGACTAGGCTACAATTTTGGGCATGTACTTAATTGTCCGTTTAAGAGACTAGCGGAATTTATGTTAAAAGACAAAAAAACAACTAATGGGGAACTCCATTTTGCATTACTTCAAGAAATTGGAGAACCATTTGTACAAGTGATTTCGATGAGCGACGTGCTAATTTGTGATGAGAGATTGAGAAAGTGGATAAAGGAGGGAATGTAGATGATTAGGGGAGTAAGAGGCGCAACAACCGTAAAAGCCGATTCAAATGAAGAAGTATTGCAAGAAACTGCGCGTCTTGTACAAGAAATGGCTAAGGCAAATGATGTACAGCCAGAAGACATAGCATCAGTCATCATTTCAACGACGACAGATATTACATCCGCATTCCCTGCAAGAGCAGTGAGAAGCTTAGAAGGATGGGCATATGTTCCCGTAATGTGTACACATGAAATGGATGTTCCGAACGCACTAGAAAAGTGTGTCAGGCTTTTAATGCATATTAATACAAATAAAGCGCAACGAGATATCCAACATATCTATTTAAATAATGCTGTTACATTAAGACCCGACTTAGTAAAATAACGAAAAGAAATGAGGATCTTTGAGATGAAATTCAAAAAACAAATTGCTGGCTTACAAGCATACCAACCAGGAAAAACTACAGACGAAGTAAAAAAAATGTTCAACTTAGACAAAGTAACAAAACTTGCATCCAATGAGAATCCTTACGGAGCATCTCCCAATGTAAAAGCTTATTTAGAAAGTGTAAGTATCGACTATGCTATTTACCCAGATGGCTATGCATCGAAGCTCCGTACAGCTGTAGCAAAACACGTGAACGTTTCAGAAAAACAATTACTTTTTGGAAATGGTTCAGACGACAATATATTAATCGTATCGAGAGCACTCTTACAACCAGGTTTAAATACAGTAGTTGCAGATTTAACATTTGGACAATACAAGCATAATGCGATTGTAGAGGGAGCAGAAGTTCGTACGGTTCCATTACTTCCAAACGGCGAACATGATTTAGATAAAATGGCGGAAGCGGTCGATGAAAATACAGCAATCGTATGGGTTTGTAATCCGAATAATCCAACTGGAACACTTATTACTAGCGATAAAATTAAAGCATTCGTTGAAAAAGTACCGAATGATGTATTAATCGTGCTAGACGAAGCTTATACAGAATACATAACAGATGAAACATATGAAGACTCGATTCATTTATTAGACAAACACCCAAACGTATTAATCATGCGTACTTTCTCTAAAGCATACGGCTTAGCTAGTTTCCGTGTAGGGTATACGATCGGTTCAGAAGAAGTCATTAGCCAATTAGAGCCAACGCGCGAACCATTTAATAACACAGTGCTAAGTCAAGAAGTCGCAATTATTGGATTGGAAGACCAATCATTTATCGAATCATGTAAGGAAAAAAATAATGCTGGAAAAGCACAATATGAAGCATACTGTGCAGAACGCAATCTCCATTTCTATCCTTCACACACGAACTTTGTGTTGATGGAAGTGAAAGCAGATAGTGATATAGTGTTCCAAGGATTGATGAAACGTGGATTTATCGTTCGTAGCGGAAATGCTCTAGGCAAACCGGGATACCTTCGAATTACAATAGGTACGGAAGAACAAAATACAGAGCTATTACAAAAATTAGATGAAGTTTTACACGAGGAAGGCGTATTGTAATGAAACAAACAGTTTTCATCATAGGGCTTGGCTTAATAGGTGGCTCATTAGCGCTGGGCTTAAAAAGAAATAATGATGTAAAGATTATTGGGTATGACGCGAATACTCATGCTCTTCGAACAGCAAAAAGAATTGGTGTCATCGATGAGATGGCAGTTCATATAAAAGACGCTGCAGGGTTTGCAGATATTATTATATTCGCCACTCCTGTAAATGAAACGCTTTCGTTGATGAACGAGTTGGCAAACTGGCAACTGAAGGAACAAGTCATTGTAACAGATACGGGTAGTACAAAAAGTGAAATTATGAAAGCGGCACTTTCGCTAAAAGAACAAGGTATTACATTCATCGGTGGTCATCCAATGGCCGGCTCGCATAAAAGTGGGGTAGAAGCAGCTAGAGCGCATTTATTTGAAAATGCGTATTATTTGCTCACCCCATTTCCAAACGAAAATCAAGAAGAAGTAAATATACTTACAGACTTACTGCAAGTGACAAAGGCAAAGATCGTACAAGTGAATGCAAAAGAGCATGATCATATGACAGCTGTAGTCAGTCATTTTCCGCACTTAGTTGCAGCTTCCTTAGTACATCAACTTGCAGGTGAAAATGAACAATATCCTTTCACGAAGCAACTTGCTGCAGGTGGGTTTCGCGATTTAACCAGAATCGCTTCATCGAATCCAATTATGTGGCGAGACATTACAGTTCAAAATCGACAAGAACTTAGTAACCAGTTGCAAATGTGGACAGAAGAGATGATTAAGCTTCAAAATCTATTGCTTCATGCAGATGAAGAGGATATTGAAAACTATTTTCAAACGGCCAAACAAGTGCGAGATGAACTGCCGATTACCGCACAGGGTGCGATGTTCACTGTATATGACTTGTATGTGGATGTTCCTGACTATCCCGGGGTTATTTCAGAAATTACGGGCTATCTGGCAAAAGACCGTATTAGTATTACAAACTTGAGAATTGTCGAAACTCGTGTAGATGTTTTTGGTATTTTGGTCATTAGTTTTCAAACGATAGAGGATCGGGCAAAAGCAGTCGCATGCATCGCCAAAAATACAACATTTGAAACGTATATTTCTTAGGAGGGTAATCATTATGGGAAAAATATTAGATTATGCACAGCCTTCCTTACAAGGCGTCTTGCGAATTCCTGGAGATAAGTCTGTATCCCATCGCTCCATTATGTTTGGGTCAATCGCTGAAGGAACAACTACTGTAGAGGGATTTTTACAAAGTGACGATTGCTTAGCAACGATTGACTGCTTCCGAAAGCTAGGGATTGAAATATCAGTAGACGGGGAAAACGTCCATATTAAAAGTGATGGAATTAGTGCATGGCAGGAACCGAGTGAAATTTTGTATACAGGGAACTCGGGAACAACGACTAGACTTATGCTCGGCATTTTAGCTGGTTCCAATGTTTCGTCTGTTTTAATCGGGGATGAGTCTATCCAGAAACGTCCGATGAAAAGGGTAACTGCACCGCTAAAACAAATGGGAGCGCATTTTATTGGTAGAGATAATGCTCAATTTACACCAATAGCCGTGGAAGGTACGAAACTTTCGTCTATCCACTACAAAATGCCAGTAGCAAGTGCACAAGTGAAATCTGCCATTTTACTCGCTGCATTACACGCAGAAGGTGAAACAGTTGTGGAAGAAATGGAAACTTCCCGTGATCACACCGAAAAAATGCTACAACATTTTGGAGCAGAGATTAAAGTCGAGAACAAAAAGATTCGACTGCAAGGTGGACAAAAACTTACCGGAACGCATGTAGTTGTACCAGGAGATATTTCGTCCGCAGCATTCTTTTTAGTTGCAGGAGCAATTGTCCCAAATAGTAAGCTAATATTAACGAATGTTGGTCTAAACGAAACGAGAACAGGTATAATCGACGTCCTGCAAGCGATGGGAGCGAGTTTGTCGATCAATGATTCCCAAAATAATAGCCATGAAGAAATGGGAACAATTGAAATCGAGGCCTCTTCACTAAAAAGCACAGTAATTGGCGGAGATACAATACCTCGACTTATTGACGAAATTCCAATCATTGCTTTACTCGCAACACAAGCTAAAGGAAAAACAGTCATTAAAAACGCAGAAGAACTAAAAGTAAAAGAAACAAACCGAATCGATGCAGTCGTAAATGAGCTAAAGAAGCTCGGAGCGAATATTACCGCTACAGACGACGGGATGATTATTGAAGGGCCGACTGCTCTAAATGGTGGCGACTTGAAGACATATGGTGACCATCGTATCGGCATGATGGGCGCAATTGCAGCGCTTATTACTTCAAGTGCTGTAACGCTCGATGATCCAGCTTGTATATCGGTTTCCTATCCAAACTTCTTTGAACAATTGGACAGTGTGCGAATCAGTAAATAAAAAAAAGACCTAGGAGCGAGTTGGAGTCGTTCCTAGGTCTGTTTTTTTATTTTAGAAACTGGCTGGCAAGGTTGGTAGATAAAATGTGATGGATAGAACAGCAACTGAGAGTAGTTTTGATTTTGGAATAATGACTTAGACATGAGGTTTTGAAGGAATCAACTTGTCTGTGATCACCACAAATTTTAGCAATTGTGTCTAAATTAATACTTATTTACTAGTTTTTTTATTAAAAAATTGTAAAGGAACTTCCCTTTTCTAGTCCTTTGTGCTAACTTTATATAGGTGCATTTTCCCTACTTTAGACATAACTAATATACAGTAGGTTTGAATGATTTGAATAATAATAATAAAAAGTGTTGAGGTGTTTTTCTATGAAATGGACGATTAACAAAAAACTGCTTAGTGGATTTTCAGCAGTTCTACTATTATTAGTCATTATGATTGGTATTAGCTACAGCCAAATTACAGCTGTGAATAATTCATATACTGATTTAGTAGAAGATAAAGCAATGAAAGCAGTTGAAATTAAGGCGTTGCAAGTGGCTGCCAAACAAGAAATAATTGCGATGCGAGGGTATTTAATCTTAGGGGATGATCGATCACTCCAAGACTATACTACCGCTTTTTCTAATTTTAATGAAGCATATAATGCCTTATTTTCTAAGTTTAAAATTCCAGTAGCAATTGAGATGTTAGAAGATATCAACAAGATTCAAGATGAGTATGCACAGTTCACAGAGAAGGTGTTCAATCTAAAAAAGCAGAATAAAAATACGGAATATGAGGCACTTGTTTCTTCGGAAGGAAGAGATATTGTAGCCCAACTTGACGCGTCGGTAGCTAAACTTTCAAACTTTCAAAATGATTTATTAGTCGAAGGTAGTGCTAACAACACGATAAAGGTAAAAAATACAATCAAGCTAGTTTTAGCTATAGGAATTATTGCAATTCTAGCTGGAATCGCCACAGCACTAATTATGGGGCGTCTTATTTCCAACCCAGTTATTGCATTGGCCAATTCGGCTAAAAAAATGGCGGATGGGGATCTTTCTGGTAATATGGTAAAAGTGAAAAACCAAGATGAAATTGGTGATTTAGTTGGTTCTTTTAATCTTATGGCTGAAAATCTTCGGACGGTAATTGAACAAGTTAGTATGAACTCAAATCATGTAGCATCGTCCGCAGAGGAACTAACCGCAAGCGCCGAGCAGACATCCCAAGCAACCGAACAAATTGCATCATCTATCCAAGATATCGCTAGTGGTTCAGAGACACAAGTTATGAATGCAAATGAATCTTCCGAAGCTATGAGAGAAATGGCTATTGGCATTCAACAAGTAGCAGAAACCTCATCCACTGTTTCCGAATCAGCAATCGAAACAAATAGAGAAGCTAACTTGGGGAATGAATCACTTCAACAAATGATTCATCAAATGGACGCGATTCACAAAGCTGTAGCAGATTCTGCTTCGGGCATAAAAAAATTAGGTAATCACTCTCAGGAAATTGGCAAGATTATTGCAGTTATTACCGGTATAGCTGACCAAACAAATTTATTGGCTCTTAATGCAGCAATAGAAGCCGCTCGTGCTGGAGAACATGGACAAGGATTTGCAGTAGTGGCGGATGAAGTTCGTAAACTTGCAGAACAGTCTAGAGACTCAGCAGACCAAATAGCAGGTATAATAAACCAAATCCAAAAAGATACCACCGAAGCGGTAAACGTAATGGAAATCGGTACGAAAGAAGTAGCGACCGGCAAAGTAATCGTAGATGAAACCGGAATACGTTTTGAGAAGATTTTACTTTCCATTGAACAAGTTACCGCTCAAATTCAAGAGGTTTCCGCTATTTCCGAAGAAATGTCCGCAAGCGTAGAAGAGGTGAACGCCTCGATCGAAGAAATGGCAATTATTGCCCAAAACTCTGCTTCTAATACACAAAACGTAGCTTCCGCTTCGGAAGAGCAACTTGCTTCTATGGAAGAAATTACAGCTTCTGCTACCAGTTTATCTAAAATGGCAGAGGATTTACAAGTTATAGTAAATCAATTCAAACTTTAATTATTCTAAACTAAGTTATGTTGAAGTAACCGTTAAACCTTTGCGAGAGGGGGCGGTTACTTCTTTTTCATTTTAAAAAAAGATGATATATAACAAAATACAAAATAAGGAAATTCAACTGATAGAAGTTAAATTAATTAGCTTATATTCAAAAAGTTGTACTGGTTAATTAGTGTTAAGTACATTCGGTTTGGCTACATTATGCGGCAACCACTAACTTTGAAGCTAGATTGTCCATCTATTGGAAGGTGTTGTTCAGTTTTCATAAAAGATTGTCCAACTTTGTGGAGAGATCGTCCAAGTGCTCTACGAATCTTCGACTTTTTCGCTAGATTGTCCAACTATTGGAAGGTGTTGTCCAGGTTTCATAAAAGATTGTCCAACTTTGTGGAGAGATCGTCCAAGCCCTCTACGAATCTTCGACTTTTTCGCTAGATTGTCCAACTATAGGAAGGTGTTGTCCAGGTTTCATAAAAGATTGTCCAACTTTCTGTAGAGATCGTCCAAGTTCTCTACGAATCTTCGACTTTTTCGCTAGATTGTCCAAGATAGAAATAGATTATTTATTTGGATAACACTTTTTTCAAGCTCTCCATCAAATTGGAGAGTATTTTTCTTGTTCATAACCAAATGTTCTTGTACGATAAAGACATAGAGAAAGTATGGTGATGATATGGAAAAAATGATGCCTTTTATCCGAGCAATGGAAGAAGGGGACTTAGAAAAACTAGGAGCGCAGTTAGATGCTTTTTTACTAGAAGGAAACCCTGATGAACAATACGAACTTGCGGACTTATTAGCCCAATATGGGTTTTTACAAGAAGCGGTACAATTATTAGATCATTTGCACTATTTATTCCCAGAAGAAAATCAATTAAAAATTGATCAGGCGCAGCTTTATCTAGAAATGGATAAAGAAGATGCAGCATTAGAATTACTTACTTCAGTCGACAAATCGAGTGATGCCTACCCACAAGCACTACTTACATTAGCTGACTATTATCAAATGATTGGACTACATGAAGTAGCTGAGCAAAAAATTAATGAAGCAATCGGCATTATGCCAAATGAGCCATTACTTCTTTACGCCAAAGGGGAACTACTATTTGAAACTGGTAGATATTTAGAAGCCGCTAGAATAATGGAAGACTTAATCCCGGTGAAAGATGCTATTCCAGCTGTTGACTTATCATTAAAGCTCGCGGAGATTTATAGTGCTGGAGCGGCGTATGAAGAAGCGATTCCATACTATGCAGAAGCATTGCAAAAGGAAGTGGCACCAGATGTTTTATTCCACGCGGCATATGCTTCCTTCCAAGTACAGCATTATGAAACAGCAGTGAAGCATCTAGAAAGCTTACTGGAAATCGATCCGGATTATTTTTCAGGTTATATGCTGCTGGCAGAAACGTATGCGATGCTAGAAAAAAATGAAGAGGCATTAAAAGCAATAACGGATGGTATTGCCCGAGATGAATTTGAGAAAGAATATTATTTATTTGCAGGTAAAATTTCGCTTAAATTGGGAAGAGTGAAAGAAGCAGAATCCTTCTTACGCGAAGCCATTGCACTGGATCCAGAATATATGGATGCCATTTTTATTCTTTCCTCTTTATATTCAACTGAAGAGATGGATGGAGCGTTAATCGAACTGTATGAAACGTTGAAACAACAACACTTTGAGTGGTCTTCTATGTATCCATTTATAGCAGCAGCATATGAGCGTTTAGAATTGTATGAAAAAGCATATGCATTTTATAAACTAGCATATACTGAACATAAAGAGGATGCTGCATTTTTAGAACAATACGTCTATTTCCTGCTAGAAGAAGGGAAACGAGACGAAGCATTAGAAGTAGTAACGATATTGCAAAAGTTACAGCCTGAGAATAGTACATGGTTCGAGTTATTGGAATAAAAATAGGAAGGAGAGGTTACGTGACTGCTTCTGTTTCAGTTGGCGAGAAAAAAGAATTTGTTCGTTGGTTTTTAAAAAAGTATCAAATGAAAAGAAGAGAATGCGTCTGGATTTTGAATTACTTAATAAGTCACGAAACATTGTTGAATAACGTACATTTTGTAGAGGAAGCACACTACTGTCCGAGAGCGATGATTATGTCGGTTACCACATCATCTGGCATTCCTTTTCGCTTTTATAAGGGTAGTGTGATGACGGCGGATGCAGAAAAGTCATTTCATGATTTACGATTACATCCAGAAGAAGACATGTACATTCAATTGAACTTTCAAACGCTCCCACCAAGCCCCGAGTACTTAGCAGTACTAGAAGAAAATCCTTTTATGCCAAAGTATTTGCATATTAGTGAAAAGGATAAACGAATCGCGGAGGATATGTTAGCGGAAAGTCTTCATTCATTTCAAGTAGAACAATTAAAAAAACAAATTGATCAAGCGATTGATGAAAATAACAAAGAAAAGTTTCTGGAGCTTTCAGCATTATGGAAACAACTACAACATAGAGGAAATTAGGAGAGATTAACCATGCATTGGAACGGAAAAGATAGTGCAGTTTTTCAAGCACAAAAAGAATATATAGATACAGCAGTCATCCCATTAATTATCATAGATGGTTCGGAGCATGGATTTCCATTTGCTGCATCGGCAGCGGATTTTACGTTATCGTTGGCCAATCTAATTGAAAATCAATTTAAAGGAAGGATTGTTTTATTTCCTTCCTTCTCTTATACAGCAGGTCAGGACAAGCAGTCATTACTAGAAATATGGAAAGAAGAACTTGCAAAAGCGGATTTTAAATACATATTTTTCGTTACTTCCGATCGTGAATGGAGTACGATGAGCGAAGAACATGATGTCATCTGGACACCATCTGTTCCACTAGAATCAATGGATCAAAAAATAAGAAATTCAGTGTTAGAAGATCAACTACGACAACTAGTTCCAATTTTCACAAAAAAATGGGCGAATTAGTGACAAAATGTGGCAAGAAATGTTCACAAAGTTCATAATTCATGTCAAAGGAATATTGACCTTCCTTTTTTATTGATATATCATGGATATGTCCTAGTATTATTATTTCAAGCAAGTATGTCCATTGGACTGACCTTTAAGTAAGAGGGGGGAAAAGGATGAGTAACAATAAAGTATCAAGACGTCAATTCTTGAGTTATACACTAACAGGTGTTGGCGGTTTCATGGCAGCAGGAATGCTTATGCCTATGGTACGTTTTGCAATTGATCCTGTATTGCAGAAAAAAGAAGGTGGAGATTTCGTATTAACGGATAAGAAAATTGCCGATATTACAGAAGTTCCCGAGCGTGTAGATTTCACTTATGAACAAGTGGATGCGTGGTACAAGTCTGACGTAACAAATGCAGCATGGGTTTATAAAGAAGGAGATCAGATTATCGCACTTTCTCCTGTATGTAAACACTTAGGTTGTACTGTAAACTGGGAAGCTGACCCAGCTCACAAAAATCAATTCTTTTGTCCATGTCACGCAGGTCGTTATGAGAAAAACGGACAGAATGTTCCAAAAACACCACCTCAAGGTCCATTGGATCAATTTGAAGTCCGTGAGAATGACGGTTTCTTAGAAATTGGAAAAGCTATACCTAACACATTAGTTTAAAAGTAAGGGGGTACGACATCAGTGCTTAATAAAATCTATGATTGGGTGGATGAACGTCTAGATATTACACCTATTTGGCGTGATATTGCAGACCACGAAGTACCAGAACACGTAAACCCTGCACACCATTTCTCTGCATTTGTTTATTGTTTCGGAGGACTAACATTCTTCATCACAGTTATTCAAATTCTATCCGGTATGTTCTTAACTATGTATTACGTACCAGATATTGAAAATGCATGGGAATCTGTTTACTATCTTCAAAATGAAGTAGCATTCGGTGAAATCGTGCGTGGGATGCATCACTGGGGAGCGTCACTTGTTATTGTTATGATGTTCTTACATACATTACGTGTATTCTTTACTGGTTCTTATAAAAAACCTCGTGAACTAAACTGGATGGTCGGAGTATTAATCTTCGCTGTTATGTTAGGTTTAGGATTTACGGGATACTTACTACCTTGGGACATGAAAGCATTGTTCGCAACAAAAGTAGGTATTGAAATTGCTGGATCAGTTCCATTTATCGGTGGAATGATTAAAACGTTACTTGCTGGTGATGAAGTAATCATCGGTGCACAAACATTAACAAGATTCTTTGCGATTCATGTGTTCTTCTTACCAGCTGCATTATTCGGTTTACTTGCGGCACACTTTATCATGATTCGTCGTCAAGGTATTTCTGGACCGCTATAATGGGTAAGTGGTACGGATAATTCTTAATAAGGAGGGGACATTATGCATAAGGGAAAAGGTATGAAATTTGTTGGAGATTCACGTGTAACAGATCCTTCTATACGCCCAAAGAAAACTCCGAAAGACTATTCTGAGTATCCAGGTAAAACAGAAGCTTTCTGGCCTGACTTTTTACTGAAAGAATGGTTAGTCGGTGCTGTTTTCTTAGTAGGTTATCTAGTATTAACTGTTGCACATCCGTCTCCACTGGAACGTCCAGCTGATCCATCGGACACAGGCTATATTCCAGTTCCAGACTGGTATTTCTTATTTTTATACCAGTTATTAAAATATGAGTTTGCTTCAGGTCCTTTTAACATAATCGGGGCAATCATCATGCCAGGTTTAGCTTTCGGAGCACTTTTATTAGTTCCATTCTTAGATACAAGCAAAGAAAGAAGTCCATGGAAACGTCCGTTACCAACAGGATTTATGCTTCTAGCGCTTGCTGCAATGATTTTCTTAACTTGGGAATCTGTTGTTAACCATGACTGGAAAGCTGCTGCAGAATACGGTAAAATTAAAGAAGAAGTTTCAGTAGAATTTGATGAAACTTCGGAAGGTTACCAGCTGTATCAAGCGTCATCTTGTATCGGTTGTCATGGTAATGCATTTGAAGGCGGTTTAGGTCTACCTCTAGTAGGTGTAGATTTAACTGCTGATGAAATCGTTACAATCGCACATGAAGGTCGTGGTGGTATGCCAGGTGGTACATACCAAGGAACGGAAGAAGAGCTTCATAAACTAGCAGAGTTTATTACAACGCTACAACCAACGGAAAAATAATTCACAAACCTAGATATAAATAAAAGTAAAGAGAGTCGGGAAACTGACTCTCTTTTTTTTAAAGGAAAGAAAGTATAAACTTTTTTACTAAGTATCGATCCAGCTCCAGCGCCTTGTACCTGCGCACTGCTCGTCGCAAACGAAGGCGCTTGAGCCCATTCTTATTTACCTACGAAGGAGCGTTTCTATGAAAGAGATGAAAACGTATGTGAAGTTAGTGCTCTTTAATAAGTCGTTTATGTGGTTATTGTTTATCGTGAATTTAGTAGGGACGATATACGGATACTATTGGTATGAAAGCCAACTTTCTAATACGGAACCTAAATTTCTACTGTTTGTTCCGGATAGCCCAACAGCAAGTTTGTTTTTTACGATTGCATTACTTGGGTGGCTATGGAAGAAAAATTGGAAGTTAATCGAGGCACTTGCGCTCATTACGTTAGTCAAGTATGGTGTCTGGGCAGTAGTCATGAACATTTGGACTTATGTGGAAAATGATTATCTTGGATGGATGGGTTGGATGCTCGTTGCATCACATTTTGCGATGGCGTTACAAGCTGTTCTGTATATTCCTAATTACAAGTTTAAATTTGTACATATTTTTATCGCATCAGTTTGGACATTGCATAATGATGTGATTGACTATGTATTTGGTCAAATGCCTGTTTATAGCAGTCTGGATAAATATGCGGCTCAAATTGGCTACTTTACATTTTGGTTATCGATTGCATGTATTAGTATAGCATTGATAGTATATCAAAAAAGGTCAAATCGAATTAGTTGATTGCAAGTCGTTTACCCATTAGAATAAAAGTATAGATTAGAAAGGGGGAAATGTTTGATGGTTTCTTATATCATCTATTTTGCGATAATTTTGTTATTGCCGTTATATGCACAAATGAAAGTAAAAAGCACATATAAAAAATATTCAAAAGTACGCTCAACTTCAGGTATGACTGGTGCACAAGTAGCAAGAACTATTTTAGATGCAAATGGATTATATGAAGTAAAAGTAGTTGAAAGTAGTGGTTTTTTAAGCGATCATTACAACCCAATGACTAAAATTGTTGCATTGTCTTCACATAACTATCATGAGGCTTCCGTTGCAGGATCCGCTATTGCAGCACATGAGGTAGGACATGCAATTCAACATAAAGAAGCGTATTCCTTTTTAACATTACGCCATAAGCTAGTACCTATTGCGAATATTTCGTCTAACGCATCATGGATCTTTGTCATGATTGGTATATTTGCTTATATGACTCAAATGTTACTATTAGGTATTGCGTTACTTGCAGTTGGTGTCGTGTTCCAAATCGTTACCCTTCCTGTAGAATTTAACGCTTCAAGCCGTGCCATGAACCAAATGGTTTCGTTAGGCATTATTCGTAACGAAGAGGAGCGTCATGCGAAGAAAGTATTGAGCGCTGCCGCTTTAACATATGTTGCAGCTACTGCAGTCGCAGTTCTCGAGTTATTACGTTTAGTATTAATCTACACAGGTATGACTAGTAGAGACGAATAAAATAAGACATGCAAAAAAGGATTGTCCAATCTCTATGACATAGGACAATCCTTTTTATAATGCACTTTTCTTATTGTAAGCACATATTTTTTACCGTTTAATCAATTGGTTTTTTCTCGTCGTCGAGTGTGAATCCTTCGCCCATTACATCATTCGTTTCCGTGACCGATACAAAAGCATGCGGATCAACCGCTGTAATAATCGATTTGAGACGAACTATTTCATTTTTAGCAATAACACAATATAAAATTTCGCGTTCCTTCTTCGTATAATGACCATAACCTTTTAATACAGTCACTCCACGGTCCATTTCGTTCGTTATACGGTTTGCAATGGCGTCTTGATGTTCAGAGATGATAAATGCTCCACGCGCCGCATAACCACCTTCCTGTACAAAATCGATTACACGTGCTCCGACAAAAACTGCCACTAGTGTATACATCACCGACCGAATATCTAAAAATGTGAGCCAGGAAAGTAAAATGACACACGCATCGAACATGAACATCGTTTTCCCCATACTCCAGCCAAGATACTTTTGTCCAAGTCTTGCGATAATATCCACACCACCCGTAGTCCCGCCGAACCTGAAAATAATACCTAATCCGACTCCGACAAAAACCCCTGCAAATAAAGAAACAAGAAACATATCATCCTGTAATCCGATTTGTATTTCATAAAGATGAAAGATTTTCAAAAACACAGAAACGGAAACTGTACCGATTATTGTATACATAAATACCTTTCTACCTAATAGCTTCCATCCAATAATGAACATCGGAATATTTAATAGAAGATTCATTAATGCTACATCCCATTTAAAAACGAAATATAATATTAACGTAATTCCTGCAAAACCGCCTTCACCAAGCTCATTTTGCATATTAAAATGAACAAACCCGAAACTATAAATAGCGGATCCTATTACGATCATGATGATATTTTTAATTTTTAAGCCAAGCCCCATTGTTCCACCTCTTTTTATAGTTCATACTAAAGTTATTATCTTTTATTTGATTGCTTTTGACAACTGGTGTCTAAATTTATTACGATGAAGAGAGGAGAGTGAGAAACATGTCGAAAAATAAAACATTATTTGAACTACAACAAGAAGTAGACTCTTACATAAAACAATATAAAGAAGGATACTTTCCTCCGATGGAAATGTTAGCAAGACTAACAGAAGAACTAGGAGAACTTTCACGAGAGGTTCAACATAAGTATGGCATGAAGAAAAAGAAGCATACAGAAGTAGAAAAAGAACTGGCGGAGGAAATGGGAGATTTCTTTTTTGTATTGATATGTATGGCAAACGCAGAAGGTATTGATTTACAAACCGCTTTGCAGAATGTTTTACATAAATTCAATACACGTGATAAAGATCGATGGACAAAGAAGGAGGACTAACTTTGGTTATTAAAGTAGTGATAGCAGGACCAAGAGGTAGAATGGGGAAAGAAGCGGTTGCAACAATCGTTAAGAATGAGGAATTTCTTTTAGTAGGATTGCTAGATAATAAAAAAGAGGAAGAGTATTCAGGTGATAATATTCCAATTTTCACGTCACTAGAGGAACTGATTGAACAAACCGAGCCGGATGTTTTAGTGGATTTAACTATACCTACAGCGGTTTTTGGGCATGCTATGACAGCTTTAGAATATGGTGTAAGGCCAGTTATTGGTACTACAGGCTTTACTGATTTACAATTAGACGAGATACGTAGCAAAGTAGAAGAAAAACAGGTTGGTTGTATTATCGCTCCGAATTTCTCGATCGGAGCAGTTCTTATGATGAAATTTGCGCAAACGGCAGCAAAATATTTGCCAGATGTTGAAATAATTGAAATGCACCATGATCGAAAAGTTGATGCTCCGTCAGGAACGGCGATTAAAACCGCGCAAATGATCCAAGATACTAGGAATCCATTTGAACAAGGACATCCAGAGGAAGAAGAAATATTTGCTGGTGCAAGAGGAGCCAATATTGAAGGAATGCATATTCATAGCGTCCGTTTGCCAGGTTTAGTAGCGCATCAACAAGTATTACTGGGTGGGGAGGGACAACTCCTCACACTTCGCCACGACTCGTTTAATCGTACTTCGTTCATGTCTGGTATCGTTTTGTCGATTCAAGAAATAATGAAACGAAATACACTTATATACGGCTTAGAAGAAATTATTTTATAGGAGTGACGTGACAGCATGAGAATTGCATTAGTAGCACATGACAAGAAAAAAGAAGATTTAGTCCAATTTGTAACTGCCTATAAATCAATTTTAGGCGAACATGAATTATTTGCGACAGGTACGACGGGCACGCGCATTATAAATGAGGTTGGACTATCGGTATTTAGATATAAATCAGGTCCACTAGGCGGGGACCAACAAATTGGGTCGGCAATCGCAAATAATGAAATGGACATGGTTATCTTTTTCCGCGATCCATTAACAGCACAACCTCATGAACCGGATGTGTCTGCACTCATTCGTCTTTGCGATGTATACCAAATCCCACTTGCAACGAATATGGGAACAGCAGAGATTTTATTAAAAGGTATTGAAAAAGGATTTTTAGATTGGCGTTTATTGGAAGAAAGACGCGCTCGTTAGGAAGTGATTGTATGCGTAAATTAAAAATTGGGATTACATGCTATCCATCTGTTGGTGGATCGGGTGTAATTGCCACGGAACTTGGTAAAATGCTTGCTGAAAAAGGACATGAAATACATTTCATCACTTCCAGTATGCCATTTCGATTAAACAAAATGTATCCATCCATTACATTTCATCAAGTGGAAGTAAATAGTTATTCTGTTTTTCAATATGCGCCGTATGATATTGCTTTAGCAAATAAAATGGCAGAAGTGATTATAGACGAAGAATTAGACGTACTGCATGTGCATTATGCAATGCCACATGCAGTGTGTGCAATTCTAGCGAAAGATATGGCAAAATCGGATATTGGCATTGTGACGACATTGCACGGAACAGATATTACCGTATTAGGGGATGATTCTTCTCTTTCCGGAGCAATCCGATATGGTATTGAACAATCCGATGTTGTTACAGCCGTTTCGCATTCATTGGTAAATCAAACAATGGAATTAATAGCGCCACAACAAGAAATAGAAACAATTTACAACTTTGTAGATGAACAAGAATATTACAAAAAAGATGCAGGTAATTTGAAAGAATTATTAGGGATTGCGCCAAATGAAAAAGTAGTAATTCATGTTTCTAATTTTAGGAAAGTGAAGC
Source organism: Psychrobacillus sp. NPDC096426 (assembly GCF_044762745.1). Taxonomy (NCBI): domain Bacteria; kingdom Bacillati; phylum Bacillota; class Bacilli; order Caryophanales; family Bacillaceae; genus Psychrobacillus; species Psychrobacillus sp. NPDC096426. The sequence continues at coordinate 15,377 of NZ_JBIWEX010000011.1, read as the reverse complement.
GTGTTCCTGATATAGTGAAAAGTTTTGAACTAATCCGTAAAGAGGTACCCGCAAAGCTTCTTTTAGTTGGAGATGGTCCTGAAAAACATCCAGTAATGGAATATGTTAAAGGAACGTCTTTTGAACGAGATGTTTTATTTCTTGGGAAACAAGAAAATTTGTCCGAGCTATATTCCATTTCCGATTTAATGCTTCTACTTTCACAAAAAGAATCGTTCGGTTTAGTATTATTAGAAGCAATGGCTTGTGAAGTACCATGTATAGGTACAAATGTTGGTGGTATTCCTGAAGTGATCATGCACGGAGAAAATGGCTATTTAGTAGAGCTTGGAGATATTGAAAAAGTAGGGGAATACGGGATTCAATTATTACAAGATCCCACTTTACATAAACAAATGGTCGAAACTTCATTAAAGTTCATTGAAGAACGATTTAGTTCGAAAAAAATTGTAGAACAGTACGAAGCGATGTACGAAAGAGTGGCGAAGAAATAAAATGATGAAAACTCGGTGGCCAGAAGCTTATAAAGTAATCGAAACACTTGAAAATGCTGGTTTTGAAGCATATGTTGTCGGAGGTGCAGTCCGTGATTTCATAAGGAATGTGGATGCAAATGATATAGATGTGACAACGAATGCCACACCGAATGAGGTCAAACAGTTATTTCCTCACACAATTGACGTAGGAATCGAACATGGTACCGTGCTTGTTGTATTAAAAGAGTCGATTGAAGTGACGACATTTCGTACTGAAGCCACATACACCGATTATAGAAGACCGGACGCTGTTACATTTGTTCGAACACTTCACGAAGATTTACAAAGACGAGATTTCACGATGAATGCAATGGCATTATCTAAGTCGGATGAGCTCATCGATTATTTTGGTGGCAGGGAAGACATCGAAAATAACATTATAAGAGCCGTTGGGGATCCAACTAAACGTTTTTCTGAGGATGCACTTCGTATGCTTCGAGCTATTCGATTTTCCGCACAGCTGAACTATTCTCTGCACTCGGATACAATGGAAGCCATTCAATCGCTTCATCCTTTGATTGCTCATGTTTCCTTAGAACGAGTTAAAGTAGAGTTGGAGAAAATTTGGATAAGTGATTTTGTGGGAAATGGCATGAATTTATTTGTTTCCAGTCAGTTATCAGACAGTTTTCGAGGTGATTGGAAAACGTATTACCATAGTTGGGAACGTTTTTCTAGCTTCGGAAATGCAGCAAACGGATGGGCATATTTTGCACTTATGCAACCGCCTAGTGAACTAGGGACTTACCTTTCCCTTTATAAATGTTCGAACGCCGAAAAAGCACATGTGAAACATGTTTTAGCTGCAGTGGAGCAGCTAGAAAAAGGGTATTGGAGTCCTTATAACTTTTTTCAATTTAACGAGGATGTGTTAATAGCAGCCGCAAGTTATGCAAAACAACTGATGAACATGGAAGTAGCATATACAGTTGAACAAATACAGCAGATAAAAGCTGCACTTCCTATTTCATCCGTCAAAGAAATAGTCGTAAACGGCAATGATTTAATGGAGTGGACACAGAAAAAAAGAGGCCCATGGATTAGAGAAGTTCTTGAAAAATTAATCATCTCTATTGTAAATGGTGAATTGACCAATGATAGAAAACAGATAAAAGAATGGTTTTTTCGCCAGCAAAATTAATACCCTTAATTACGGATGTGATTAGGGGAGTAATAGATAAGCTAATTTGTAAAAGTATGGAGAATTTGAAAAATACAATTAGATAAAGGAATGGTTTTTTCGTGAATATGTCAGTAAAAGAAAAGATACTTTCCCAACTTATTAGTGCAAATGGTGAACCAATTTCAGGTCAAAAATTGGCCGATGAATTGAATATTTCACGAACAATGATTTGGAAACACTTAAAAAGCATAGAAGAAGACGGGTATGTTATTGAGGCAATTAAGAAAAAAGGCTATATTTTGCAATCCATTCCGGATATTGTGTCACAAGAACGAATTACATCTTATTTAGAAACGAAGTCTATTGGAAGAAATATAGTCTATTATCCGGTTTGTGAATCGACGCAAACGATTGCAACCGAAAAAGCAAGTGAACATGCATCTCATGGAACGGTCGTCATTACAGAACAGCAAACAGCTGGTCGTGGAAGGCTGGAACGACCGTGGGATTCTTCGGCAAATAAAGGAATTTGGATGAGCGTCATCATTCGCCCAGAAATAAGTCCTCAGTATGCGGCACAATTTACACTCGTTTCTGCAGTTGCGATTACACGTGCAATTGAAGATTTGACCAATTGTTCGCCAGCAATCAAATGGCCAAATGATTTATTAATCAATGGCAAAAAAGTAACAGGCATTTTGACCGAACTTCAAGCAGATATGGACCGTGTACAAGCGATTATTATCGGCATTGGTGTAAACGTCAATCAAGATGTAGATGAATTTGATGAGTCGATTCAATCGATTGCCACTTCGTTGAAAATGGAATCCGGACAAGAAGTAGACCGTGCAGAACTCGTAGCAAAAATATTATACTATCTAGAAAAATACGCAGATATATATGTTGAAAATGGCTTTGAACCGATTAAATTACTTTGGGAAAGTTATAATTGTACGATTGGAAAACGCATTCGTGCAAACATGCTACGCGAAACATTAGAAGGTGTCGCACTGGGTATTACGAATGATGGCGTGCTAGAGCTTAAACTGGATAATGGCGAAATCCGAGGTATTTATTCGGCGGATATCCATTTGATGAATAAATAAATAATCCAAGCTCCCGAGAATATGATTTCGGGAGCTTTTTTGTATTTTGTGGAGTGATCTGCTGCATCTATATTGCGAGTCCTATTAAAATTCGCTAAAATTACGGAACATTATAAAGAATTGAATAAAACAAACAATAAAGAGGAATCATTGATGTCATTCTCGAAATAAGAAACTGTGACTATTAACTAGAGACTTAGGAGTAGATAAAAAGTGAAAATCCTCATATTAGGAGCAACCGGCTACTTAGGTTCAACTCTATTTGATTTGGCTTCAAGAAAAGAAAATGTGGTAGTATACGGTACCTCGCGTTATCCAAATGAAAATGTAAATATTATTCAAGTAGATGTAACAGATAAACTATCAATAGAAAATGTTATCTCGCAACTTGAGCCTGAAATAATAATTTGGTCTATTATGGATGGGGAAAAAGAGAACTTGCTTACAGATTTAGGTCTTACAAATTTATTGACAATTATCCAAAAGGAAACCAGGCTTATTTTCCTATCAACGGATGCCCTATTTGTAGATGGTACTGGGGGCTTTGTAGAATCAGACAAGACAGGCTCACTTCCTAGTGATGCACCTTTGTCAACTTATGTTAATGCTAAAATGAAGGCTGAAAATATAATTAGAAGTTGCCATATAAATCATGTCATACTCCGGACAGGCCCACTTTATGGTGAGAACTTCAATCAAAACATTGAACAGCGAACTAAAAGGATTCTCAAACAAATCAAAGAAGGTCAACCAACAAAAGCTGCTTCCAATTTATATAAAACCTTTGTGCACGTTGTTGATTTATCAAATGCGGTACTTGAAGTGGCAATGAAAGAATTTACTGGCATGTTACATGTGGGACCTATGCAAAAAGAAAGCTATTATTCCTTTTATCAAAAGCGATTGACGCAACTTGGGTATGATCGAAGTGCTGTACATCCGTATTTAATTGAAGAAGGGCACGCACGACATTTACCATTGGATACTTCTCTTAATACAAAAAAAGCGAAAGATTTACTTAAAACTCATTTCCGTGCTGTTGTGAAATAAGAGCAATGATTTAGAAGAATATTAAATAATCTTTGAGAATGGAGCGATTGTCATGAATAGGCTCATAATTATGACTGTCGGTTTAACCCATAGTGGAAAAACTACATTTGCAAAAGCTTTAGAAAAAGAGTTACCTAACTCAGTGGTGATCGATCAAGATATACATGCTGAATTCCTTCATACATACTACGAATCATTACTACCAAAAGAAGGAAGCAATATAATAAAGTACGCTCTCACGCAAACCATTGTAAATTATGCAGTGAATGATACTAGTTGCCATCTCATTCTTTGCAATGCAAATCGCAATCTCAAAGCTCGTTTGAAACTGCTTGATCATTTTCGGAACAATGGATTCACATCCATCCTAGTGTATTTTGATCTTCCAGAATCAGTGCTTAATGAGCGGATTGTGAAAAGTCAGCGTAGTACAGCGATATTAAGAACTGCTTCAACTTTTGAAGAAGTGTTGTCACGACAGCAAGAAGAGACAAATAATAGCGATGTGATTGAACCAAGAGAAGGCGAGGCAGAGCATTTATTTGTCATCAAAAGACCAGATGAGATTCAGTCTATTATTCAAAAAATTGTTCAAATTGTTTAGTATAGAAGGCAAGGGATATTTACAAAGAGGTGGATTATGAAAAAGATAGCTTTAATTGGTTCAGGAGGGTCTGGAAAGTCCACTCTTGCTAGAAAACTAGGGGAAAAGTTGAACATAGAGGTTTATCATTTGGATGCATTGTTTTGGAAACCAAATTGGGTGATGACATCAAAAGAGGAACAAAGAAAAGTGCAGAATGAATTAGTTACACAAGAAGAATGGATTATTGATGGAAATTATAACGGTACATTGGATATAAGATTAAATGCTGCAGACACTATTATTTTTGTAGATATTAGTCGAATAATATGCATCTATCGTGTTTTTAAACGAATGGTTCGTTACCAAGGTAAATCAAGACCAGATATGGCTGTAGGTATGAAAGAAAGGTTAGATATTAGCTTTCTGAAATGGGTTTGGGATTATCCGAAAACAAAGAAACCTATTGTTTTAAAGAAGCTTGAGCAATTGCCTAAAAATAAGAAAATCATTGTTTTAAAATCTCCAAGAGAAGTACGTCTTTTTTTAGAAAAAGAAGGCTAATGTTCATTGGACAAACAGTACAAGCATCCATGAGGTAGGTGTCGTTGGGGTATAAAAGTTCAACCCGTTAAGTAAAATCATTTGGACGCCAAAGCAAATTTCTGTTATTCTGTAAGCGAAGGGCAGTATCGTTTGGCGAACTGCACCAGTAGTAAATAGCACAAGTAATTGAATAGTCTGCCTTGATCTACGATGACAGGGACGGAGAAAACCTTTGATTTTACATTTTCTGCCCTTCTGTCCACTTTTGGAACAGAGGGCTTTTTAGTTGGTTTTCTCTCCACTTAAAAGAGGAGGAATTTAATTGAAAACGACGAGTAATTTTGTAGAAATGAAGAAAAAAGAAGAGAAGATTACGATGATGACAGCGTATGACCACCCGACTGCCAAATTTGCGGAAGAAGCGGGAATCGACATGATTTTAGTAGGAGATTCTGTTGGAATGGTTGTGCTAGGATATGATTCTACTGTACTTGTTACGATGGATGATATGATTCATCACGGAAAAGCAACAAGAAGAGGCGCACCGAATACATTTCTAGTCGTGGATATGCCATTTGGTACGTATCACGGATCACTAGATCAGTCACTTGCAAATGCCGTGAAAATTATGCAACAAACTGGTGCTCAAGCAGTAAAAGTCGAAGGTGCAGATGATGTTCTGCTAGTTATTGAGAAGTTGACATCAGCAGGAATCCCGGTTGTGGCGCATCTAGGCTTAACACCACAGTCTGCAGGTGTGCTTGGAGGATATAAAGTACAAGGAAAGACCGCAGAAGCAGCAGAGAAATTAATCGAAGATGCGAAAAAATGTGAACTAGCAGGAGCTTGTGCAGTCGTATTGGAATGTATTCCGCATCAATTAACCGAAAAAATTTCAGAAGTTCTAATTATTCCGACAATTGGTATCGGAGCAGGGGCTACAGCTGACGGTCAAGTATTAGTATTCCACGATTTAGTGAAATACGGCACGCATCATATTCCGAAATTTGTAAAGGAATATGCCAATGTTGGCGAGCCTATTGCAGCAGGTATCAGGCAATATGTGGAAGAAGTCAAAAGTGGAGTTTTTCCAGCCTTAGAGCATTCATTTACAATGAAAGAAGAGCAACTAAACCAATTGTACGGAGGCACTACTCATGCAAACAGTTCAAACAATAGATGAGCTAAAACATATACTCAAAGCAAATAAAAATAAAACAATCGGTCTTGTCCCAACGATGGGATATTTACATGAAGGCCATCAAGCATTGTTAAATAGAGCAAGAAAAGAAAATGACTTCGTCGTTGCGAGCATTTTCGTCAATCCTGCACAATTTGGACCAAATGAAGATTTAGATCGATATCCACGAGACATCGAGCGCGATTTGAAAATTGCTACAGAAGCTGGTGTGGATCTTATATTTAATCCTACGCCAGAAGAAATGTATCCATTTGAAAGTGGGATTACGATACAAGTAGGAAATCTTTCTACCAAACTATGTGGAGAAAGTAGACCAGGGCATTTCGATGGTGTATTAAAAGTTATCACAAAATTATTTAACCTTGTACAACCAACAAATGCGTATTTTGGTCAAAAAGATGCACAGCAATTAGCCATTATTGAAACATTTGTACATGCTTATAATTTCCCGGTACAAATTGTTCGTGTCCAAACAGTTCGTGAAGCAGACGGCCTTGCAAAAAGTTCTCGTAATGTGTTTTTAAGTGAATCGGAAAGAGCAGAGGCTATTCATTTACACAAAGCTCTTACACTAGCAACAGAGCAATGGAAGCAAACGAAAAATGTGGATGAAGCCATCGCAGTAGGTAAAGCACATATTGAAGAACATACAGCTGGTAAAATAGATTATTTTGAAGTCGTAACATACCCGCTATTGCAACCAGTTTCCGAGCATGCGAGCCAGCTTTTATTTGCAACAGCCGTATTTTTTGAAAAAGCACGTTTAATCGATAATATTCTTGTAGATGTAAAGGGAGTGTAAGTGATGTTACGAATGATGTTAAATAGTAAAATTCACCGTGCGACCGTAATGGAAGCGGATCTAAATTATGTTGGAAGTATTACGATTGACCAAAATATTTTAGATGCGGTAGGCATGCTGCCAAATGAAAAAGTGCATATTGTGAACAATAATAACGGAGCACGTTTTGAAACGTATATTATTGCTGGAGAAAGAGGCAGCGGGGTAATCTGTGTAAACGGAGCAGCCGCTCGTCTTGTACAACGCGGAGATATTGTCATTATTTTATCGTATGCATATGTGATGAACGAAGAAGCCGCAGGACATCAACCAACTGTAGCAATTATGAATGCAGATAACACAATTAATCAAATAATTCATTATGAACCAGAAGCTACTGTTTTGTAATATAGGAAAATAAAAGAATAGATACTCTTCTATTTATTATGTAAGCTCCCGAAGACGCAATTTCGGGAGCTCTTTTGTTTTTGCAAGGGAAGTTTCTTGTTTATTTTTCCGCCTTGTGCTCTAATCAATGGAAATTTCTCACTAATTTGGTGTCTGCAGTTTTCAGAGATTTAAATTTATCAAATCCACTACGCAATATTTATAAAACCTACCCAAATTTTATGAGTTGGTTGCTTTCACCGGCAATTTGGTTGCTCTATTGCTAATTTAGTTGCTTTTCGAATAGAACTGATTGCTTTCCATAACTGATTGATTGCTCTTACCCATTTACTGGATACCAATGCATCGAAATACTACAGCGTATTTAGTCCATTCAACTGTTTATTGAATTTCACTTTCAGGAATTACTACATATGATTGAACTTAAAACAGTGCCGCTGATTAGCTAGCAAGTTTTATGGATTGGAGCGGAAGGGGGGTACTCCGCGGGCGGACGCGTCCGCCCTGCAGTGGAAATCCTAACGGAAACTTCATTAGGAAGCAGTATTCCTATAACGTACATAAACTTAAGTCAATCCCTATAAAGAAATATTCTAGAATATGCAACTTTTCTTTTTGCATATTTTTCGTTTCTAATTCCCGAATGTGGTACAATTTTTTTAGAACATTATGGATAGCGAGTTGAGGAATAATGGAAAATCATAAATATGCAGTTGTTGATATTGAAACAACAGGCCATTCATCGGCGAGTGGTGACCGTATTATTCAACTTGCAATTGTATTTATTGAAAATAGTAAAATAGTGGATACATTTACAACCTTTATCAATCCCGAAAAATCAATCCCTTTCTTTATTCAAGATTTAACGAAAATTACGGACAAAGATGTACAGCATGCACCATTGTTCGAAGTAATAGGATCGAAAGTGTTAGACCTACTGCAAGACCATATTTTTGTTGCACATAATATTCACTTCGATCTTCCATTTTTGCAAAAAGAATTGCAACGAGTCGGCTTGCCAAAACTTGTATGTAAAACAATGGATACGGTAGAATTTACAAAGCTTATGTTCCCGAATCTGTTTAGTTATAAATTACAAGATATTGCAACCGAATTACATATCCCACTAGAGGTAGCCCATCGTGCAGACGATGATGCGTTAGCTACTGGATACTTATTATTAAAATGCATTGAACGATTAGAAAGTTTACCTTTAAAAACTATTGAGTTATTACATAAAAGATCCTTTCAATTAAAATCGAATTTATCGATATTATTTTTTGATGTATTAGCGGAAAAAAGAAAACAATATGATGCAGCTAAGTATCCTATGTACCGGGGAATTCCATTAAAAGAAGTGGAAAAAGAGCATGCTGCAAGTCACATTTTTTCAATTTCTTATCCAAATACAAAAGAATTAAAAACGACTCTTTTTCTAAAAGGACTTCCCCATTTTGAAGAAAGACAAGGGCAGTTTGCGTTTATGGACGAAATTCAATACGCTTTAGAAAAACGGTCCGAAACGGTTTGTGAAGCAGAGACTGGAATTGGTAAAACATTAGGCTATTTATTACCTGCCACGATTTACGGGCTTACTCAACAAAAACCGGTCATTATTAGTACATATACAACCCATTTAATCGATCAATTAGTATTAGAAGAAATACCGAAACTAACAACTATTCTAAGCATTCCTATACGTGTTGCCAAACTAAAAGGAATGCAACATTATATTGATTTGTATCGTTTTTGGCAGCATGTACAGTTAGACGATGAATCGTACGACGAAACATTTACGATTATGCAAATATTAGTTTGGCTCACAATAACTGATGAAGGGGATTTGACAGAGTTAAATGTTTCTGGTGGCGGGCAATTATTCGTAGATAAAATTAGAAAAACATCATTTTCAAAAGCTGTGGAAGAGCGGGAAATAGATTTTTATGAAAGAGCGCTGCGCAAAAGCGAAAAATGCGATATTTTAGTGACGAATCATGCGATGATTATGGCAGAACGCGACCGGGATAAAAAATTATTATCACATGGTTGTGCAATGATTATAGACGAGGCACATCAAGTCATTCATGCAAGTATGTCTCGTAAAGAACGCATATTCTCTTATACGACCTGGAAGTATGTCCTAGGCCAATTTGGTACACTAGATACGGATCACTTGCTCGGTAACCTTGCATTGCTACATATTCCGTTAGCGCTACGAATTCGATTGGAAAAACAATTCGTAGAAGTTGTCGAGTCATTTGACCAAGCTATTTCTATTATTATTCGATCGGTACCTACTATAAAAGGGCATTCCAAAACGACGAAAAGAATGTCAGCATTAGAAGATTTAGATTTGCAAGCTTCCATTTTCCTTATAGTTGCTAGTTCGCTGCAAACATTTATTTTATCTGCCAAATCTATTATCACCGCTTATGGTAACAGTAAGCTAGACGATCAAGCTAATGTATTATTGAACGAATGGGAATATTGGATTAGAGAACTTGAGATTAAAGTAAGTGAATGGGATGAAATTTTCTTGCAGGATGAGGCAGTGGAGGCTAAATGGCTAGAAATGGATACGAGAAGTATTCCGGGAAGTTTAACCATTATTAAACGATCGCTTAACTATCAAAAAGATATTAAAGAGGCGTTAGATCCATTGAGGGAATCTGGAGCAGTAATCTGGACTTCTGGTACGCTCACAGTGCCTTCTAACCGTCATTTTATCACGTCTCAATTAGGGTTAAGCACGAATGTCCCGATTCACCAATATAGAGCAGCTTCCGATTATTATAATGGAGCGGAGCTATTAATCATGGAGGATATGCCAGATATTAAACAAGTATCTCAAAGTGATTATATTGAAGCTGTAGCAGAAGCAATAGTTCAAACCGTTCTCGTAACAGAAGGTAGATGCTTCGTTTTATTTACATCGCAAGATATGCTAAGAAAAACAGTAGAAATCATACAAGACACGAATTTACTCGAAGACTATATGTTATTTGCTCAAGGAATGACCTCGGGTAGCAGAATGCGTATTTTGAAATCATTTCAACGCTTTTCAAAATCTGTTCTATTTGGGACAAATAGCTTTTGGGAAGGTGTAGACGTACCAGGGGATGCACTGTCTGTTATTATTATGGTACGTTTGCCGTTTTCTTCTCCAGATGATCCTTTGTATAAAAAACGAGCAGAATTATTGAGTGTAAACGGTCAAAATCCGTTTACCGCGTATTCCCTTCCAGAAGCTGTATTGCGATTTAGACAAGGGTTCGGTCGTTTAATACGATCATCGAATGATAAAGGAGTTTTTATCGTATTGGATAGACGAATTGAAACAAAATCTTATGGGAGTGATTTTTTACAGGCAATTCCTAATATTCCTATTAAGAAAGTGACCCTAGAAAATATGGTCTTGGAGCTTGAAAATTGGTATACTAATGAAGGATGAGTTTTAGAAAGCGGGTAGAAATATGGAAAACAAAATAGAAGTGTTATCCACTGTCACAGTCAATTATCAATCTGACTTATATAAACTAGTGGATGCATTGAATCGAACATTAAAACAGCAAGATTTGATGTTTGGCTTAGCACTGGATAAAGATGATCAAGAAAAAGCTGTCTTTACAATTTATAGGACGTAACGTATGGTACTTAAAAGATGGCTCCTGTTTATCGTTATTTTTGCAATTAGCTTAACAGTGATTCTTAGTTTACTTATTTATTTCCAAGCAAAAAAACCATTTACAGAAGCGAATGAAAACGCGGAAATCTATGTAACGCAAAACCATTTACTCGCTCAAGTAGACGACTCTTATGTATATAATAGTACGAGTACTTTTCATACCGTTATCGGCAAAACAGCAAAGGGACAAGAAAAAGCATTTTTCGTCCCAGTGAAAAAAAACGATGACGCCATTATGGAAGTGAACTTAAAAGACGGCATTTCGAAAGAGAAGGCAATTGAACTTGCAATGAGTAATGAAAAGAATGGTAAATTATTGCATGCAAAGCTCGGCGTTGAAGAAGTTGGTCCTGTTTGGGAAGTAACCTATGTAAACGAAAAAAACAATCTCAATTATGTCTATCTTTTATTTGATAACGGGGATTGGTGGAAGAAAATTTCGAATTTATAACTAAACTTTTGTTCTTATGGAGGAAACTATGAAAAAAATAATGATTAATGAAATGGCAAACCATGTAGGCGAAACTGTAAAACTTGGTGCGTGGCTTGCAAACAAACGTTCAAGTGGTAAAATCGCATTTTTACAATTACGTGATGGTTCTGGTTTCGTACAAGGTGTAGTAGTAAAAGAAGAAGTTGGAGAAGAAATTTTCCAAACAGCTAAAGGGTTAACACAAGAAACTTCTATGTATGTAATTGGGGAAGTAACAAAAGATGAAAGATCTGCATTTGGATATGAATTACAAGTAAAAGAAATTGAAGTTATCCAAGCTGCTGTTGATTTCCCAATTACACCAAAAGAACATGGAACTGAATTTTTAATGGACAACCGTCATTTATGGTTACGTTCAAGAAAACAACATGCAGTGATGAAAATCCGCAACGAAATAATTCGTGCAACGTATGAGTTTTTTAATAATAATGGTTACGTCAAAGCGGATCCACCTATTTTAACAGGGTCATCACCAGAAGGAACGTCTGAATTATTCCATACGAAATATTTTGACGAAGATGCATATCTTTCTCAATCTGGCCAATTATATTTAGAAGCTTCAGCAATGGCACTTGGAAAAGTATTTTCTTTCGGACCAACTTTCCGTGCAGAAAAATCCAAAACACGTCGTCATTTAATCGAGTTCTGGATGATTGAACAGGAAATGGCTTTTTGTGAACTGGAAGAAAACTTAGAAATACAAGAACAATATGTAGCATTTATCGCCCAAGCTGTTTTGAAAAACTGTACATTAGAGTTAGAACGTCTTGGTCGCGATTTATCGAAATTGGAAAATATTCAAGCGCCGTTCCCTCGTATTACTTATGATGATGCCATCAAGTTATTACATGAAAAAGGATTTGATGATATCGAGTGGGGAGATGATTTCGGTGCTCCGCATGAAACAGCTATTGCTGAAAGTTTTGATAAACCAGTATTCATCACGCATTATCCAGTAGGCATTAAACCATTCTATATGCAACCACATCCAACACGAGATGATGTTGTATTATGTGCCGATTTAATCGCACCAGAAGGATATGGTGAAATTATCGGTGGTTCCGAGCGTATTTGGGACTATGATCTTCTAAAACAACGTATACAAGAACATGGTTTAGATGAAGCTGCCTATGCTTGGTATTTAGAGCTTCGCAAGCAAGGTTCAGTACCGCATTCTGGTTTTGGCCTTGGATTAGAACGAACAGTTGCTTGGCTAAGTGGAGTAGAACATATCCGTGAAACGATTCCATTCCCACGTCTGTTAAACCGTTTATATCCGTAATAAGTTATATATACATTGGAATATAGAAATAAGGAGACGATGAGTATGCAAAAGCGAGATCGACTCCGTATTTGGACTGAGCAGGGAAATGTAACCATTTCCCAGCTTTTTTTTAGTCATTATAAAGCGATTAATGTGAAAGATGAGGAAGCGATTCTTTTATTGCATTTAATCGCTTATGGAGAAGCGGGAAATCATTTTCCAACGCCACAAAACTTGGTAGATCGTACGCATTTCAATGAACATAAAGTAGTCACTATCTTACAGCGCCTCGTTCAAAAAGGGCTTGTCCAAATTGATCAGCATATGGATGCGGATGGCGTTCATTATGAGTACTATGCTTTCCATCATTTATGGGAGCTTTTACTAGATCATGTGGAACAAGAAGAAAATCATTTTGAAGACGTACAAGAAAAAGAAGAAGAAGGCGAAATTTATAAACTGTTTGAACAAGAATTTGGAAGGCTATTATCACCGATGGAATACGAAACAATTGGTATGTGGTTTGATCAGGATAAACACTCCGCTGCGTTAATTCGACTAGCATTAAAAGAAGCAGTGTTATCGCAAAAACTTAGCTTGCGTTATATAGATCGTATTTTATTTGAATGGAAAAAGAAAAATATTAAAACCGTAGAAGCAGCAGAAAATCAGACAGCTCAATTTAGACAGCAAATTCCAGTTCAAAAACAAGCGGAACAACCATCACCAAGTTCAGCTAAAGTATCTTTTTATAACTGGTTAGAAGAGAGAGAGTAGGTGGAAGAGTTTTGCTTTCAAAAGTACAATGGCAATATTGCCTAGATGAGATGGAGCGAATGTTCCCAAATGCCCATTGTGAACTCGTTCATAAAAATCCGTTTGAGTTACTAGTTGCAACATTACTGTCTGCTCAGTGTACCGATGTACTAGTGAACAAAGTAACAAAAGACTTATTTCAAAAATACACAAAGCCCGAAGATTACGTAGCAGTACCCATAGAAGAATTACAGAATGATATCCGTTCGATTGGATTATATCGCAATAAAGCCAAAAACATTCAAGCATTAAGTCAACAGCTGATCGACTTATACAATGGAGAAGTACCGGCAGATCGAGACTTGCTTACGACTTTTCCAGGTGTCGGACGTAAAACGGCCAATGTCGTCGTATCTGTTGCGTTTGATATTCCCGCCATTGCAGTGGATACACATGTAGAACGGGTGACGAAACGATTAGGGCTATGCAGATGGAAAGATTCTGTACTTCAAGTGGAAGAAACAATTATGAAAAAAACGCCAATCGAATTATGGTCCAAAACGCATCACCAACTTATTTTCTTTGGTCGCTATCACTGTAAAGCACAAAACCCTAATTGTCCTGAATGCCCTTTATTATCTGTATGTAGAGAAGGTGCCAAAAGGATGAAAAAGATTGTCAATGCTTAATACTATCGAATTTGAGAAGTGGGATGATTTGCGGCCACAATTAGCGATGCTTTTTAAAGAAAAAGATATTACTAGAGTGGAGCTAATGGAGCAAGGAATTCAGCTACTAGAAGATATGGTAGGGAAAGCAGGGGATCTAACTCCTATTAACTTTTCAGAACGATTTACGTTTATTCGAAACAATAAACATAATTATACCGCCTTCAAGCAATTGGACGAACTTTTCAAAGAAACGAAAAAGAAATTTGCAGGTATGCGAGCGCGAGAAAATTCCTAATAAAATAGAAAAGAGGCTGGGACAGAAGTAGCCTCAATCAATGAAAAAAGTGAAATCGCGTGCGATTTCACTTTTTTCATTTTATTTTAAGATTATACGGACAAGAGCTTATACTCTTGCCGCATATTTTCGAATATTCACGGCCATTAATGCGAGGCCGATTTCGTGTTCGACCTTAGATTTACCACGAACAGAAAATCGCGTAAAACCTAAATTAGCCTTCAAGAATCCAAAAACTGGTTCCACGTCTATCTTACGTTGACGGTAAATGGCACCTGTTTTTTCTTCTGAAAGCTGTGTTCGTACATATTCTTTTTGTTGTTCCCATTTCTTATTGACCATGAGTTTACGGTTCGTACCTTCTTGCGCCTTTGTACATAACGTTCGCAGTGGACAACCTGTACAGTCTTCACATTCATACATTTTGAATTGGCGTTGGAATCCTGTTTTATCGGTACGTGTGGCGTTGTATTGGAATGTCAGCTGCTTTTCATTTGGGCAAGTATAGCTGTCCTTTTCCTCATCATATGCCCAGTTACTTGTTTTGAACGGATCGTTTTTATACTTCTTCTTTTGTTCGTTCAAATAATGGTTGTACGTAATGAGTGGTGTGCGTTTGCGCTTCGTTAAGATATCATCGTAATTTTGTTCACTGCCGTAGCCCGCATCCGCAACGATATGTTCTGGTAATTCAAAGTACTGTTCTTCTATTTGATCTAGGAATGGAATGAGTGTTTTCGTATCCGTTGGATTGGCAAATACACCGTAAGCCAACGTGTATTGCCCTTCGGTCGCCACTTGTACGTTATAGCCCGCTTTTAATTGCCCGTTTTGCATATAGTCGTCTTTCATGCGCATAAATGTCGAATCTTGGTCTGT
>NZ_JBIWEX010000010.1:0-141725 GCF_044762745.1 Psychrobacillus sp. NPDC096426 | reverse complement strand
CCAAGACTCGCTACGAGCGAATGGCTAGTTCTTACTCGGTGGGAATCCCACCCACTATATGTTGCAACCTATGCTCGGTCGCTCCTGGAGTCGCCACCTTCCGCTTCAATCAATGTGAATTCTTGCTAATTTAGCTTCTGTATTTATCAAAGATTTAAATTAATAGGTCAACCATGCAATATTTATTAAACTCTAATTAGAAAATGCTGTCTCCAAATCATTGGAGCATTTACTAGGATAAAACCTGTTTCATTCAACTATTTATTAGAATAACACCTCCAATTTATCGTAGTCTCAATCCATGTATACTTGTTAGATTAAGAATTGGTTGCTTTCACTAGCAATTTGGTTGCTCCCGTTCTAATTTAGTTGCTTTCCAAATTGAACTGGTTGCTTTCTATAATTGATTGATTGCTTTTTTTATTTACTGGATATCTGTGCATTGAAATACTATTGGCTTTATGATGTTTAAAGCTTATTCAACCGCTTATTGAATTTTCACTTTGAGCAGTGACGTTGATTAGCTAGCAATTTTGATGGATTGGAGCGGAAGGGCGGCGACTCCAGTAGAGGCCAACAGGATGTTGGTCACGAAGGCGTTGCCACACGATGTGGTGCACTTAGCCTTCGTTCCTCTGTAGAGACATATGAAACTTCACAACGCACGCGTAGCGTCGGTGAAGGTTCATCGCTCCCCGCGGAAAGCGTCCGCCCTGTAGCGAAAATCATTGCGGTCACTAATAAGAATCACACTGTATCAGTATCCCTATATAGTGAAATACCTTTTACTTAATATTTTCCTAAAGCATAAAAAAAGACCTTCCATTAATTAAGTGATTTAATGAAAGACCTTTTATATAAAATTATTTAGTGGTGCTTAAATGATCGAATCCATTTTAGCATAATGAATTACAATTTTCTCCAACACATCGATGCCTATTAAGATATTATCATGATCGGTATACTCATCCGGATGGTGACTAAGACCATTTACAGATGGAACAAAGATAAGTCCAGTAGGGCATAGCTTTACCATGTTCATAGCATCATGTCCTGCTCCGCTTGGCATCATTTTGTAAGAGATATCCTGTTCCTTGCAAATTGTTTCCATAGCGCCAATAATTTCAGTAGATAGTAATACTGGTTCCTCCGAAATTATTTCCTGACTATAGATTTCTAGATGTCTAATTCTTTTCATTAATTCGATCGTTCGATTTAGATGGTCTACTACCCGCTGTCTTGATTCTAATGAAGTCCCTCGAATGTCAACTTTGATCTCTACTTCGCCCGGCACCACGTTCATCGCACCAGATGGAATATCCAAAACACCAACAGTAGCAACCGTTCCGTAATTTTGTTCATTTATTGCTATTTTTTCAAGTTCCAATGCTATTTGGGATGCACCAAGAAGAGCATCATTTCTCATATTCATTGGTGTTGTGCCAGAATGTGAAGGGGTTCCTATTATTCTGATAGAAAATCGAACCGGAGCCGCTATTCCAGTAACAATACCAATCTTTTTATTTTCGTTCTCTAATACTGGACCTTGCTCTATATGTAATTCAAAAAAAGCCTTTATATTTTCATCTTTTCTACTCGCATTATCGATACTATCAATTTCAAGTGCACATAAAGAAAGTGCCTCTTCCAATGTAATTCCATTACGGTCTTTTAGATATCTAACTTTCTCTTTATCAAAGATACCAGCCATCGCTTTGCTTCCTAAAGTTGAAACACCAAATCGAGAAGATTCCTCACAAGCAAATGAAATTATTTCAATTGGATGATCTGTTTCAATTCCTTTATCATTAAGTCGTTTTACAACTTCTAGTGCAGCAGTAACACCAACTACTCCATCATACTTACCGCCTTGATAAACAGTATCCAAATGAGATCCTAGTAACACAGGCGGAAGTCCCTTTATTCTACCTTCTCTTCTCCCAATTGCATTTCCACACGGATCTATCCGGATATCTAATCCCTCGTCTTTACACATTCGCATAAAAGCTTGTGTACAGGCCTGTTCTTCATTTGTATAGGCAACTCTTGTGATTCCTTTATTCCCAGAGTTATATTGATTGATTTTATTAAAAAGTATTTGATATCTTTCCTTACTATTCATATAGATATCTCCTGCCTCATCCTCGTAGTTTCTACTTATTATAAATCTTCAGGTTATTTCAGTCACTAATAATGTAAGTATTAAAAAAACATGAACATAGTTAACTACTTAATAAAACTTTATCATACTCCTAATTGCAATTATGTACTAGATGAAAAGATAATACGGGGACTTTATGTGCAAAAATAAAAATACTGCCTACCGCTACATTCTGTATAGAAAGTAGTGATAGACAGACTAAATTTATATATTGAACTTACATTACAATACGTGTACCTGTTTTTCCTTCAAGAGCATCTTGAAGTTTGTCCATAGACGTAATGATTACGTTTTTTCCACCTTTTTGTAGGAAAAGAATTGCTGCTTCAATTTTTGGTCCCATGCTTCCTTTAGGGAATTGACCTTCATCCAAATAACGAAGTGCATCATCAATTGTCATTTCTAATAAATTTTCTTGGTTTGGTTTACCGAAATTAATCGCTACTTGTTCAACACCAGTTAAGATGAATAAATAATCAGCGTTAATATCAGCTGCAAGTAAAGCACTTGCGAAGTCTTTATCGATTACAGCTTCGATTCCTTCGATTTTCCCTTCGTTTTCGATGACAGGGATACCACCACCACCAGTAGAAACAACTGAAATACCATTGTTAAGTAAAGTTTCGATTGCTTCTTTTTCTACAATACGAACTGGTTTTGGAGATGCAACAACACGACGGTATCCGCGACCAGCATCCTCAACAAATGTTAAGTTACTTTCTGCTACAATTTTCTCCATATCTTCTTTCGAGTAGAATGGTCCAATTGGTTTTGTTGGGCTTTCAAATGCTGGATCTTCTTTAGAAACAACTGATTGCGTTACAACTGTAGCAATTGTTTTGTTAATATTGCGTGAAGTCATTTCATTTTTAAAGATTTGTTGAATTAAATAACCTAGGTTACCTTGAGTTTCAGCACCGTATACATCTAAAGGATACTCTGGAATAACTGATTTCGCCATTTCCCCTCTAATTAATGTATTACCAACTTGTGGTCCGTTTCCGTGTGTAATAACAACTGTATGACCTTGTTCCATTAAGTCTAGAACAGGTTTAGAGCTTTCCACAAGGTTTTCACGTTGTTCTTCAATTGTACCTTTTTGACCTTCTTTGATGATTGCGTTACCGCCAATCGCTAAAACAACTTTACTCATATAAACACTCTCCAACCTTTTAATTTGTTTCTGTTTTTATTTTCGATTCCTAAAAACAAGCATTCCTATAATAATACCTAATATTGTATCCAAGCCTGAACTGTGTCCAACACCAATCAAGTCATGAAAGACTTTCTCGAAATTATTAGCATTACCGCTTGCAAGAACATTGACCATATCGGAAACGGTTGAGCTGTATTCCCGTTTAAGTGCATACCGTAAATATTCTCTTGCTACATCTGTTGTGATCGACTCGCCTTCAATAAGCTCTGAGGCTTTTTGATAAAAGCGAGGGGAAAGAAAATGGGAAACGGCATCAAAGGCAAGTAGCCCGACAATCATATCATCCCCTGAAGGAGTCAAGCCTTGTCCTCTTCCAAGGAAGTATCTAAGAACTTTCTCAATTAAAAATTCATCACTCGACTCAGCCGCTTCAAGCAACATAATCAAATTTGGTTCAACACCATGCCATTCTTGTTCGCCTGCAACATACTTATTTAAAAATTCACGGATAGAAACATTCAGTCCAGTTTGGTTTTCTATTTCGTTTACTTGTAAACAAAATCGTTTAAAACTATCCTTAAAAATCATTGAACTTTTTAAAGTAGTTAATTCATTTTTAAAACTTTTCCCTTTTTCAAGACAAATAATTGCCCCTGGTAATTCAATAGAATTTGTTCTTTTATTCCAAGTAACTGGATCTCCGTTATTGACAGAGGTAACAGCACTTAAAGTATCTTCTTCTCGAAGATGAATTCCAAATGGCAGAAGACCGTTCTTATTATTCCCAATAAATACGAGAGAATCGCCCATTTTAATATTAAAGCCATTAGAAAAACGACTATGAACGTGTCCATTTTCATTTTGATAAAGAAGGAGAGGAACTAGATAACTATAGTCCTCCCCAAAAAGAGTGCAATTATTCATTTATTGTGGATCAATTAGACCAAGTTTTACAGCGTATGCATCAATTGCTTTTTCAAAGCAAGCTAATGGAGCACGAACTGTACCTGCACCAATTTGACCTACTCCAGCTTCTTTATGTGCAATTCCTGTGTTGATCACTGGTTCGATACCTGTTTCAACAACTTTTCTTGCATCGATTCCAAGACAAGAACCTTTGAAGTCCCAAGTTGGAATAGAGAAGTTAGGGTTATGATCAATACAAATTTCCATCATATCATTACTTGTAGAAACTGCATCGTCCATTCCACCAGCACCTACGAAGCGTGTAACACCAGGAGCAGCAATCATTGCAAAGCCGCCTACACCGTATGTTTCAGTGATGGCACTGTCACCCATGTCAGGACAAGCCAAGTCTTGATCATAGCCAGTAAAGAATAAACCTTGAGGCGTATTAACTGGTGCTGTAAACCATTGGTCACCCATACCAGCAATACGAATTCCGAATTCATAACCGTTACGGCACATTGCTGTTACTACTGTACCATGTTGGATTTCACGTGCTGTATCCATTACTGCTTTCGTTGAAGCCATCGCAATGTTTAAGAAGTATTGATCTGTATCAGCCAAGAATTGAATAACATCTTGCTTGTCTTTGTCCGCTACATCTGTTTTTAAAATATACGGAGTAATTTCTTTTAGGAAAATAAGTGAACCAGCAATATTACGTTGGTGGAACTCGTCTCCCATTGTAATTGCTTTCGCCATCATAACGTTAACGTTTAATCCGTCACCTTTAACTTTTATTGCTTTCGAAAGTGTTGGACCAAGTACATCTCTGAACCATGCAAGACGTTTAAGTACTTCATCAGAGTATGCACCAAAACGTAGAACTGCACCAATACCTTCATTCATTGTGCAATATGCTTGGTTTCCGCCATCACGATTTTCTGCCACAAGAACTGGCATGCTTCCAGATGTAATTCCTCCCATTGGACCAACCGCGTTCACATGGTGACATGGAATGAATTCAACTTCTCCATTTTCAAGCATCTTAGCTGCTTCATCGGCGTTAGATGCCCAACCTTCAAACAATGTAGCTCCTATACAAGATCCTTGCATCGGGCTAGTCATGTTTTCCCATTTAATAGGTGGTCCTGCATGAAGCAGAACTTTCCCGTTTAATTCTTGAATGACAGATTTTGCAGGCACTACATCTACTAAGAAAGGTGCACTCGATACAACTTTATCGATTACTGCTCGGTTTGCTTCATCAATTGTTTTAAATTGTCCGTACATTTTGCTTCCTCCTAAAAATTCATTGGTCGTGTAATTCGATGACCTGGAATTTGAATAAATTATTTTGATTAACGAAGTACGTTTAAAATTTGACGCATTCTTGGGTTGCCGCCAGCAACTGGACGCCAGTCATACTGAACAACTCTTCCGCCGTTAGCAGTAATTGCTTCTGTGAATTTCTTTAATCCAACGTTAACTACGTTTGGTTTTTCAGTTAATAATTTTTGGATAGCTTCTGAAACAGTAATTTCAACTGTTGCAGTTTCTTTTGCAGGTACTAATTCTTTTTGTACTTCTTCGATTTGAATATCAAGCATAGCTAATGCAGTAAGAACTGCTTGGTTGTTACTATCACGTAAAATAACTCCAGCTTCTGCTAATTTTGCTTTTTGCTCATCAAGGCCTTGTGGGTCTTGGTCAGTACCACATACAGATGCTACGAAGTAAATTTCTTTACCTTTTGCTTGTGATTCTTTTTGGATTTTTTCGATGCCAGGGATAAGTGCGCCCGCCATATCTTCATGAGAACCATATCCAAGAACAAGGTCAAATAGGATAATTGCAGTTGACTCATCTTGTGCAGCTTTTTGGAAGTATTGAATTCTTGTATCTGGGTCGATCATTGGATGTGGTTTACCTTGTGTATAAATATCATCACCAAGGTCGATCACTTCAAATCCATTTGCATTTAGAAGGTATCCTTCCGCGTGGGCACCAGAATTATCATAGTTAAGACCACTACTAATTAAAGTAGCTGCTTCGTAACCTAATGTACCGCCTGAGTATAAACCTTTGATTGTTTTTTGCTCTGGCTTTAAGTTTACAGCAGGTACTTCAGCTTGTAATCTGTTGTAATTTGACTTAATCGGGTTACCTTTAACAAGATCAACAGCAATCGCAGCTGTTTCTTCAAGTGTGTTAGCATAATAAACATTGCCTTCGTGGTTATGTGGCTCTTCACCAAGGAAAATCGCAACAACTGGTTTAGAAATACTTTGAAGTAATTGAACAACCTCGTCACGCACTTCTTTAGCAGGTGGCTTAGAAATCAATGTGATCACTTCTGTTTGGCTATGTTGTGCCAATGCTTTAATGCCATCTAACATTGTAATCGCACCGATTTTATCATTTAGGTCACGACCACCAGTACCGATCGCATGGCTAACTCCAGCGCCTAAACGGTCAATTTCTGTTGTAACTTCTTGAATACCTGTTCCAGAAGCCCCGATTACACCAATTTTTCCGGTTTTCATAACGTTAGCGAATGCAAGAGGCACGCCAGAAACTACTGCTGTACCACAGTCAGGCCCCATTACAAGAAGACCTTTTTCATGTGCTTTTTCTTTAATGCGACGCTCATCTTCAACCGTTACGTTATCACTGAAAATAAGAACGTGCATATCACGATCAATTGCTTTTTCAGCTTCTTCAGCTGCATATTGACCTGGTGTAGAGATGATTGCTAGATTTGCACCTGGTAATGCATTTGTCGCTTTATCCCAAGAACGAACAGTTTCGAAAGCTTCTTTACCTGCAGAGATTGCTTGGTTGTTTAAATAGTTGTCTGTTTCATCAAGAACCTCTTGGATTTTCTCTTCTGAGTCAGTATCAACAACGATACACATATCATTAGACGCAGCACCTTCAAGTTCATCTGTGTATAGTCCAGCTGCCTTTAAAATATCTTTATTAGCAGGAGTTCCCATCATGATTTGAACTTTGTTAATGCCTTCCATTGTGGAGATTTTATTTGTAAGAAGCATTAAATTAACTGAATCCTGATAGGAGTTCTGTTTAACAATTGTATAAAGCATCTTTGAATGCACCTCTTCTTTTTTTATTGGCAAATTTATTGTATTCAGTACAGAAGAGCGACTAACTTTTAAGCCGCCCTTCTATACAGCGTTTTTACTATTATTTTGCAAATGGGCTTTTATGATCATAGGCATTATTATGAACAACATCTGAAATCAAATACTCATATATATTATCTACAATTTCAATGCCGTCTTTTTCATATGCTTCTTCTCTTTCAGCACTTCTTTGTCCTGGATAGTAAACTTGGTTATATCCTGGAGCTGGTTTAATTTCACTCAAATCTTGCATTGTTTGAGTTATAGCTTCTTTAAAAGAATTAATTCCAGTAAAGAATT
This sequence comes from Psychrobacillus sp. NPDC096426, assembly GCF_044762745.1. Classification (NCBI taxonomy): domain Bacteria; kingdom Bacillati; phylum Bacillota; class Bacilli; order Caryophanales; family Bacillaceae; genus Psychrobacillus; species Psychrobacillus sp. NPDC096426. The sequence goes on along the minus strand of NZ_JBIWEX010000010.1, from coordinate 134,056 downwards.
CTGGATTAATAACGATGTGAAGTTGACCTAGATTTCGACCTTCCGTTAAATCATGGTACATAGAGGATACATTCTTTCCAAATGGTAGACCTAACAGAATGCCGGAAAGCACGTCAACCATCATCATTAGTCCATATCCCTTTGGTCCAGCAATTGGCATCAAAGCATTTACTTTAAATGGATCTGTCGTTGGCTCGCCGTTGCTGTCAACAGCCCACGTATCAGGAATTGGTTCGTTCTTCGATCTTGCATGGAGAATTTTCCCCCAAGCCTGTACAGTAGTTGCCATATCAAAAGTAATATGCTTACCGTCTTTTCCTGGTGCAGCAAACGCAAGTGGGTTCGTTCCATAATAAGGTTCAGCTCCACCAAATGGAACAACCATTGGGTCGGATTGACATACGGAAATACCAACTAAATCGGCATCAGCCGCTTGCTGAACAAAATAAGAAAGCGCACCACTATGGCCAATTCTTCTTACACCGACTACAGCAACTCCATTTTCCTTGGCCATTTTAATCGCTTCATCCATAGCCAATTTTGCCCCAACGTGTCCGACACCATTATCACCGTCAAATATCGCTGAACAAGGGCCTGTTTTTTCAAATTTAAAATCCGGGTTGTTATTAAGTCCACCTTTAGCAATACGTTCAGCATAATACTCAACTCGCATTGCTCCGTGAGAATGAACACCCCTTGCATCAGCATGTACAAGTACATCTGCAACTCCAGAGGCATGATCTTCTGTTAATCCTGCCTTATGAAGTTTTTTAGAAATTAACTCATGTAATTGCTCTTTTGATAATCTCATTCCTCATCACCCTTTGAATTCGTCTTTGACCATTTGTTCTGTGAAAAACTATTTAGCAAACGGATCTTTATGATCGTATTTATTGAAATGAATAGTATCAGATGCTAAATATTCATATATATCATCTACGATTTCAATTCCCTTTTGCTTATATTCCTCAATTACAACGTCATTATTTTGACCAGGGTATAACACTTTTGAAAATCCAGTTGCAGGTTTGATTCCATTTAAATCATCCATTGTTTGAGAAATATCTTTCTTGAACTGGTTAATGGCACCGAAGAATTCCGGATTAATAACGATATGAAGTTGACCTAATTTACGGTATTCAGTTAAGTCTTCGTACATGGAAGATACTTTGTTTCCGAATGGAAGTCCAAGTAAAATACCAGATAAGACGTCAACCATCATCATCAGTCCATAACCTTTTGGTCCAGAAATTGGCAATAACGCATTTACATCAAAAGGATCTGTTGTTGGCTCGCCGTTTTTATCTACTGCCCATGTGTTAGGAATAGATTCATTTTTTGATCTTGCATGCAAGATTTTTCCCCAAGCTTGAACAGTTGTTGCCATATCTAAAGTAATGTATTTCCCATCTTCAGAACTTGGTGCTGCAAAAGCAATTGGATTTGTACCGTAGTAAGGTTCTGCTCCTCCAAACGGAACAACCATCGGATCGGATTGGCAAACTGTAAGCCCAATCAAACCTGCTTGTGCCGCTTGATGGGTAAAGTAAGAAATTGCCCCACTATGAGACATATCTCTTACTCCAACAATCGCAATGCCATTTTCTTTTGCCATTTTAATGGACTCGTCCATTGCTAATTTGGCAGCTGTATGACCGTTTCCGCCATCAGCATGGAAAATCCCTGAACAAGGACCTGTTTTTTCAAATCTAAAGTCAGGGTTTGTATTAATCCCGCCTTTAGCAATTCGCTCAGCATAATAATCTACACGCATTGCACCGTGGGAATGAATCCCTCTTTCGTCCGCAAATACGAGTACTTCTGCTGCTTGTTCTGCATGATCTTCGTTAAGTCCAGCCTTATTTAGCTTCGTTTTGATTAGACTTTTTAAGTCTTCTCTTGTAATTCTCATATTGACACCTCATAATTTCCAAATTATAGTTCTGGGTCTCGATTACAGTCTTTAGAGTAAACATAAGTTAATGGTTCTCTTCCAACAGCGTAAGCTGCTTGATGAACATATGGCGCCATAAAAATGTAATCATCTTTTTTAACCGGAATCCATTCATTGTCAAGGTTATACATACCCTCACCAGATAACAGATATGCACCATGTCCTTGATAATGTGTTTCGACAAATGGGTGGCTAGCTGCCGGGTCGAATGAAAGAATGTGGAAGTTCATATCAAAAGCAAGATCTAATGGTAAAAGATCCTTAAGATGAACGTTGGTCATATCATCATAATCCATATACTCGATAGCATTCGCATGTCCTGAAACTACCCAAGGCTTCTGTCCTTCTAATGGGTTGTGTTTTTGTTTGTAAAGGAATAGACGGGAATCACCTGATTCCATATTCTCCAAATACATTGTCACGCCTGGTGGGCAATATAAATAGCCACTTTCTTCCAAGATATATTCCTTGTCATCAGCTTTAGCTTTCACTTTTCCGCTAATAACGTAAACAAAGCATTGTACATCTTCTTGACCGCAGTAACCTTGGCTATTCTTTCCACCCTCGTGCATTGTGACTATATAGTCGACAAAGCTTGCACCAAGTTTTGGTGAACCTAAGATAGAAATTCTACAATTTTCAAACCCAGGGATGGTATTATTTACTAACCCCTCTGGAGCGATTAGAGCATATTGACCAGGTTTAATAATAGATCTGCTTGAAAGTAAATCTTTTGGATAACCCATTGTTACATTCTCCTTTGTTTGCATGTATTTTTATCTGTACATCGAATTCACAGTGTTATTCTTTATAGCCCAATTCGTAAAGAGCACCAATAAGTGCTTTCACACCTTCTGCCAAATCTGCCGGTTCTGTAAATTCAGCCGGATTATGGCTGATCCCTTTCAGACTTGGAACAAACAGCATAGCTGTCGGCACAACTGGAGCAAAGATTTGGGAATCATGCCCCGCACCGCTGTGCATTACCTTATAGTTAAGGCCGTTTTCTTTACATTGCTTTTCGATAAGTTCAACGACTTTTTGATCCATTGGAACTGGATCTTCATCCATCCACAGATCAATATTCATTTCAACTTGGTGTTCTTTTGAGATGTCTTGCATTCTTGCTGTCATTTGTTCTGTAAAAGAAACAATGGCTTCTTTATCAGTATGACGAACATCAATAGTAAAAATGGCTTTTCCCGGTACGACATTCACGATGTTAGGATAAGCTTCGAATTTTCCAACCGTCGTCACAAGTGGATCGCCGGCTTCTCTTGCCATCGAAATAATTTCATGGATCATTTGGCTTGCCGCAAAAACAGCATCTTTCCGATAACCCATTGGCGTTGTACCTGCATGATTAGCTTCGCCTATTATTTCTACCGTATAACGTCTTTGTCCGACAATGTTGTTTACTACACCTATTGCCGTTTTTTCCGTTTCCAAAACGCTTCCTTGTTCAACATGAACTTCTACGAAAGCTTTTAGATCTTTACGTGGACCTTTTTGTTCATCTCCGAAGCCAAAGCCCGCATTTTTCATCGCTTCAACAAATGGAACACCGTCGAAGTCTTTGATAGTTTCAACATCTTCGCGTTTAGCTAAGCCGACAATGTTTTTGGAGCCCCAAAACGAGTAAGGAAAACGACTTCCTTCCTCTTCGGCCATCGAAACGATTTCTATGTTTCTTATTGGTTGACCGAAATGTTTTTTCAAGTATTTCAATGCAAGAATTCCCGCGACAACTCCATATGCACCGTCAAGACGTCCGCCATTCTTCACAGTATCCACATGGGAGCCAGTCAAAATAGTTTCGTTTGTATTTTTTCCTGTTAATGTCCCGAATAAGTTCCCAATATCATCAAATCGAGCTTCCAGGCCTTCGTTCTCCATCCATTCTTTTAATGCATGTTGACCTTCAACCCACTCTTTTGTATAAAGTAAACGAGAAACTCCGCCTTCAGGATCTTTTCCGAATTCGGCTAACCATTTAAGCTTGCTATCTGTTTCTTCAGCTAGATGATCAAGCTGTTGTACAATGTCTTTCATATCGTTCACTTATTTCACCACCCTTTTCCACGCTATGTAATGTATATAATAATTATTTTGGTAACGCTTTTTATTGTTTGTAATACATGCGGAAAGTATGCACTGAATTGTCTTTTAATAATGTAGAATCTTTAGCTCCATTACTTATTGTATACGTTGCTATAAAAATAGTCTTTAGCACATATAGATGAAGATTCAATTTTAATTTAACCATTATGGATAATTTATATATAAAAAAAGCAGCATATCTAGCTGCCTTTTTTTACCTGTTTTCATCATTTAATTTGTGATTCGGTTTTATCAGTAAACGTGCTCGCTATATCCTTTTGTCCACCTTTTTCTTCATTACCGTAACTGTCCCATTTGAAAAGGTTCTCTAACAGTAGAGCTAGAATGATTCCCACTAATAATCCGCTGCTAAGAACTGGACGGATCACACTTGGAATGGTAACGAAATAAGAAGCAGGAAGGGTCATAATCACAACACCTACAAACAACGGCACAGCCGAACGATAGATATTGGTCGTATTGAATTCAATCTGTTTAAAGAAATTCAAGGAAGAATTTAAAAGAAGCAAATAAGAGACAAATAACGCTGCACTACCAATGCTTAATGGAAGCTGCGAGAAAAAGTGTCCAACGGGCGGGATGAGGCCCATTACAAGAAACATTAATCCACCGAGAACAAAAGGAATTCTTTTTATAATTCCTGTTTGGCTTAAGAAACCAATCGAAGATACGTAAGGTGAATTTGGAACAAGTCCAAAAATTCCTGCTATAAAAGTGAAAATACCTGTAATCGTAAAGGAAGCTCTGTATTCGGATTTAGTCGTTTCCACCTCGTACATGCTTTCCGTACCTTTTAACGCACCAAACGTATTTGCGGAGTTTAACAATCCTGCAATAACAGTTGTAATGATAATTCCAATGTCCCATGCAGGCTTTCCTAATGGAAATAGCTCAATGCCAAACGACGTAGTTTCACTGACAAGACTTTCCGGCTTGAAAATAAGCGCATAAATAATCCAACCACCGATAATTCCGATTAGTAAACCATAGCGTCGAACACTTGAAGGTGCCTTTACACTGATCACGATTACAACAATTGCTATCACTATCGATAACAAAGCAACAGATACATTTATTTGAGCACCAGCTGCCTGGTTGCCAAATGGAATACCTAACATACCCTTTAAAAAGATTCCAATTAATTGACATCCGAATAAAAACATAAATACGCCCATTACGGCAGGTTTAAATAACTTGGCTATATGAGGTCCCAGCCCTGTTATACCAATTAAAAAGGTTATAATCGAGGTAATAATAATACCAACCGTTAAACTACCCCCCAAAACAGGTAAAGGCATCCCTTGTGCCACAGCCGTATTACATAGCATTAAAATTATTCCCCACCATAGTCCGGATTGCCCTTCCATAATAGCTCGTTTATGTCCAAAAAACGCTTGAACGATACACGCCAATCCTGTCACGATAAAGGAAAGCTGAAGCATATTGACAATTGTGCCTGGAGAAAGTTCAAAAGCCGCTCCGACAGTTATCGGTATGACAACTATGTTCGTAAAAATAAAAAAGAGCCACTGTAAGCCCGAAATCCAGTTACTTGATTTTAATAACTCGTTAATAACAATCACCTTTTCTTTATATGAATAAACCGCAGCCTTGAAATCTTTTAGAACTCCTACTCACGGATCTGTTTACCGATCTGCTTGAAGAAGTATAGTATTCCCTTAATTTTGGCTTTTAACTATTCTAGTCTACAGTTATCGCACGGAATTGTCATTGTTTACTATGACCAATTTATACTTTGAATTTTGTTTACTTTTAACGTAAAATGAACAAGGTAAGAGCAAGATGAATTTTTTTTATGGAAATCTTTAAATAGAGAGGGTATTCGCATGAAAACCATAAATGATTTATTTATATTGGAAGGTATGAAAGAAGGTATTGTACTTGCAGGCCATCGCGGTCTAACAAGAAATGTACAATCTGTAAATATATCTGATACGCCTGACGTAATTAACTTTTTAGCTGAAAACCATCTTCTCCTTTCAACCGGATATGCGTTTAAGGATGATACGGAGAAATTTTGTGAGTTAATCAAACAAATGCACGACTTAAATTGTTCAGGTCTTGTCATCAAAATTAGCCGATTCTTTCATCAATTGCCACCTGAAGTAAGATTACTCGCTGATGAGCTTGCATTTCCAATTATTGATTTACCGACAAATCATACATTAGGTGAAGTTTCTCGCCATATCTTGAATTATTTGAATGATCATGAAGCAGAGCAGCTGTATTATGCATTGCATGTTCAAAAAGAGTTTTCAAATATGCTCATCAGAGGATACAGTTTAAGTGCTCTATTAGAACAATTAGGCTATCTCTTGGCACGTCCAGCCCTTTTATTGAATCACAGGGGAGAAAAGATTGCTCAAAGTCATGATTTCGTGAAGGAATCAATGAAGGATATTAAACAGGAGATCCTTCAGAAAGTGAAAGAAGACTTACCTGTTGCACGAGAAGGGACCACTTTTTCAATTCCGTCAAGGGAACATCAAAGCGTTTCGACTTTTCCGGTTCATACGAAGCGGCAATATCCAAGTATGCTCGTCATTTTCGATTCACTCACCTTACCATATCCTTCGTCACAAATGGCAATTGAGCAGGCAGGCAATGTCATTTCATTTACAATGGTAAAAGAGCAAGCAATCGAAGAAAACTCAAGATTGTTAAAAAATAACTTCTTTGCTGATTTAATCGAAATGAAAATCCAGTCCGATGAAGAAATATTTAGCCGATCAAACTATTACGGGCTCCAAAAAGGCATGGAAAATATCTGTGTAGTATGTACAATCGATGCCCAAGGGGAAATATATGAAACGTTGCAGCTTTATGAAAAAAAAGTCGGAGAGCTGCATAATAGTGTTTACGACCAACTTGAAGATGAAATTATACATGAAGGTTTTGAAGCTACTTTATTCACAAAAGGAAAGTACTTCGCCATGATTTTACAATTCCCAAAATATAGTGAGGAAGAAATTAGTAGGATCACACAATTCATAGAAAATGTCCAAGCAAACTTTAATGGAGATTTCACCCTTTCCTTTGGAGTAAGCCATTCAGTCTCTTCCCTTAAAGAAATACCGACCGCTTATTATGAAGCTGTGGAAGCAATATTGACAGGATACGAACAAAATTTAAAAGGGTTTATAAAATATTATAAAACAAAGGATTTGGAGGAATTGTTAAAATCCCTTCCTCGTAAAGACTTAAAAGCCCTTTATGAAAATACATTAAAATCATTGGCCTATCCAAAAACAAAGGAAGACCAGGAACTAATAAAAACGATTCAAGTTTACTTAGATGCCCAATGTGAGTATTCGGAAACATCCAGAAAATTATTCGTCCATCGAAATACGGTGAAATATCGTATAGAAAAAACAGAGGAATTGCTAAACTGCTCCCTACGCGATCCAGCTGACTCTTTGCGCATACGCGTAGCCCTCATCATCGGCTCTATTCTAAAAGAAGAGGAAGAAGCATTTAGTTAAGAAAAGCGCAAGCGCCTATGTTAAAGGAATACAGTCTAAGTTCGCGACATCTTGTCGCAACGACTGTATAACCTGCATCCTGCAGGACTCCGACAGGCAAATGAGGAAAAGCGAGGAGGCAGCTCCCCAGCCACCACAGCTTTTTCACATTTGACCCCGAGGGGCAAGGCGCTGGAGCTGGATCAATACTGAGTAAAAAGTATATACTTTCTTATCTCTTAATGAAACGCTTAAGGCGCCCGCTTATTGGCGACTAGCATAAGAGGAGCCGACGTCCCTGGAGTTGGACAGCAAAAATCCCAAACCGGAATTGGTTTGGGATTTTACTATTTATGCGCTTACTTTTTATGAGCTGTGATTTCTCCATTTTCAAATACGACTTCACCATTGACAATCGTTGATTTGACTTTCCCTTTAAATGTCATACCTACATAAGGAGAATGTTGGTGACGATAGAATAAATCTTCATTCTTAAGTTCAAAGCTTTCTTCTAGATTTACAATCGCTAGATCAGCATCATACCCTTCAGCAATTGTTCCTTTACTATCAAGCCCGAATAATTTCGCCGGGTTTGTCGCTGTTAAGGCAACAATTTTCTCCAAAGGAAGGTTACGTTTGAAATACCCTTCTGTTAACATGACGTTTAAAGTGGATTGAGCACCTGAGATTCCGCCCCAACCTTCGAAATAGTTATCTGTTATTGTTTTCATAGATGCTGGAGCTGGAGAATGGTCAGAGGCAATTACATTAATCTCTCCATTAGCAACCGCAACCCATAAATCTTCAACCTCATCTTCATCGCGTAACGGAGGGCAGCACTTCGCTAATCCGCCTTTTTCTTCAAGGTCTTTTACAGTTAAAGCTAAATAATGTGCGCAAGTTTCAACTGTAATATCGACGCCTCTAGCTTGCGCCGCTAGAATGACTTCAACGACTTTTCTACTGCTTGCATGGACAACATGTACTTTACAGCCAGTTGCTTCTGCATAAGAGATGATTCTTCTTACAGCTTCTATTTCAGAAATGATTGGTCTTGATTCAACAAAATCTCTTGCAGTCGTTTTACCTTGCTTTTGCTTTTCTTCTGCAAGCTGATCACAAATAACTGTGCTTTCAGCGTGAACTGCAAGACGAGAGCCAAGAGAAGCGATTTCTTTCATCCCTTTGAAAATCGTTTCATCGTCAACATGATTAAAATCAGCGATGCCGCTCGGTGACATGAACGCTTTGAATCCGATGACACCATTCTCATGAAGTTCTTTTAGATCTTCAATATTTTCGGGAACAAGTCCACCCCAGTAACGAGGATTTACAATCGCTTTTTCATCTGCACATGCCTTTTTTAGATCTAAGTTTTCTTTGTTGATCGTTGGCGGTGTGCTGTTTAATGGCATATCGAAGAAAGTTGTAACTCCACCAGCAGCTAAGCCACGGCTCCCTGTTTCAATTCCTTCCCATTCTGTTCTTCCAGGCTCATTAAAGTGTACATGCGTATCAATTAATCCAGGCAAAATATGAAGCCCTTCTGCATCGATTACTCGATCAGCCGAACCTTGAAGTGATTGACCAACTTCTTTGATTTTACCGTCTTTAATCGCAATATCTCCTTGAACAATCGATTCAGCTGTAACAATTTTCCCGTTTTTAATGATTAAATCGTATGTAGTCATCTGTCATTCCTCCAAGTATATATATATCCCTTTGCCATTGCCGGATTTGACAATGACAAAGGGATTGAATGAACCATTTAGTTAGCAGAAATTAACTTTCCAACTGGTTCTCCGACGATTCCATTTTCTAAATCAAATACAACATTTCCTCGAACAATTGTTTTTGTTACGCGGCAGTCAATTTTTCTACCTTCATATGCACTATGTTTGTTTTTGTAGTAAAGGTCTTCCCTTTTAACCGTATATGACTGGTTAGGGTCTACTAAAATGATATCAGCATCTTTTGAAACGGCAATTTCACCTTTATGGGAAATGTTGAAACGTTCAGCTGGATTCGTTGCAATTAAATCAACAAATTTATGAACGGCTAATCCACGTTGTTTAACAGCCAAGTCAAACATAAGATCGACGTTGTTTTGCGCACCGCTAATTCCGCCCCAAGCTTCCCAAAGATTTCCTTGCTTTAAGTCCTCCGTACAAGGTGAATGGTCAGATGTTAACCAATCAATATTCCCATTCAGCAGCTCGTCCCATAATTTTGCTTGGTCTTCTGCTTTTCTGATTGGAGGTTGACATTTTGCTCTAGGACCGATTTCATCAACTTGCTCGGCAGTAAAGGCAAAATAATGAGGGCATGATTCAACCGTTACATCTACACCTTCTGCACGTGCTTTCAAGATAGTCTGGATTGCCTCTGAAGTACTAATATGAACAAGATGCAATTTACAACCAGTCTCTTTAGCAAAAAGAATCGCACGGCTGACTGCTTCCACTTCTGTAAAAATTGGACGCGACTCTGCATATTCTACACCAGAGTTTTTGCCTTCCCTCGCAAACTCTTTAGAAAGTCCAGATGTAACAGACGCATTTTCCGCATGGATACAAAGAATTTGATCCAATTCAGCTAACTTTTGCATACCTTTGTATAATGTGTAATCATCTACATTTATAAAATCTTCCGGAATATCACTTGTAATATCGGATAAGAAGCATTTGAAAGCGAGAACGCCAGCGTCAGCTAATTCTTTTAGATTGTCCAGGTTCTCCGGTACGAGTCCACCGTAAAATGCGTAATCAACGTAGTTTTGGTTAACAGCTGCTTCTAGCTTAAGATCTAATGCTCTTTTATTGATTGTTGCTGGCAAGGCATTAAGCGGCATTTCTACATAACTAGTTGTTCCTCCAGCAGCTAGCGATTTCGATCCCGTTTCGAAACCTTCCCACTCTGTACGTCCAGGTTCACTAATGTGAACATGTGTATCAATCATTCCTGGCATAACATATTGTCCAGTTGCATCGATTACCTCTTTTGCATCATCCGTAATATGTTCAGCAATGCAAGAAATCTTTTCATCTTTAATCCCGATATCAACTTTATAAACACCATCACGTAATACAACATTCCCGCCTTTAATAACTAAATCAAATACCATTTGAATTCCCCTCTCAGCTATCAAAAATTTTTAACTTACCATTTTTCAGACCAAACATTCATTCGCACAATTCTTTTATTAACTATTTTCCTTAGTTAATTCTGGAGTTTTTTCTAACAAAGTTCCTTTTGAACGCGCAGATTCAAGCGCCGTGTAAAGAATAAAGGCAGTAATGATTCCTACAAACCAAGACATATCGTAAAGTGGTTTTAAAAAGGGAACAAAATTGCCGATCAAACAAACGACGCCTGCAATAATTGTAGTTACAATCGCATTTACATTAAAACCTTTTGAATAATGGTACCTTCCTTTTTTGGCATCATATAATGCATCCAAATCAATATTCTTTTTGGATATGATGAAATATTGAGCCAACATGATTCCAGTAACCGGAGCTAATATCCCACCAACAACATTTAAGAAAGTAAAAACACTCGTTGCACTTTCCATCAGTTTCCATGGCATAGTGAGAATTCCTATGATTGCGGCAAGGATTGCACCGGATTTGAAAGTTAGTTTTTTTGGAAATAAGGACGCTAATTGGTAACCGGCAGGTACAATATTTCCGGTAACGTTAACTGATAATGTAGTTAAGCATAGAGTAAGAACGGAAATAGCGATGGCAAACGTCCCGTCAAACCGAGCTACAACATCAAGTACGTTCCATATCGGTGTCCCAAAAGCGATTTCAGATCCAACAATAATCGAGATACTCGCAATCGCAAATAAAAGATATGCCACAACAAGTCCGACAGTTTGTCCAATTGCTTGCGTTTTCGTAGATTTCGCGAGCTTCGTGAAATCTGAAACGTTTACAATCGGTGCTGCCCACGCTGCAATCACTGCTGTTATAGCCGCGAAGAAAATAATGATTTTATTTCCTGCAACTCCCGAGCCGGTATACGCTAAAATAGGGCCAATTCCACCTGCTAAGTTAATGGCCCAAATTGCCATTCCACCAAAAACAATATAAACAAGCGGCGAGAGGATATTAGTAAATTTACCTAAGAACCCCATACCACCATAAATCAAAGCAACATTAAATAACCAAAATATTAAAAACGAAAGTAATGCCGGCAATGATAATCCTAATAAGCTCCAATCTCCGCCTAACGTTAAATACGTCGGCCAAAGCTTTCCAATTAAGATTGATAATGCTTGGCTTCCTGCGTACGTTTGAAATCCGAACCACATAATCGCCGAAATAACTCCCCTTAAAACTCCAGGAATCATTGCTCCTTTCGGTCCATATGATAAACGCAACAGCATCGCAAACGGCAATCCGTATTTTGATCCTGCATGACCGTTAAGAACGAGCATCAACGCAATGACTACAGAGGCAACCATAATAGCCCCAAAGACTTGACCAACTGACATTCCTAAAGCAAAAAGACCGCCAATGGCAATATAGTTTGGAATGTTATGAACAGAGCCCATCCAAACAGTGAAAAAATTTCCTATTCCCCAATTTCTATCGACTTCTTTTGTCGGCAAAACATCATTACTATAGCCGGCAGCCGTCGCTTTCTCTCTATTAAAATGATTCAAAAAAACTTCCTCCTTACATGATGCCACTAACTATCGAGACTTTTGTTTAAACAATAGGCTCATCGGCAATATCCGAATAGTGAACAACAATCATTATACAAAAAAAATAGTTATACTTCTTTAGGTTAGTTAACCAAAAGAATCAATTGCTATTATTTATAGTGAATAAGTAAGGAGAGCATTATGTGCACTTTATACAAACGATTGTGCAAATCGAACAACGAAAATACCTCATGAGGACATATTCCCCACGAGTTATTTTCAGAAAAAATATTTATTTCTCAAAAATCGTCCCTTTTTTGAAACTTGAACCCTTAAAGGCATATTTCGATAGAAGGTAATAAGCTATCCCTGCCACTACTACACCGATGATCCATGCCAACTCTACCTCTATAAAGGCAGCGGCTGCACCGATAAACATCGCAAGCAAACCTGCTGGATTATATCCGGCATAAGAACCTTCTTCATTGTATAGATCTGCAGTATTTACTCTCTGTTTTCTTAAAATATAATATTCAACTAACAGAATCGAAATAACCGGCCCTAAAAATGCGGAATAGATTAGTACGAACATATTAAGACCTGCAGCTGATGACTCCTGTACAAGCAACCAAGGGAATGCACATAGAGCAAGCAATCCTGTAATCGTTACAGAAACTTTATATTTTAATTTTGTCAATAATGTAATAACATACGCTGGTGGAACGACGTTTGCTACCATGTTTGTCGCAATTACTGTAATGACGATAAATAGAGATACACCTGCAGAGATATAAGGATTGTCGATTACCACTGGAAGTGCTATTGCAGGATTCGTTATACCTGTTGCAGCAGCTAACATTGCACCAATGACAATAACGAAACCATATGAGAAAGTAATTGGGAGGAAGTATAATGCTCCGCGCTTCTTATCACTTATACCCGATTTCAGCTCTCTTGAATAGTCTGCAGCACTTACAAAAATCCCTGCATAATTCCCTAAAAAGACCATAATAAGCGCTAAGAACGGTAATCCCCAATTTCCTTCTGCTTGTACCCAAGTTTGAGTAATCTCTGTGCCATATGACGTTACAAGAATTCCAAAAACATAAATTAGTCCTATCATGAAAATAACAGCTGCAACCGTCTCTACCCATTTAATCGCATGGAAGCCGAATAGTGATATAACAATCTGAACTAGTTGAAGAGCTACAAAGCAAACAAAAACATTATCAAATGATCCATTAGTAACAATCTTTATAAACTCATTTAATGCAGTACCACCAATCCAACTTTGAATACCGTACCAGACAATAGCAGGTATACCACGTAGTAATGATGATATAACTGTTCCTTTTATTCCGAAAGACATTCTAAGCTGTACAACGTATGGTATACCTGATTTATAGCCTAGTCGATCGTTTAAGGCGAAAATAGTTGAAATGATCCCAATTGAGATCAGGGCTGCCAGCATTGTTTGAAAGATGTTTAACGTTGCTACTCCCGCAATAATTACACTTGCCCCTAACGTCATATTTCCTATGTTAACCCCATCGCCCATCCACATGAAAACATAGTCTCTTGGCTTAACGGCTCTATCCTTTTCGGTATTCGGATGTAGTGATTCATCCAATCCAGAGGCAAGTTCAATCTGCGTCACTTCTGTATCGTGAATTTCTTTTGTTTTAGACATATGCCATGCTCCTTTTTATCGTATGATGTATTTTTCAGCGACGTTTATTCTAGACGATAAAATAAAAGTTTAACCTATTCCTATATGATTATTACACATAGGCAGTTTCACTTTAATAAGTTAAATAATTTCGAGTTACATTAGATCAACTTTATTATCTATCGAAAACGTGTTCTTTCGAACAACACTTATTATACATAGCTTTATTAGGATGGTCTTTATGTCTATTAAACAAAATGTACAAGCGCTCGCTATATACAGTGCATAACAAATGTTACAATAACAGCTTCTTTGAACAATCTTTTGTGCACAATGAACAATAAATTATTAGCAAATACAGGAAATTGGTTGTCAAAATGAACAAAAGCGTTAGCACCTTTCTCTACCCCGAAATAGTAAATGGAAACGATGAATGGAATGACTTACATAATAGGGATAATGCGCCTTAAAAAAGTTACCGCTAGGGTTTCCGCTCCAGGGCGGACGCTTTCCGCTTCAATCAACAAAATATGCTAGCTAATTTGCGTTTAGTTAAACAAACCAATAAGAAATATTAGAACCGCTGCACGAATCCAAAAGTGGCAGCCATCCCTATATGAAAAAAGTTGCTTATTAAACAGTGAACATGAGCTTCACTAAGTCACTAATAATCTAATAATATATTTTACAAATTAATGGTTGCCTCCTTTTAATTTAACTCTTGATCTGGGAAATGATTTTCCGTACACAAATTGTTGCTTTCTTGCTAATTTAGTTGCTTCAATGACCATTCGATTGATTTTACCTATTTACTGGATTATTTTTACGAAATACTTGCTAATAATTTCGCTCTTCATTTTTAATAAAACTTTTGGTTTATAAAAAGAAAAAGCACTGGAATCTTTACCAGTGCCGAGCAAATAACTATGCTTTTCTCTTAGCGATCATTTCGATTTCTACTTCCGCGCCTAATGGCAATGCTAAAACTGCAACACAAGTTCTAGCCGGGTAAGGGTCGTTGAAGTACGTTTTATATACTTCATTCATAGAAGAAAAATTATTCATATCCGTTAGATATACATTTACTTTTACAACATCATCATGTGTTAGATTTGCTGCTTCTAATACCTCAAATAAATTTGTAAAGCAATGTTTTGTTTGTTCTGCAATATTACCTTGTAAATTTTCTCCTGTCTCCGCATTCATTGCTGTCTGACCAGAGAAAAAAATAAAATCATCTGCTTCTACTGCATGTGAATATGGACCTGATGCTGTTACATTTTTTGCGCTATACGTCTTTCTAACCATTCGATTAACACTCCTAATTTTTAAAATGATGAAACTTAATACTTATGGATTTTTTCCCGTTCAAGAAGTTCAGTAATCTTTAATCCAATTTGAACTAATAACATTTCTTCAGCGTCATCAAAATTCATCCCTGTAATTTCCTTGATTCGTTCAATACGATAGACAGCTGTTTTATGGTGGATAAAAAGAAGTTGGGATGCTTTTGTCGCATTTTGATTGCATTGTAAAAAAATCTTTAATGTAGTTAACAAATCTGTTTTATTTGCTTGTTGATAATCTAGTAGAATTTGTAAAGATGGTGGAATGAAAGTCTTTAACTCTTCGGAATTAGTGAATTGGCCGAGCATCCTAAAGACCCCTAATTCAGAATAAGATGTAATAGATTCTTTACCATTTAAAACCTCTCCAAATTCCAACGCATCTTGAGCCTTTATATAACTTTCGGAAATATTATTTATATGTTCTGATAGCGTCCCTATCCCGACTTGAATAATTATTTCGTTATCTTGTTTTTTCACCAAATCTACTATAGTCGATACTCTTCCTTTCATTTTGATCAACCATTCCGGGTCTTCTATATCGGCTTTCCAAAGTACTACATTTAAACCGCTTTTACTGCCAATAATCGCATTTGGTAAAAACTGATAAATAGCTTCGTAAAGCAACGTCTCTTCATTGCCATTGGATATTCCTCGTTTCACTTGTTTCGAAGATAACATTTCATTATTTTTGCTTATTTTCAATAAAACAACTGCAAATGATCCTTCTATATCCCAACCAATTAAATTGGCATCTTGGTAAAGAATATTGGAAGGTAATTTTCCCTCGATTAATTGTTCCAGTAAATCATTTTTAAATCGTTTGTCTACTTCTGCCACAGCAAATTTTTTGACTAACTCAAGCGAAAGCGAAGTTGCAGCATTTTCAACTGCAATAAAATCAAGTTCTTCCAAAGGTTTATTCATTTCACCGATTAATAGGTAAGTTTTTATATGGTTAATCGTTTCAATTGGAACGACTATTTGGTGTCCAATCTTCTCTTTTTGTTCAAGGTACTTCACGATTTGACGGTAATGTGGAAATTTCATCTCTTCAGTCTTGTCATAGCGATGATACTTTTCAACAATTTCGAAATTAGTTAGATATGGGAGTGTGGAAGCTAAACAAAAGAAATTTCGGTCAAATAAGGCGACAGGATTTCCAATTAATTTTTCTAATGTTTCTATGATTTTTTCTGGACTTTCATCTGCCAACGATAAAGCTGTAAACTGATCATGGATTTCTTTATAATATTGAAGCTTTTTTACTTGAACATTCAAAATTTCTTCCATCACAGGATACAGAATATCAACATAAGGGACTTCTTTAGGAATTTGGATGATCGGCAAATTACATTTTTCCCCTTGCTCGATGATGGATGGGGGAATCTCATTTACAAAACGATGATTTTTTATCACTAATGCACTAACTTCTTTTTCGGCTAACTTCGTAATAAACTGCTTTTGCTCATTCTCGTTAAAAAAACGAATAGGGTATAAACTTGTTAAAATTAGTTCTCCACCTATTAACCAGTCAGTAATGTCTGGAGCTTCCATAATAGTTGACCCTTTAACAATTTTATGCAAATATTGTTCCCCACTCAATACAACTGCCTTTTTGAGTGATGGTAATTTCAAAACATCTTCAACACGAATTTCCAAATAGCCCTCCTCCTCCTCTCTACTAGGAAAAGGGCAGAGAAATGTCTCAGCCCTTTGTAGTCCGTTATTACCTATTACTCACACTATATAAACTCTTTTATGATTTTGGAAAATTACCGTTTTCATAAACAACCTTACCATTTACGATGGTTGTCTTCACTTTTCCTTTAAATGTCATGCCTACATATGGTGAGTGTTGATGACGATAGAACAAATCATCTTTTTCTAATCTAAAGCTTTCATTTATATTAACGATTGCGAAATCTGCGTCATAACCAACAGCAATATTCCCTTTATTTGGCAAACCAAAGATTTTTGCAGGATTTGTTGCCATTAAAACAACAATCTTTTCCAAAGGTAGATTACGCTTTGCATAGCCTTCTGTTAGCATAACATTAAAAGTAGATTGCGCACCAGAAATACCACCCCAACCTTCGAAATAATTATCTGTAATCGTCTTCATTGAAGCAGGCGCTGGAGAATGGTCAGAGGAAATTATATCAATTTCACCATTAGCAACTGCCACCCATAAATCTTCTAACTCGTCTTCATCCCGTAAAGGAGGGGCGCATTTTGCCAAACCGCCTTTTTGTTCTAAGTCTTTTACAGTTAATGATAAATAATGGGCACATGTTTCGACTGTCACATCTACGCCTCTGCGTTTTGCTTCTTCCACTACTTGAACGACTTTTCTGCTGCTTGCATGAACGATATGCAATTTACATCCCGTTGCTTCCGCATAAGAAATAATTCTTCGAACAGCTTCTATCTCTGAAATAATCGGTCTTGATTCAACAAAATCACGTGCAGATGTTTTCCCTTCTTGCAACTTCTTCGTTGCAAGCTGTTCACAAATTACTGTACTTTCCGCATGAACAGCAAGTAGTGAACCAATCGAGGCGATTTCTTGCATACCTTTATAAAGCGTTGCATCGTCCGCATGATGGAAATCTTCTATACCACTCGGCGACATAAATGCTTTAAAGCCGATGACACCATTATCATAAAGTTCCTTTAAATTATCAATATTCTCTGGCACTAGCCCACCCCAATAGTTCGGGTTTACAACAGATTTCTCTTCGGAAAGTTTTCTTTTTAAATCTAAATTTTCTTTATTTATTGTTGGTGGTGTACTGTTTAAAGGCATATCGAAATAAGTCGTTACTCCTCCGGCAGCCAAGCTTTTACTGCCTGTTTCGACGCCTTCCCATTCCGTTCTACCAGGTTCATTAAAATGCACATGAGAATCTATTAAACCTGGGAAAACATGAAGACCTTCTGCGTTTATTTCGTTAGCAGCTGTTGCACTAATTTCGCTATTAATGGATACTTCGGCAATCTTGCCATCCTTAATTGCAACATCTCCTTTGGCAACTGACTCCGAAGTTACAATGTGACCATTTCTTATTATTAAATCGTAATTTGTCATGATAGTCGCTCTCCCTTTATTAAGAAAAGTTCAAAATCCTATTTTATTTTACAGCAGATAATAGTTTTCCGATTGGTTCTCCTACAATTCCTTGTTGTATATCGAAAACAACATTTCCGCGAACAATCGTTTTCGTTACACGACAGTCAATTTTTCTGCCCTCATAGGCACTATGTTTGTTTTTGTAATATAGATTTTCTCTCTTCACAACATAGGATTGATTCGGATCTAATAAAATAATGTCTGCATCTTTAGAAACAGCTATTTCTCCTTTATAAGGCAAGCTAAAACGTTTGGCAGGGTTAAATGCAATTAAATGGACAAACTTTTCTACTGCTAAACCACGTTGTTTTACAGCTAAATCAAACATTAAATCAACGTTATTTTGAACCCCACTAATTCCGCCCCATGCTTCAAAGATATTTCCTTGTTTCAAGTCTTCCGTACACGGCGAATGGTCAGAAGTTAACCAGTCAATATTGCCATTCAATAACTCGTCCCATAATTTTGCTTGGTCTTTTGCTTTTCGAATTGGCGGCTGACACTTTGCTTTTGGACCAATTTCCGCTACTTGCTCTGCAGTCATCGCAAAATAGTGTGGACAAGATTCAACCGTTACATCTACACCTTCCAAACGCGCTTTTAAAATTACTTGAACTGCTTCTGACGTACTAATGTGTACTAAGTGTAATTTACAACCTGTTTCTTTTGCAAACAAAATGGCACGCTGAACAGCATCTACTTCAGTGAAAATTGGACGTGAATCAACATACTCAGCTGCAGATGTACGGCCTTCTCTGATCATTTCTTCAGTCAGCTTAGACGTAACGGATGGGTTTTCAGCATGGATACATAAAATTCCACCCAATTCTGCTATTTTTTGCATTCCCTTATACATCGTATAATCATCGACATTAGTAAAATCTCCAGGAATATCACTCGTAATATCGGAAAGGAAACATTTAAACGCTAGAACACCTGCACCTGCTAATTCTTCTAGTTTATCTAGATTTTCGGGTACAAGTCCGCCGTAGAAACCATAGTCAACATAGTTTTGATTAACCGCAGCATCTAGTTTAAGATCAAGCGCTTCTTTATTAATCGTTGCCGGTAATGCATTCAGTGGCATTTCAACATAACTTGTCGTACCTCCAGCTGCCATTGCTTTGGATCCTGTTTCAAACCCTTCCCACTCAGTTCGACCAGGTTCACTAATATGGACATGTGTGTCAACCATTCCAGGCATCACATATTGCCCACCTGCATCAATAACTTCTTTTGCTTCATCTGTAATTTCTTCAGCTATACAAGTAATCTTTTCATTTTTAACTCCGATATCGACTTGACGGACTCCATCATGAAATACAACATTTCCATTTTTAATAATTAGATCATACGTCATTACAGTTCCTCCCTAATATTAGGATATTTCATCCTCTACTGGATTAGATGTCGGTTTTTTAGCGATCAATGAATAAAGAATGAAAGCTATAATTGTCCCTGTAAAGAAAGACATATCGTAAAGCGGCTTTAAGACAGGAACAAATTGACCAATTAAACTAATAACCCCAGCAATGATAAGCGTTATAATCGCTTGCATGTTAAACCCGTTTTGATAACTATAAGAGTTACTTGAACCATACAATCCATTCATATCAATATGCTTTTTTGCAACAACAAAATAGTGAGAAAGCATAATACCAAGTACCGGGCTTAATAATCCCCCAATTACTCCTAAGAAAAGGAAAATACTTGTTGAGTTTTCCATGAGCTTCCATGGCATTATTATTATTCCTACAAGTGCCGCAATAAATGCACCTGATTTGAATGTTAATTTTTTCGGAAACAGCGATGCTAATTGATAACCTGCTGGAACAATATTCCCCGTAATATTCACTGATAAAGTTGCCAAACAAATGGTTAATACGGATACAGCAATTGCAAATTTGCTATCAAATTTCTCTACTACATCAAGTACGTTCCAAATAGGGGTACCAAATGCAATTTCCGAACCGATGATAACAGCAATACTTGCAAAGGCAAATAATAAGTACGAAAGAAGGATTCCAGCAATTTGTCCAACTGTTTGAACTTTTTGGGAAACTGCTTCCCTTGTAAAATCTGAAATACTAACAGAGGGAGCCGCCCATGTTGCTAAGAGAGCACTTACACATCCTAAGAAAACGATCAACTCATTTCCTTCAATTCCTTTAGGTACATATTGTAATATTGGAGTGATGCCTCCTGCTAAATTAATTGCCCAAATGGCCATTCCTCCAAATACGATATAAATAATTGGAGAAAGTATTTTTGTGAATTTCCCCAAGATTCCCATTCCACCATAAACAAACATAACGTTTACGGCCCAGAATAATAGGAATGAAATTAACCCCGGTAAACTTAAACCAAAGAAATTCCAATCACCACCTAATGTTAAATATACAGGCCACAGTTTCCCGATTAAAATCGTTACAGCAAGACTACCTGCATACGTTTGGAAACCAAACCACATAATTGCTGCAATGACCCCTCTAATTACACCAGGGACCATTGATCCTCTTGTACCAAATGATGTTTTAAGTAACATAGAAGTAGGAACGCCATACTTTGTTCCTGCATGTCCGCCTATAGATAAAATTGCCCCTAAAATGATGGCTGCAAGTATAATTGACCAAAATACTTGACCGACGGATAACCCAAGTGCGAAAAAACCTCCGATTGTTATATAAGCTGGTACGTTATGCACAGACCCCATCCAAAGGGCAAAATAGTTCCCCATCCCCCACTTTCGGTCCTCCAACTTAATTGGCATTAAGTCTTTACTAATAGTTTGTTCTTGTTCTGGTGGAGTCTTTACCTGTTCTATGGGACTCGCCCCCTAAAGATATTTTAATTTAATGAAAACTAATTTTTCTGGGGTATTCTTACCCTGTACTGATGTCTCTATTGATATCTCACTTATCTCTGTTGTTGCATTACAATACTCCTGCCCATCTCTATAGTTTTCCCAAACTAATTTGAGCTATTCAGAACTAGAGCTTTTCAACGTTATTATTTCCACTATATGAATACAATAGATTTAACAGGATTTTACTTTGTTTACACCGTTCACTACATAAAGGGGATCCTCATTATTTAATACTTTTACAATGTTTTCAGCTGCCATTACTGCCATCGCATCTCGTGCTTCAAATGTGGCATTACCAATATGGGGTGTTAAAACAACATTGTTTAGTTTTTTCAAACCTTCTCCAATAGAAGGTTCAAATTCAAATACATCTAATGCTGCACCTTCAATTACTTTTTCATTTAAAGCCTCTATTAGAGCTGTTTCTTCTACAATTGGACCACGTGCACAGTTTATTAAATAGGCGGTTTTTTTCATCATGTCAAATTGTTTCGTACTAAACATGTGTTTCATGCTTGGGTTGTAGGAACAATTAAGTGTAATAAAATCAGCTTGTGTTAATAATTCATCCAACGAAACATATGTGGCATTTAAAGACTTCTCTATTTCCTCACTTTTTCGGCGTGGGTTGTAGTATATAACTTTCATATCAAACGCTGCAGCTCTTTTTGCGACTGCTTGTCCTATTTGTCCAAATCCGACAATCCCAATTGTTTTCCCAGTTACTTCACGCCCTCGGAAATAAAGTGGAGCCCAACCATTAAAGCCAACTGTTCTACATACTTCATCACCCTCTACTACCCTCCTTGCAACCGCTAACAATAGTGCGATCGTTAAATCTGCTGTTGCTGCAGTAGAGGCAATCGGTGTATTGGTAGTGGGGATTCCTTTAGATGCTGCATATTCAAAATCTACATTATTGAATCCCGCTCCATAGTTTGCGATAATTTTCAGGTTCGGAGCTTTATCAATAATTTCTTTTGTGACAGGTGTTGATAATAAACTTAATAGTGCATCTTTACCTTGAATACGTTCTTCTAATTCTTCTTCAGAAATTAATGTTTCACCAGGGAATACCTCTACCTCATGCTTTTCTACTAACAAATCTAATCCCTTTTGTGGAATTTCCCCTGCAACTAAAATTTTGGCCATTCTAAAAACACCTCTTCAATATTTATGTAATAGGAGGATCATTTCCTAACAATTAATATTCCCTAAATTCACTCTTTTATAGATGGTGTACCATCTAGCAGGTCCTTTCATATTTACTTTCGGTCCAAGTAGCTTCAATCTGTTTATGAGCTTTTTTTGCTTTTTTTCATCTTCTATGTGCAATTCTCCTAATTCGTTGCATGTTTAAAGGCAATTTTTTTTTTATGATATAATGTATTATTACTGAACAATAATTAAAAACTTTGATCATTTTATAGAAGGTGTGTGTTACAACAAATGAAAACAACTGTCGTTTATAAAAAAAGTGAACAATTTGAAATAAAAGCAGATTTTTATCCCACCACTCTAGAGTTTGCTCCTGTCATCGTTTATATTCATGGTGGCGGTCTATTGTGGGGATCTAAAGAAGACATTAAAGTTGAACAAGTTAAATTTTATTTGCAGGCAGGGTTTAATGTATTTTCGATTGATTATCGACTTGCTCCCGAAACAAAAATACCTGACATAGTAACCGATATTGCGGACGCACTTTCCTGGCTAAAGTTTGAGGGTATAAAGCAGTTTGACTATAATCCAGAAAAAATAGCAGTGATCGGCGGCTCTGCTGGTGGCTACCTTGCACTGTTATCTGGAACATTCGAGACAAAACCGCAAGCGATTGTCTCGTTTTATGGATACGGTGATATCACTGGGGAGTGGGCATTAAAACCAAGCCCTCACTATAAAAAAATGACTGCTGTTCCAAAAGAACTTGCCGATATGCTCGTAACAAATGAAGTCATTACCGTTGGACCGATTCAAAAACGTTATGCCATTTATATGTACGCAAGACAAAATGGTGCCTGGATCGAGAAAATAAGCGACATGGACATAAAAGAGCTTCAGTCGTTTTGCCCATTATACACTTTAGATGCGGAGTATCCACCAACACTTTTCTTACATGGAACAATAGACGAAGATGTCCCATACGAGCAATCAGTATTGATGTCCGAAGCATTGACGAAAACTGGGGTAGAAAACCAATTAATCACTATTCCAAACGGCAAACATGTCTTTGATGAAGATTGGCAGAGTGCGACTGTGCAAAATGCATTTGATGATGTCATTCAGTTTCTAAGAAAGCATCTTCAAGAAGACAATTGATCGAAAATAAGAGAGGGTGTTCGCTCAGTCGAACACCCTCTTTCGTTATTCAATCATTTAAGATTTCCGAGTGTAATTTACAACAACTCCAACCATGCAAAAAAGGCTAAGCAGAAATAGTTCTGCTTAACCTTTTAAGGCAGATTACTTTTTATTTTAAGAAGCTCATAAAGTTAGCAAATGAAGCTACTAGGTCTTGATAGTATCCTATCATTTTATCCTTTAAAGAGATTTGGTTGGATTCCTTTTCTTCCTCATTTTGACTAAGTTGTTCTGTTTCAGTAGCCGAACTTACTTCTTCATTTACTGTTTGTATTGGTTCCTCAAGATCGGATACTGTATTTTCCACTGATTCTACAGTTTCTTGCTCTGGTGTTTCTATATCAGAAGATTGATCTTTATTTTCTGCAACGACTGGGCTTTCTAGATTAACGTCAGTATCATTTATTAGACCTGTATCTGCGATATCAACAGAGCTGTCTTGAGATGTATCTGCCTCTAAAGTTGTTGTATCTGTTTCACCAACGTCAGTAGATACATCGGATACTACATCAATTTCTTCAACATTATCAGATTCTTCACTTGATTGAGCTAAATTTTGTTCAATTAGGTATTGATAATATCCAATAACACTTTGATAGCCAGCACCGATAAATTGATAAGTTTCTTCTACCCATGTACTAGAGTCATCTTCTTGATTTTGTGAACCATCTACTTGGCCATCTTCTGCTGCTAAGTCTTCTTCTACTGCTTCTTGACCTTCTTCAGCTGTCGGTTCTTCTGGTTCTTCTGCTACTCCTTCTTCTTCAGTTGCTATCGCATCATCTTCTACTTGGCCGTCTTGAATTGTTGGTGCTTCCGGTTCTTCAGCTGCTACATCTTCTTCAACTGCTTCTGTACCTTCTTCTACTTGGCCATCTTCAGTTGTAGGCGCTTCTTGTTCTTCCGCTGTTCCTTCTTCCTCAGTTGCTATCGCATCATCTGCTACTTGGTCATATTCAGCTGTTGGTGCTTCTTGTTCTTCCTTTGTTCCTTCTTCTTCAGTTGCTATCGTATCATCTGCTACTTGACCATTTTTAACTGTTGGTACTTCTTGTTCTTCAGCAGTTCCTTCTTCAGTTGCTGTACCATCACTTATTTCGCCTTCTTGTGGCACATCGTTATTTGTTTCATCTATATTATCATTATTATCTGGATCATCATTAGTTTTGCTGGAATTAGCTTGAGCAAGTTTGCTAACTAGTTTACCTTTTTCAGGAGTGCCTAATAGACTTTTCGCTAATGAAGATACTTCCTGACCATGGTTTTTCACATGTTCAATAACTTCTGGATTTACTCCCTTTGTATCAAGCTCTGCTGCAGAAATAGGTGCACCAGCTGCTAAAAAGGTCGCAGCCATCATTGATGTTGACATTACTAGTGGCGCTACTTTCTTCGACAAGTTTTTATTTACTTTCTTAGAATCCATTTGTTTTTTATTCATTACTTGATCTCTCCTAATTCGTATTTTTTCTACTGATAGGATGGATTTTTCATAAATTCCGTTATTTATCGTTTCACCTCCTAATCAGCCGAGTAAGTTTATTACTCAAATTTTCCGGCAGCACCATCTTCTGCCTGCATTGAATATACCAAAGCTTTGTTACCATCTTGTGTTACTCTGATTAAAAAAAATGACGCTTCCATTACATATTTTTAGAATCTTGCAATATATGAAATAATATATATAGCATATACTACTCTATTTAAAAAAAGTAATTATGCCTGCCTATTTGTTCTCTCTGATATTTCAAGTTGTTTTTTCTCCCGTATAATTTGATATAATTGAACAATTTTTCTTTACAAATAAAACTAGAAAGTAAAGATTATCAAAACAATATAACGAATATTTACTAAATTTTCATATTAGATCATCTGATAACGGCCTGTAGTTATCAAAAATAAGGGGATTCTCTTCGTTTCTATCAACCTCTTGCCATTCCTGCCCCCTATTGTGTACTGAATTGAAAAACAGACACATTATTTTTTGTGTCTGTTTTCATTAATTAAAAGAACTTTTCTTTTTAAAAAAACTCCACCATTAATAGAAAAGTTAATGGTGGAGTTTACAATTTATAACTACGTTATTACAACATGCCGCACGTAAAGTATTTTCACACCCTCTACCGCTTGCATTTTTTACACACCTGTTTATCATTCTAATATAGGAAGTTAGTGGAGTATATTAAACTACCCGTGATTATTTATAACTTAAAATGTCTTACTAATTCATTTAGTTCTTCAGCTAATTTCGCTAGTTGATTCGATCTCCCAGCTGTTTCTTCCATAATGCTGCTTATTTGTTGAGAAGAAGCAGATGTTTGTTCAACACCTGCTGCAGATTCTTCTGAAACCGCAGCAATTTCTTGAATTGCTCCATTCATCTGCTGTGCATTTGCTGCAATTTCAGCTAAGTTTTCAGCAATAGTTTTGATACTATTAACCATTTCTGTTACAGCTTCACTAATACTATGGAAAGTCTCGCCAGTTGATTCGATCTGTGCTTTTCCTTGTTCCACTTCCTTATATCCACCTTGTAACGATTCCGATACAAGACCCGTTTCATTTTGAATGTTACCTACTATATCAGTTATATTCTTTACAGAATCAGATACTTGTTCAGCAAGTTTTCTTACCTCATCTGCTACTACTGCGAATCCTTTTCCATGCTCTCCAGCCCTTGCAGCTTCGATTGCAGCATTTAAAGCTAGAAGATTAGTTTGGTCAGAAACGTTCTTAATCACGGTTACTAAATTGGAAATTTCTTGTGATTGCTTGTCTAGCCCTTGAACCTTATTGACTGAATCCCGCACAATATTATCAATTTTTTCCATCTGAAGAATTGAATTTTTCATTAACTCAGATCCATCTTTAGTCATGTTTAAAACTACTTTTGAATTTGCTTCTATGCGGTAACCATTTTCATTTGCTTCTTGAACTTTATCTGCAAAATTATTCATACCAGATGATAAATCACTCGCGCTATTGGCTTGAGTTTCAGAACCAGCTGCTAATTCCTGCATAGTAGATGCTACTTGTTCTGATCCCATTTTTACTTCGTTTGCGGATTGAGTCAATTCTTCACTTTGGCTACTTACTGTTTCAGAAACTGTATTGATTTGACTTACTATATCTCGCAAGTTCTGATTCAATTGGTTTGTAGATGTTACTAATTTACCTATTTCATCTTTAGATTTTGATTTTAATTCTCCCTGACTTAAATTACCTAAAGCTAGTTGCTCCATTACATTTGTAACATGAGGAATTTCTCTTAACATACGTTTTAACAGGAAGAATACTAAGACAATTAGGATGAAACAAGCAATACCAAAATATAAAATCATCATGACTGTAAAAGTGTTAAGACTACTTAATGCTTCCTCTTGTGTTATAGATGTTCCAACTGACCAATTAGTTGTTGAAACTGGTGAATACCCAATATATTCTAAGCCATCATTTACTCGCGTTAGTTCAAGCCCCTTTTCACCATCAACCATTTTCTGACCCACATTTCCTATCTCACCAGAAAGCGATTGAAGTTTTTGTTTCAGTATTAACTCACTGTTCGGATGATATAGTATGGTTCCATCGTTGGACAGTAAAAATGAATATCCATTTTCTCCCATCTTATAAGATTGCATTAATTGAGGTAATTCATCTAAAAATATGTCTATCGCAACGATACCAACCGTATTTTCGCCATCTTTAATTGGTTTCATAGCACTTAAAATCATTTTTCCAAACACTTCATCCATATATGGCTCAGTAAAATATACATCATCTTCCTCTAAGGCTAATTCATACCAAGGTCTGCTTTTAATATCGAAGCTTGGATCCGATACTACGCTATTACTTCCAATTAGAAAATTGGACTTATTGCTGGCAACCCAAGTCATTGCAATAGCATCATCTGTTTTAACAATCTCATCAAGTGATTTTAAAACCCCATCATAATACGAGTTTGTCGTTGCTTCATCCCTTGATTCGGCTGTATTCAAGTATTTTAGTATCTCCTGGTTTGTTGCAATTTGCCTTACAATTGTTCCTTTATTTGCAAACATACTATTAACTTGATCAGCAATTGCGTCACTATTCGTCGATACATTTTCTTCTACACTTTGAACTAAAATTGATTTCGTATAAGAGTTAATTAGAAACCCTGTAATTGAAAATATGATTATGATAGCTATAAAAAGAGCAAAAGCTACTTTTGTTGAAATACTATTTCTTATCCAAGAAAACAAGTTTGACTTCGTTTCATTATCTTTTTTTACCATTAGTATATTCCTTCCTATCTGTGTAGACTATAGATAGTATCGGCTTTGGGTAACACTTTCTTTACTCTTTTCTCTTTAAAAAGTTAAAGAAGCCTCCCAAAAGTTCAATGAACTAATGAGAAGCCTCAGGTTTAATCCGCTATATTAGCATTTTACTTGCACTTTATAGTTATATGTAATGGCGTATTTAAAGAAAAAACATTACCTAATATCCATTGCTTAGCAGCTTTTCAATATTATCAAAAGTGTTCTTTGAGTAAAGCTATATTTGTCTTTCCTTCGTCAATCACTAATGATAAATTCTCGTCATAAGTCTGTTGTTATTATGCTCCTTCATACTCCTTAACGATAAAGTATTGTACGTTCGCCTTAACAAGAACTAAGTCGTCAGTTAACGCTAAAACTGGGCTTTCTCCTATATCTTCGAACTGATTTTTAATAGAGTTTCTAGCTCGAATAAGGGATTTTTCTTCTATTAAATGCCCTATTTGCCCGTTAATTAAATAAAATGTTACTTCGTATTGTTTCAATTCTAGTCACCCTTTTTATGTACTTTAAATCTATTATAGTTCAATAGGAAGAAATTACAAATATTACACTATCCCTGTCTCAACCTTTTAAGTACATTTCTTTACAATCACTTTAAACTATATAGTTGCACTATTCTACGAGTAGTAATAAGGGTTATATCCGAAAACTAAAAAAGCATCAATATTTCTGCCATAATCGGCTAAAATCTCGATGCTTTTTCATTTGTGCTGTTAAAAAACGGAAGCTGCCTCAATTTTCACTTGAGGCAGCCCCTTTTTTGAATAGATATGCAATTTCGCATTCACCATCTCTGCATTAGCAAGAACTTCATTAGTTCCTGTATATACAAACAAATGCCTATTATGCTTGTGGAGGTGTTCCTTCAGCATTTGATACAACTACATCAATTTGGATTAAAGCATCTTCAAGTAAAGCAGATACACCAACTGTTCTTCGTGCAGGGACACCACCTGGGAAGAATGCTTTGTAAGCTTCGTCTACAGCATCAATATCCTCGATATTTTTAAGGAAGATATTTACTTTAACCACATCGTCCATAACGTGGTTGATACTTTCTACAATTGCCTTAACATTTTTCAAGCACTGCTCAGCTTGCTCTTTTACACCACCAGCTACCAATTCACCAGTTTTCGGATCTAAAGGTAATTGAGCTGAAAGGTGATTGTAATGGGAGAACGCTACAGTTTGCGTAGAAAGAGAACTCTTTGGTGCGTTATCAGTGTTGTTTGCCCAAATAACGATTCCATGTCTGTCTTCAACAGCTTGTGGAGGCGTACCATCTCCGTGTGACACCACTGCTTCAATTTGCACCAAAGCATCCATAGGTAAAGCTGCAGCTGCAACTGTTGTCCGTGCAGGGACATAGGCTACGGCTCTGGCGATAGCGGAGTCTGGGAAAAATGTTGAATAAACTTCGTTTACCGCTTCAATATCCGAAAGGTCTTTAAGGAAGATTGTAATTTTAACAATATCGTCAAAAGGAACGTCGATACTTTCTAAAATCGCCTTGATATTTTTTAAGCTCTGTGCAGCCTGCTCTTTTACACCTCCAGCAACCAATCTGCCTGTTTTTGGATCGATAGGCAATTGAGCTGTAAGATAATTGTAATGAGAGAAAGCCACGGTTTGTGTAGATAGAGGGCTTGTAGGTGCATTCGCCGTATTATTTGTAAGCTTAATTAGGTCGCCTGCTTGTGGTGCGTTTGGAATTGTACCTTCACCGTGTGAAAGAAGTGCTTCAATTTGCACCATAGCATCCATCGGCAAAGCTGCAACTGCAACTGTTGTCCGTGCAGGAACATAGGTTGGGAAGAATGATTTATAAACTTCGTCTACAGCGTCAACATCTTTGATATTCTTAACGAATACAGTGATTCTAACAATATCGCTCATAACATGATCGATGCTGTCTACAATTGCCTCGATATTTTTAAAGCACTGTTCAGCCTGCTCTGTTATACCACCAGCTACCAATTTACCAGTTTTAGGATCGATAGGTAATTGAGCTGAAAGATTATTGTAATGAGAGAATGCTACAGTTTGTGAATATAGACCGTTACCGTTTGGAGCATTTTCTGTATTTTTTGCTGATACTGCGTTATAACCGCTCATAATAGTATTCCCCTTTAGATATATTTATTAAGTTGATAAAACAATTCTCACTAGACACAGACTTCGTTTTGGCAAGTGATGTTTTGGTTTAACTCGCAGCCTAGTAATATCGAGGCTTTAATGCCTGATTTCTGCTACGAAACTTGAGTTAGTAACCCCTATGGTTACTCCGGTTGCAATTATAGCAGGCTTTCTTCGTTTTGACTACATGTTTCTTGTTTTTCTGGACAACAACAGTTAAGGGCTGCGTCAAAAAGATGGAATCATTTCGAGAACGTCTCCCTTGGTATGTTACCGAGTACTTAACGAAACCTCCTCTTGGCATCCTACCGAATGATTAATTAACCTCGAACAAGTGAATATAAACAAAATGTACAAAACCCTTGATATCAAGCATATTTAGGGGTAAAATAATTCGGTTGTAACCAGAATAGGATACTGTTCATATCAAGATACCGAATTAATTATTATCATTCTTGACAGGTTACCGAATATCTATACATACATTCCTTCAAACACTACTGAGCGAATTTTGCTAAAAGTTCTCTTCCCTCGAACTAAAATGAGCAGATTATGGACAGGCTTAGTCATACCGATGATCAGATGATTACAAAAATGTGTACCTACACGTTACGCAAGAAATGAAAAAAGAAGCCTCCCACAAGTTTAATGAACTTGTGAGAAGCCTCGATCAAAATTCTCAAATATTAGTAAAATATTAGCATTACACTCTCATCATATAAAGCCTTATCTATCAAGGGGTGAAGCAACTTATTACATCATGCTGCCCGTAAAGTGAGAGTGTGTTATATCTTTTATGTTAGCATTTTTCTATCTTTTTCCTTTGTCATAAATTTCAC
This sequence comes from Psychrobacillus sp. NPDC096426, assembly GCF_044762745.1. NCBI lineage: Bacteria > Bacillati > Bacillota > Bacilli > Caryophanales > Bacillaceae > Psychrobacillus > Psychrobacillus sp. NPDC096426. Next base: position 103,176 of record NZ_JBIWEX010000010.1, on the reverse strand, counting down.
CTAATGCTCTCGGAGCGCGATTTGATTTAGAGAAAAAGATTAATAACAATAACGTTAATACATACGGTAAAATCATGAATAAATCGGTGAAACTACTTGGCAATGCCATTGCCTGAGCAATAAACGTTCCACCAGATTTGGCAAAACCAAATATAAGACAAGCGACTAAAGTAGGGAGAATCCTCCAGTTACCAAAGATTAATGCAGCAATGGCTAAGAATCCATATCCCATATAAATACTTGAAGAAAAGTTAGCTGAAATGGAATAGGCAAAGCACATACCAGCTAAACCTGATAAAAGACCTGATATTAGAACAGCAGAAAATCGTATTTTCGATACATTTACACCTGCTGCATCAACAGAATGAGGATTTTCCCCACTCGCTCTTAAGCGCATACCGAATCTCGTTTTATATAAAAGATACCAAGCAAAAATGGCAATCACAATGATAATCACTTCGAACGGATACACATTCGTAAAGACCGCACCAATCACTGGTATATTGACTAAACCTTCAATAGTAAACCGCTCCGATACACCTAATCGAAACTTGTCCGAAGCCGCTCCAAATACAAGTGCATTTATTTGTGTTGTTAAGAAAGTCGTTAGTGCTAACGCCAAAATATTAATCACAACACCGCTGATTACTTGATTTGCCTTAAATTTAATACTTAATACAGCATGAATAACGGAAAAACCCATCCCGCCAATCATCGCAAACAGTAACGACATGTAAAATAGATTTTGAACATCTATTCCAGAAGCATTTGCGATTAACACAGCTGACAGGGCTCCGATGAATGCACCGAAACCTTGAAAGCCTTCAAGTGCTAGATTGGTGATACCACTTTTTTCACTATATATACCACCTATTGCCATGATAAAAAGAGGCAGAGCAAAGGATAATCCATCAATAATAATCGTATCCATTTATGATTCACTGTCCTTTCGATCCACTTCTTTTTCCTTCAAGCGGCTGACTTTATGCTTAACATACGCACCACATGCACTAAACAATAGGATCAAACCTATAATCACAGAAGCAATTTCTTGTCTGATCCCAGCCTGCGAACTCATATACGTGCTTCCCTGGTCAATAATTGATACTAAGAAAGATGAAAAAATAATCCCGATTGGATGAGCGTTTCCTAATAGTGCCACCGCAATGGAGTCAAAACCGATACTTGATAATACTTTTGGTTGTATGGAAGAGAAATAACCTAAATAATACGTAACACCTGCAAGTCCAGCCAAACCTCCTGAAATAATCATGGCTAAGACTGTATTTCTTCCGACATTTATTCCTGAATATTTTGCTGCCTTGCGGTTGGAACCAACTGCTTTAATTTCAAAACCAACCACTGTTTTGTCCATGAGAAACTTGACTAAAATGGCGATAATGATGGCCAAAATACAGCCCAATGGAATATCCATTTTCAAGTTTGCGATCTCGACGTTTACTAACGTCAATCTTGCTGCTTCTGAAATATATTTGGATTGCCTTGAAACAGGATCAACATAATACATTTGAATAAAAAAGCTTATGACATATTGGGCAATATAATTTAACATAATCGTAGATACTACTTCATGAATGTTAAATCTATATTTTAACCATCCTACTAATCCACCCATTAAGCCTCCAGCAACAATTCCGACCAACAATACAAGCGGCTTTGCAATGATGGCATCTAACCCACTATAACCAACAATCACCGTCGCTAAAAAACCAGAGACGAGCATTTGACCAGAAACACCAATATTAAACAGGCCTGCTCTAAGAGCAACAGCCACTGCCAAGCTTGCAAATACAAGTGGCGTCATGGCGTTTAGCAAACTCAAAAAATCAGTCAGTATGCTCTTGTAGCCAGCATAAGAAGACTTAGGCAAGATCCCTGCCCCTTGGAACAAGTTATAAAACGCTTGTAACGGATTTTTGCCCAGTAAAAGTATCACTATTGCCGCAGCAATAAAACTGATTAGTATAGAAGCTACCGGGATTGTAATCGGTTGCCATTTCTCATTCCGTATTGGCCAAAACAGACGATAACTTAAGCTTCTTTTCTTTTTATCCTTACTCATGCTTTGCCCCCATCATATATTCGCCGACTTCATTGGTCGTTAATGATTCACTGCTTGCAACTTTTTGAAGTTGGCCATTATATATAACGCCTATCGTATCCGCTACATTCATAATCTCTTCTAACTCCAACGAAACCAGTAAGATTGCTTTTCCTTGATCCCGTTGTTGAATCATCATGTTATGAATATTTTCAATCGCACCAATATCTACTCCTCGTGTTGGCTGGACGAAAATCATGAGCGGGGATTGTAATTCGATCTCACGGGCAATAATTGCTTTTTGCTGGTTACCGCCACTCATCGAACGAACTTGTGTCTTAATACCTTGTCCACTTCGAATATCAAATTGATCAATTAACTTACTGCCAAATTGCTCAAATACCTCTTTATTTAAGATTCCCTTACTAGAAAAAGGCTCCTTATAGTACTGCTTTAACGCCAAATTCGTTGATAGATCAAAGTCCAAAAATAGTCCATAGCTTTGTCGATCTTCAGGTATATAAGAAATTCCAGTTTCTTTTCGGTTTCTTATACTTTCGTTCGTAATGTCCTTACCTTCGAGGAATATTTTTCCGTCGCTGACTTTTGTCAATCCGGCAATAGCATCCGCTATTTCAACTTGACCATTATCTGCAACACCCGCAATCGCAAATATTTCACCACTGCGGATCGTAAAGGAAACGTCCTTGACCACTTCAAATCCGTCTTCATTTTTCACAGTTAGATGTTCTACCTTCAATACTTCCTCTTTAAACTGAGCAGGTACTTTTTCAGATTCAAAACTTACCTCTCTACCAACCATTAATTGAGCCATAAGGTTGACAGATGTTGTCTTTACATCCAAAACATCCACTAGCTTACCTTTGTTCAATACTGCACAACGATCGGCCACTTTCTTAATTTCTTCTAACTTATGTGTTATTAATATGATAGTTTTTCCACTGTTTCTTAGACCTTCGATAATACCGAGCAAGAAATCGATTTCTTGTGGCGTTAGGACTGCCGTTGGTTCATCAAATATAAGGATTTCTGCTTCACGATAAAGCACCTTTAAAATTTCCACACGTTGCTGCATGGAAACCGTAAGATCTGCAATTTTTTTGGTAGGATCCACTTCCAATCCAAAATCCTTGGACAGTTCTTCAATTTTGCGATTGGCATTTCGAATATCTACGTACGGAAAGAGTCCTGCAAATCTTTTAATTGGCTCAATTCCTAAAGTAATATTCTCTGTAATCGTATAATCTTCGACTAACTTAAAATGCTGATGGACCATTCCGATGTTAAGGTTTGCTGCATGATTCGGCGAACTGATTTGAACCTTCTCTCCCCGGATATAGATTTCTCCTTCATCGGGTTCGTACATCCCACTCAGAATACTCATTAATGTAGATTTTCCCGCACCATTTTCACCAAGCAAGGCAAAGATTTCTCCTTTTTTAATGCCAATCGATACGTCATCATTCGCTACTATTCCAGGGAAACGTTTGGTTATATGTTTCATTTCTACGATATAATCAGACATCGTTCGTTCTCCTTCCTCACCATAATCCGAAAAATAATAGAAGTTCACCATTCCCTAATTATTTTACTATTAGGGATATGATAAACTTCTACTGTTATTGTGTTTCTAATTAATCTTACAAACCTGGAAACTGTTCAGGAGAATGTTCATTAAAATTAGATGCAGGTACGATTGTGCCAGCTTTCACTAACTCGTAAGCTTCATTCAATTTGTTTAGTGTATCCTCTGATAATTGATGATGGCCTTCTTCTTTTATAAAGCCAGTTGAATCTGTATCCGCATAGAGAACTACATTTCCGCCTTTGAAGGTTTCATCAACAACAGAATTCAATGCCTTTTCAATATTCATAGCCATGAATTTTACAGCAGACGTTAAAACGATATTTTCAGAACCATTTACTCCGTCATCATATTGGTCAACATCCACACCAATTACTTTTACATCGTCTTTAGCTTCCTTGACTGCTGTGAATACACCATTACCAGTGCCGCCTGCAGCAACAAAGATAAGATCAACACCTTGTTTGATCAATGCATTTCCGATTACTTTACCAGTTGCTTCATCTGCAAAGGATCCTGCGTAGTTACCACCAACATCAGCCCCTGTTACATCAGTACCTGCGTAACCTGATAATTCAACAAGTTCAACATTTTTTTCAAAAACCTTATTAGCATAATTTACGCCTGATTCAAAGCCAAATTGATAATTGACATTTGAAGGATAAGCGATACCATTTACAACCGCTACTTTGTTTGTCTTTGTTTCAAGTGCTGCAGCCATTCCTGCAAAGAAACCACTTTCTTGTTCAGCGAAATTCATCGCATAGATGTTATCGAAATCAGTTTGGCCATCTACGGGAGCTGGCTCAGAGTCATTCAAAATAAAGATTTTATCTGGATTTTCTACAGCAATGCTAGAAACCCCAGCAAATTGGAACCCAGGTGTTACAATAACATCATAATCTGCCACGATATCAGCAACAGCTTGTACAGCCGCAGCAGGATCACCAGTTTCTTCTTTAACAGACTTTACTGTTGCTGTTGGATTTTTTTCAATAAAGCTCAAAATACCGTTATAGTTATCCTCATTAAAGTTACCATCATCAACGCCTGAAGGGCTTGTTACAATGGCAATTTTTAATCCTTCTTCACCTATTCCAGACTTAGCTTTGTTTTCATTAGCTGAGTCATTACCGCATGCTGCCATAACAGCAGTCATTAAAGCAACAAATAATATCATTACTATTTTCTTTGTACCTTTTTTCATTGAAATTATGCTCCTCTGTTAATCATGTTGTAGTTTTGTAAAAAATAAAAAGCACCGAGTTATACCGGTGCTTGACTTTAGGTAGGTAGATGATGGAGGGAAAAAATATTAGATTATCTCCATATATATACACAACCTCGTAGTCAAGCTATTAATGGTAGCTTGGTAGAAACTTTCGGGCCATATCCCCAATATTATACGAGAAATAATATTTAATTTTTACTAACTCATGTTAACATCAGAAATTCTCACTGTCAATAAAAAAGCGAACATTCATTTATAAAAACAATAAAAACATTCGTCAATATACTGATTTTTTATAAAAAAAATCGTATCATGAATAAATTTAATGTAAATTGACTCATGTCTTAATACAGATTCGTTTTCTCCCTATGCCTTAATAAATTTCATATTTTCTTTAAATCGATTACCTGGGTATTAGAACAGATAGTAAGTTGTTCCATCATAAACTTCGCAGAATATTGGAATTTATCTTGTATCCAAAAATAAATTAATCCTAGCGCAGCTTTCGATTGATAATGTAAAAACATTTCATAATTTATCTTACCTATTGTAGACTGCACTTCTACAAAGATATCATTTAAAAAAATATGATAAAATAACTCCTCTAAACGCTTTTTAAAATCTGAATGACTATTATACAATGCATAAAATATGCGTTTATTTTTTTCAATATATTCAAATATTTGAACTGTTGTAGGCGCTAAAGAATTGACATTAATCCTATCATTATCTTCAAAGGGAGACAATATAGCTCTTCTTAATCCCTCTAACAAATCGCACAAAGCCTCTTCTAGAAACTCTTCCTTGTTTGAATAATGGGCATAAAAGGTAGCTCTATTTAAATCTGCATATTGCGCAATCATGGATACTGTAATTTCATGTTCCAAGTACTGTTCAATTAAATCTATATATGCATTTTTCAAAGAAAGCTTAGTCTTTTTTACTCTTCGATCTATTTTAAGTTCCATTTGTCCATCTCCTATGAAAGTAATACTCAACAATATTAGTATAAATGTTGTTTAAGCTTCATTTGTAGTATTTTTGTTTACCTTAATTTTCGCAATAGATGTTAAATTTGGGTTGTAGATATTTTAAACATAAATACGGGAGGACTACATCATGGGTAAACTAGACGGTAAAGTAGCGATCATTACAGGGGCAGCACAAGGTATGGGTGCTATGCATGTTCGCAAATTCGTGGAAGAAGGCGCAAAAGTAGCTATTACTGACCTTAACTTTGAAGGTGCACAAAATTTAGTCGATGAATTAGGGGAAAACGCAATTGCTCTTAAATTAGATGTTGCTAATGAAGAGAACTGGATAGAAGTTGTAGCAAAAACAGAAGAAACATTTGGTCCTATCAACGTGTTAGTAAACAACGCAGGAATTGGTATCTTCAAAACATTAGAAGAACTAACTGTAAAAGACTTCGAATTAACATTTAAAGTAGACGAGCTTGGCGTATTCTTAGGAATGCAAAAAGTACTTCCTTCTATGAAAAAAGCTGGCGTAGGTTCTATTATTAACATTTCATCTGTAGATGGTTTGGTAAGTGCACCAACGGCTATTGCTTATAGTGCTTCTAAACATGCTGTAACTGGTATGACTAAAGGTGCAGCCACTGAGCTTGGACAATATAACATCCGTGTAAATTCTGTACATCCTGGAATTATCAAAACACCTATGGCTGACCAACCAGATGTTGAAGAATATCTTAAGCAACTTGAACAAGATATTCCACTAAGAAGAAGAGCAGAAGTAGAAGAAGTATCTAATTTAGTTGTATACCTTGCTTCTGATGATTCAAGCTATTCAACTGGTTCACAATTTGTTGTAGATGGCGGTATGATTTCAGACTTATAATTTTTATCCAAAGAAATAAGACCCTCAGAGCTAAAAGCATCCAAAAGTAAAACACACGAATGTTGATATAACAGCATTCGTGTGTTTTACTTAATTTCACAAAATTTAACTCACGTAAGTATATTCTTTCATTAACCCCACACTCTTTTCGACATACACATACATCACTTCTTGCAGAGGCTGGTGTAGCACTTGAACAAATCATGGATAGACTTTGGCCATTCAGATGATCAAATCACCAAGAATGTCTGTCTCCACGTTACAAAAGAAATGGAAAAAGAAGCTTCCCAAAAGCTTTACAACTAATGAGAAGCCTCAGATTTAATCCTCTATGTTAGCATTTCAGCATTTTCAACTCCTACTAAACGAACTTACGGAAGCCATTACAATTCGTATGGCGTCCGTTATTATGCCCCTTCATACTCCTTAACGATAAAGTATTGTACATTTGCCTTAACAAGAACTAAGTCGTCAGTTAACGCTAAAACTGGGCTTTCCCCCATATCTTCGAACTGATTTTTAATAGAGTTTCTAGCCCGAATAAGGGACTTTTCTTCTATAAATGTTGCTTGAGAGTCTCTTCATTCATACTGACATTCGGCAGCTTATGGGATTAATGCAGATGCAGCGCAACTCGAGATGTCTGATGATAGTGATTCTTTTACATTCAATTTACATGGACCAACTTCCCCCCGTCATGAAGTTTCGAATCGGATAATTAGAGAAATAGAAATATCTCAATCTTTTTGTATTCTCAATCTAAAAGTTAACATTTAGTTCATACAGGATTTATAAGATACACAAGTACACAATAGTACACATTAATATCAATCCAAAAACGAAAGGGGATTTATTCACGATGGCAATAATTGAAGTTGATAACCTAACGAAAGATTTCGGATACGGACGCGGAATTTACTCCGTTTCGTTCCAAATCCAAAAGGGAGAGGTGTTCGGATTTCTTGGACCTAATGGTGCTGGTAAAACAACAACTATCCGTCATTTGATGGGATTTACAAACCCCCAACAAGGACATGCGGCTATTAATGGTATGAGGTGTAATGAACAGACGAGTAAAATTCTACGGAATGTAGGTTATCTTCCTGGTGAAATTGCCTTACCAGAAGGTTTGACAGGATGGGAATTTATCAAAATGATGCAGGGCCTGAAGAACTCCCACAATGAGGAAAGACTTCAATATTTATTAGACAAATTCCAGTTAGATCCTAGCGGAAAAACAAAACGGATGAGTCTTGGAAACAAGAGAAAGTTAGCAGTAGTAACCGCATTTATGGCAGACCCCGATATTTTATTACTGGATGAGCCTACTAGTGGACTTGATCCCGTAATGCAGCAAACATTTATTGATTTTATGAAAGAAGAAAAAAAGCGGGGGAAAACAATTCTTTTATCCAGTCACATGTTTGGTGAAATTGATGCCATTTGTGATAGGATCGCCATCATTAAGGAAGGGAAAATTATCTCTACAGTTAATACAGATGAGATTCGCCACAATATAAATAAAGTATATCAGATCACTTTTACTACTCGTGAAGACTTGGCCGCATTTACAAAAGAGACCCATCTTACGATTTCTTTAACAGAACAAGATAAGCATATGGCTGAGATCGAAATTAATGATATGGAGATTAATCAGTTGGTAAAAGCTCTAGCAAATTATCAAGTTATGAATTTCAAAGAGAAGAAGTTCTCGCTAGAAGACTATTTCATGCACTTCTATGAAAAAGGCGCCTAATGAAGGAGGAACAAGAATGAATGAAATCATTAAGATCAGTAATCTGACAAAAGATTATGGAGAGGGTAGAGGCATATTCGACATTAATCTCACTGTTAAAAAGGGCGAAGTATTCGGCCTTGTTGGTATTAACGGAAGTGGGAAAACCACCTTAATTAGACATCTTATGGGATTTTTAAAGCCTCAGAAAGGTTACACCTCCATATTGGATAAAGATAGCTGGAGATTCTCCTCCGAATTAAAAAAACATGTTGGCTATATCCCAGGGGAGATCGCATTTCCTGAGGTTAAAAGAGGAATCGACTTCTTTAAACTACAGGCTGAATATTTAGGCATTCGTGATTTTTCACGTGCGAATGAATTAATTCAAAGATTTAATCTTGATGCAGATGCAAAATTAAAAAGAATGAGCAAAGGAATGAAGCAAAAGTCTGCTATTGTCAATGCTTTCATGGCAGATTTAGATATTATATTACTGGATGAAGGCAGTACTGGACTTGATCCCTTAATGCAAAGTGAGCTTACTAATCTCGTAAAAGAAGAAAAGCAAAAAGGTAAAACGATATTCATGAGCAGTCATATTTTTAATGAATTAGAGTCTACTTGTGACCGTGTGGCTTTTCTCAAAAACGGGCGTATTATTGATATCGTTGATATGAGCACGATCCGTGGAAACGAGTCGGTAAAAGAAATCAAAATTGAATTTATGAAACAATCAGACTTCAAAGACTTTCTCTCACGCTCTTTCAATATTATCAGAGAACAAACCGAGTTTAACCAAGCAACCGTCCTTATCCCCGACAAGGATATCAATGAACTATTTAATGTTCTCCAAAATATGAACGTCCGATTTATTACCCAAATACCACGTACATTGGAAGCTTATTTTAAAGATAAATATAACGATACGGAGGCAGTATAAATGATTTCGAAAACACTGATGAAACAAACCGTTAAAGCAAATATTCCACTGGCTCTGATTATAACAGCTATACAGGCTTTATGTTTGGTCCTCATCGCCAGCACAGGACAACCAGTAAAAATAACCGGGCAAATTTTTTATAGTTTGCTGCCAGGAGTACTCACTTCTATTTATATTATCATTACAGGCAATAAATTATTAGCGGCACAAGTAGATAAAGGATCGATGGCCTATATATTGTCAACACCAGTAAAACGTTCGAAAGTAGCCCTGACACAGGCTGTGTTTTTTATAGGTTCACTCTTCGTCATGAGTTTAATCACTGCAGCTACACACATTATTCCTACAGCCATTTTAAATGGGAGCGTTAGTTCCAGTGAATGGGTAGACATTATTAAATTTAATTTCGGATTGTTTCTTCTTGCTTTAGCATATAGCGGTATTTGCTTCCTGGCATCCAGCATTTTCAATCTCTCCAAAAATGCTATTGCCGTTGGGGGCGGTATAGTTGGCGCATTTTTGTTATTGTCTATGATGAGCATGTTTGGAGAGAACTTTCACTTTGTAAAAAATTTCACTATCACTACCTTATACAATGTTAATACCATAGCTTCAGGTTCTTCCGATTATATATGGCAGTTTGCAGTATTAGCTGGGATCGGGTTGATCACTTATTTTAGCGGAATTAAAATCTTCTCAACAAGAGACTTGCCACTGTAAGTTTAAGGATACTTGAACACTTCTTAGTCTCCATGAAGAATATTTGCAAAGTTTTAACTAACCAGTCGCCGGAATTAAACCGGTGACTGGTCATTTTATTGGACAAATCGGGAGCTTCTTATTTAGGAAGCGTCACTTTAACGATTGTACCTTTATCAAGTTCGCTTTCAATCGATATTTTGCCTCTGGCCTGCTCAACTATCTTTTTCACAATAGACAAGCCAAGTCCATTCCCGCTTTTTTTGCGAGAAATTTCTCCTTTATAAAACCGCTCAAAAATTCGGGACTTCTCTTCATAGGAAATGCCAATCCCATTATCTATAATCTTGAATTGTATCTTATCATCTTCTTCAGAAAGAAAAATAGAAATGGTTCCACCATGATGCGAAAATTTGATTGCATTCTGTATAAGATTAAGCCAAACTTGACGCAATAACTCTTCATCACCAATAAATTCTACTTCTGCAAGGTCTACTTCATACTCGATCCCTTTCTGTCCCCATCCGGATTCTAAAATCAATATAGCTTGTCTAATCTGCTCGTCCAAGGAAAATACAGTTTCCTTATAGATAACTTGGGTATCAAGTTCAGAAAGACGTAATAAGTTAGAGGACAAATCGATAAGCCGATCACTTTCTGCCATAATAATGCTACTATAATCTTTAATGGACTGACTTGCTTCCTCATCCTCAGTGATTAGCTTAGCGTACCCCTTAATCGATGCTACCGGCGTTCTAAATTCATGTGATACATTCGAAACAAACTCGCGACGAAGATTGTCTATACTACGCAACTCTTTGACCATTTTGTTAAAATCATTCGTGAGCCGTCCAATCTCATCTAAGCTATCTTCCCTAACCGAAACGTCAAAATCACCTTTAGCTACCGCCCTCGCTGCTTTAGAAAGCCTTTTTAATGGCTTCAAAACACTTCTTACAACCGCTAGAATAACAACGGTTCCGTAAATAGCACTGTTTAAAAAAACAAGACCCGTCACGCGTCTGATTCCCTCTAGTTCAATATTATTTTCACCAGACATAAAATGCATTGCAATGACAAAAGTCAAAGCATTGAGAGAATACCATATCCCAAGAAAAGTAACAGCAAATTTCACATAAACAGATCTAAAGCGGAAGAAGTGTTTGAATTTTATATTAAGCATCATAGATTTATCTCTGCCTTGTAACCCAAGCCCTTTACTGTTACGATGTTGAACTCAGCCAAGTCACTAAATTTCTCACGTAGCCTTCTGATGTGGACATCAACTGTTCTCTCATCTGAATCAGTATCATAACCCCAAATATCATTCATTAGATCTCGCCGGGTAAAGATCTTTTTGGGATAACTAAGCAATTTAAAGAGTAAGTAAAACTCCTTTTTGGGAATTAGCATTTCTTTAGTTTTGGTCTTTACAATTAGAGTGTTATAATCCAGAATAACATCACCGATAACTATTCTCTTCTCCGTATTCATTCTTGCTCGCCGCAGAAGTGCAATCACACGTAACAGCATCTCATCAAGTTCAATAGGCTTAACCATATAGTCGTCCGTACCGGCCAGAAACCCTTTTTTCTTATCTTCCATACGTTCCTTTGCTGTTATCATAAGTATTGGAAAATTGTAATTCGCCGAGCGCAAATCCTGCGTCAACGTGTAGCCGTCCATATTAGGCATCATAATGTCAACAATCATCAAATCAATATGTTCTTTTTCTAGCACTGCCATTGCCTCTAAACCATCAGTAGCCGCAATCGTTCGGTAACCTTTACGTTCTAAATAAGTGATCATCAAATTTCTAATATTGTCATGGTCATCTACAACCAGTATGTTAAACATGTTTGCTGCACCTTTCCATATAAGTTTGGCACCATAGAAATCCCTTTATTATTACCCTTTTAATAGCCAATCTAAATCCATTAACAAAAAAACCTCACTTAAAGAAAAGCTACTTGAAAGCACAATTCCTTCTTTTATGAAGAATAATCATAATACATCATCCTCTCATAATTCAGATTAATGTTCAAATATTTCCAAATTCCCTCTTACATTACCAATACCCTGTAAAAATAACTACTAGAGGCAGTTTTATTGATTATTTAATGAATCTTGTAGTGAAAGACAGGGAGATTTTCCCTCTCCTTGGTAGGACTTTCCCCAATTTCTCACCAACTGTCCGAACTCATCTTCTTAATTCTCAGCTTGTTATTTGTGTATTAGAAAGCAGTGTTAGCAGGTACATCATGTATTCCTTGTTGTAACTGAAATTTGATTTTTATCCCAATAGTTGAGTAGGCTAAGTGTTCCTTTGTTTGATAATGGATGAATATCATAATTTATGTCCAGCGGTGGTTTTGTCTCTAAATAAATTTTTTCTGTAAATATTTGATGGAATAATTTTTCTAGCCGTTTCTCAAAGTCCCTGTGACTTATGGATAAAGCTTAGAATGCTTTCAATGAAAGGACATTTCTACAGAAGAAAACGTAATAATCCAGACGACAAGTTGTTGGATGAAGATGTTATAAAAGCTTTAAAATTTCACAAAGTAAATCAAGAGAAATCCATTCAACAATTAAGTGATACTTACAATAATCTAGATATCATCTTTGCTAAAACAGAGCGGCAACCGGGATATCTATCGTAGTTAAAACGGCACAATTGAGAAAGGCAATACTACTTGCTCTTGCAAACTTATATCTCGAATTAACCCAACACTCTTTACGACCATACACATACATCACTTCTAGCAGAGGCTGGTGTAGCACTTGAACAAATCATGGATAGACTTTTGCCATTCAGATGATCAAATCACCAAAAAATGTCTATCTCCACGTTACAAAAGAAATGAAAAAAGAAGCTTCCCAAAAGTTTGCACAACTAATGAGAAGCCTCTATTATAATCCTCTATGTTAGCAAAATGTTAGCATTTCACTTTCAACTTACATACAAACCCTTGTATATCAAGGGATTGACGGCTTTATCACATCATGCCGCCCATGCCACCCATATCAGGCATGCCCATTCCGCCGCCTGCTGGTTCTGGGATATCTGCTACTACTGCTTCTGTCGTTAAGAATAGTGCAGCTACAGATGCAGCGTTTTGAAGTGCTGAACGAGTTACTTTAGTTGGGTCTACGATACCAGCGTCGATCATGTTTACCCATTCGCCGTTAGCTGCGTTGAAACCAGTACCGATTTCTTCGCGTTTTAGACGGTCCACTACGATTGAACCTTCTAAACCAGCGTTGTTAGCGATTTGACGAACTGGCTCTTCAAGTGCACGAAGGACAATTTTTAGACCAGTTGCTACGTCGCCTTCTTGTGTCTCTGCAACTTCTGCTACTTTGTTGTATACGTTTACTAGTGCAGTACCACCACCAGATACGATACCTTCTTCCACAGCTGCGCGAGTTGCGTTTAGAGCATCTTCAATGCGAAGTTTGCGTTCTTTTAGTTCTGTTTCTGTTGCTGCTCCGACTTTCACTACTGCAACACCACCAGCAAGTTTAGCTAGGCGTTCTTGTAATTTTTCTTTGTCGAATTCAGAAGTTGTTTCTTCTAATTGCGCACGGATTTGACCTACACGGCTAGCGATGCGATCAGATTCTCCGTTACCTTCTACAACTGTAGTGTTATCTTTTGTTACAACCACTTTAGAAGCTCGTCCAAGTTGTGTAATGTCCGTAGATTTTAAATCTAGTCCTAAATCTTCTGTAATTACTTCAGCGCCAGTTAGGATAGCGATATCTTCTAACATTGCTTTACGGCGATCTCCGAATCCTGGAGCTTTAACCGCTACAGCATTAAATGTTCCGCGTAATTTGTTTACAACTAGAGTAGCTAATGCTTCCCCTTCTACATCCTCAGCGATTAGTAAAAGTGGTTTCCCTTGTTGTACAACTTGCTCAAGCACTGGAAGGATTTCTTGAATGCTAGAGATTTTTTTATCTGTAATTAAAATATATGGATTGTCCAAAATTGCTTCCATTTTATCTGAGTCTGTCACCATATAAGGAGATGCGTATCCACGGTCGAACTGCATACCTTCTACTACGTCAAGCTCTGTAGTGAATCCTTTAGACTCCTCGATTGTAATAACTCCGTCGTTTCCAACGCGTTCCATAGCTTCCGCGATCAATTCGCCAACTTCAGAATCTCCAGAAGAGATTGCAGCAACTTGTGCGATAGACTCTTTGCCTTCGATTGGTTTAGAAATTGTTTTTAACTCTGTAATTGCTGCTGCAACTGCAAGGTCAATTCCTTTACGAATTCCAACTGGGTTTGCTCCAGCTGTTACGTTTTTCAATCCTTCACGAATCATTGATTGTGCTAAAACAGTAGCTGTTGTAGTACCGTCACCAGCGATATCATTTGTTTTCGATGCAACTTCTGCAACTAATTTTGCACCCATGTTTTCAAATGCATCATCAAGCTCGATATCTTTCGCAATTGTTACACCGTCATTTGTAATAAGTGGTGAACCGAATTTTTTCTCTAGAACGACGTTACGTCCTTTTGGTCCAAGCGTTACTTTTACAGCGTCTGCAAGTTTATCCACCCCACGTAGCATTGCACTACGAGCGTCTTCACTGAACTTAATTTCTTTTGCCATGATTTAGTTACCTCCTAAGTTTTGTCTGGAATTTTTTTAGATAAGAAAATATAAACTTTTTTACTCAGTATTGATCCAGCTCCAGCGCCTTTCCTGTCGGAGGCCTGCAGGATGCAGGTCATGCAGTCGTTGCGACACGATGTCGCGAACTTAGACTGTATTCCTCTAACATAGGCGCTTGCGCTTTTCTATTTAGCCAATTACTGCTAGAACATCGCTTTCGCGTAATATTAAATATTCAGTGCCTTCGTATTTTACTTCTGTACCTGCATATTTAGAGAAGATAATGCGGTCTCCTTCTTTTACGTCCAATTCTACACGAGTGCCGTTATCAAGTACTCGTCCAGAACTTACAGCAACAACTTTCCCTTCCTGTGGTTTCTCTTTAGCAGAGTCTGGAAGAACGATGCCGAATGCTGTTTTTTCTTCTACTTCGATTAATTCGATTACGATACGATCACCTAATGGTCTTAACAAGTGAAACAACCTCCCTAAATTTGTCGAATTTTATATTATTAGCACTCTTACTCTTTGAGTGCTAACACACTTATAATAATAATTAATAACAGAACATTTTGCAAGTAAGAAGGCTAACTTTTTCTTTTATCTCTCTTTTCCTTTACAATAAAAGAAGATTGTTAATATAGAGAGGAATCATTTCAAATGAAACAGCAAAAAACCGGATTATACATTTTAATCATCTACTGTGTGATGCAACTTTCAGGAGCAGCTTTTGTACCCCTCCTTTATAAATTAATCCAAACAACGGATGTGAAAGATCCAGTGCTCACCACTTACGGTTGGTGGATATTCATCAGCATGGGAATTGCCACCTTCTTTACACTACACGTTATTCGCAAAAATAATACGTTCTTAAGGCCTTTAAAAGGACAGCAAGCTTCTCTTGGTAAAGTAATCGGTTGGGGAATAATTGGTTTTTTCCTAGTTTTTTTCGGTCAAATTGTTGCGGCAAATCTGGAACTAATGTTTGGAATTGAACCAGGCTCTGCAAATACGGAGCAATTTATAGAAATTGCGCGTAGTGTTCCTTTTGCCATTTTTTCTATCGTTATTTTTGCACCTATATTAGAAGAGATTATTTTCCGCCGCATCATTTTCGGTTCATTATTGCCCAAAACAAACTTTTTTGTAGCGGCGCTTGTGAGTGCAATTGCTTTTGCAGTGATACACTTCGAGTTCGTGCACATCCTACTATATGCCGTGTCTGGGTTTATATTCGCGTTTATCTATTACAAGACAAAACGTATTATGGCATCGATCATTTCTCACATGCTCTTGAATGGATTTGTTGTGCTCGCTCAGTTTTACGGCGATGCTATCAAAAAATTTTTCGAAGCCTATTCACAAATGCAATAGAGAAAAGCCTTCCATCAATTGGAAGGCTTTGTTCATTCTTCAGTATGCTCATTTCGTATCAAGTAAATCAGCGTTTGCACCTCGACAGACAAATCAATCGTATGTACTCGAATCGTATCTGGTACTGATAGCCTCACCGGCGTAAAGTTTAAAATGCCTTTAATATCGGTTTTCACTAATCGGTCGGCAACTTCTTGTGCAGAGCGACTTGGAACTGTAACGATTACTAACTCAATCCCGTACTCCGCAAGTTTCGTTTCCATCACACTTGGATGAAAGACCGGAATATCACTTTTCATCATTCCTTCTACTGGGGCTTTCGTGTCAAAGGCCACTACAATTTTAGTATTATGATTTTTCTGGAAATTGTATTTGAGAAATGCGGTTCCTAAGCTACCTACACCTATTAATGCTACATGTGCTGCTTCGTCTTGGTCGAGCGTTTTTCGAAAAAATTCTAGAAGCGTTGGAACATCGTAGCCGTATCCTTTTTTACCGAGTGCTCCAAAATGAGAGAAATCTCTTCTAATCGTTGCGGAATCTATTTTCATTGCTTCGCTTAGTTCTTGGGAAGAAACTCGTTTATGTCCTGCATTATGAAAACTTTGTATAAATCTATAATATAACGGAAGTCTTTTCGTTGTTGCTTGAGGAATTCTTGGAAGTTCAGGTTTCATGAAAAACCCTCCTATTTCATTGGTACAAATCGTTATTATATTACTAGACATTTCCTTACTTGTAAAGCTAGGGCGTTGCAACGTTCGGCCCTATCTATTACACTAAGGAGAGAATTGAGGTGCCAATTATCATGATTGTTTTACAAGTCAATCAAGTAACAAAATCCTTTAACGGAGAAGATATATTAACGAACGTAAAGTTAGAAGTACAAGACCGAGATCGTGTTGCGCTCGTCGGACGAAACGGTGCTGGAAAGTCTACTTTACTTAAAATAATTGCTGGTGAAATGTCATATGATTCTGGCGATATCATCATGCCAAAAACAGTTCGCCTAGGCTATTTAGAGCAACATGCTGGACTTGAATCGAAGCTATCCATATGGGATGAAATGATATCTATTTTTAGCGATTTAATCGACTCCGAAAAAGAGCTACGTTCATTAGAAGCACAAATGGCTGATCCTTCTATATATGAAGACGCAGAAGCTTATGCACGTGTAACTGCAACTTATGATGAATTACAACTTGCATTCAATGAAGCTGGAGGTTATCGATTCGAATCGGATATCCGCTCCATCTTACATGGTATGCAGTTTTTCCCAGAAGATTATGATAAGCCCGTACAAGCATTATCCGGAGGGCAAAAAACGAGACTGGCATTAGCGAAAATGTTACTCAGCAAGCCTGATTTACTTATCCTTGATGAGCCAACAAACCATTTGGACATCCAAACACTTAGCTTTTTAGAAAATTATTTAAAAAACTATAACGGTGCCGTTTTAATCGTTTCCCATGACCGATATTTTTTAGATCAAGTCGTGAACTTTGTATATGAAGTTTCTCGCCATAATGTAACTAGATATGTTGGAAATTATAGTGCTTATTTAGATGAAAAAGCGAAAAACTATGAGCTCGACAAAAAGAAATACGAAAAACAACAAGAAGAAAAAGCAAAATTAGAAGACTTTGTAAGCAAAAATCTAGCACGTGCTTCGACGACAAAAATGGCGCAATCGAGACGAAAAGTCCTTGAAAAAACGGATTGGATGGATGCTCCAGATGGCGACGAAAAATCAGCGACGTTCGGTTTTACCATCGATCGTCCAAGCGGAAATGACGTATTACGACTGGAGGAAGTTGCCGTTGGGTATCCAAACAAAACCGTCTCCTCGAATATCTCTTTTTCTGTTTATAAGCAAGATCGTATTGCACTTGTCGGTCCAAATGGCGTCGGAAAATCCACGCTACTAAAAACACTGATGAAGCAACTGGATAGTAACGCTGGAAAAATTCAGTATGGAACTAATGTCCAATTTGGTTACTACGATCAGGAACAAGCTACTCTTACTGGCAATAAAACCGCATTGCAAGAACTATGGGATGAATGGCCACTGATGAATGAAAGAGATGTCCGAACTGTTTTAGGACGCTTCCTATTTAGCGGCGACGATGTACAAAAAACAATTGCTACCTTATCAGGCGGAGAGAAAGCAAGACTTGCCCTAGCCAAATTAATGCTCCTAAAAGCAAATACACTTGTACTCGATGAGCCGACAAACCATTTAGATTTAGATAGTAAAGAAGTACTTGAAAATGCGTTACTCGACTTCCCAGGAACGATCATTTTCGTATCACATGACCGGTACTTTATTAACCGTATTGCAACAAAAGTGATTGAGTTATCTAGCGATCAAGCGACCCTTTTCTTAGGTGATTATGACTACTACTTGGAAAAGAAAGAAGAACTAGAAGAGCTTGCAGGGGAAAATGCTGTTGTAGAGAAAACGATTGTTGTGAAAACAAATACTTCTACAATCGATAAAGAAGCGAAAAAGAAAGAACGTCAATTACGTCGTCAACTCGACGAACTAGAGGCACAAATTCCAACAGTCGATTCCGAGATTGCTTCTATCGAAGAAAAACTTTGCGACCCAACAATATTCCAAGACCATGAAGCAGTGCAACAATTGCAAGTGGAGCTAGATAAATGGAAAGCAAAACAAGACGACCTGTCGAATGAGTGGCTGGAATTACAAGAGCAATTAGAAGAAACAGCTTCAAAGTAAAGGGATTCCTATAGGGGAATCTCTTTTTTACATTAAGACTACAGAAGAAGGTATAGACGAGAATTTCATTCTTAGAGAGAACTTGGACAATCTTATGTAAAAACTGGACAATCTCTTCTAATAGTTGGACAATCTAGCGTGGAAGTTGGACAATCTCTCAATAAAGTTGGACAATCTAGCGCAGAAGTTGGACAATCCTATATTAACCTGTACAACACCTTCAAATAGTTGCTCGTCTGGAGGTTTTTCGTGTTGCGTCCTTGTTTGTCTCGTTCAGCCATTTATTGCAAGTTCATTTGTCGATTCTTGTCTATATATGTTGGTCAAGTACTTTTTTTCACGATTTCATTTTCCACAATTTTATTCACAAGAAAAAACTAGTAGCACCAACATATCAACAGACTTATGCACATTGTCCACAGATTCCAAGATTACTTTTCCACATAGTTGTGTGTAAATGAGACACAATATATAGAAAATACAAAACTTATGCACATCTTATCCACAAACTGTGCATAAGTACGAACGTTCCCTATTGACAATTCCAAATATACCTGTTAAAAAATCCCCTTTTCTTGTCGAAGAAAAGAGGATTTCGTTTAGTTCCAACTAGTTAATTCCATTCCTGGTCGACCATTCATCGACATATCACTTGTTTTTCCTGCAGAAAACTTAGAATTTCCTGCAGCAGCAATCATTGCTGCATTATCTGTACACAAGGAAATCGGAGGCACGTAAAATGGAATGTTTTCTTTTTCGAATGTTACTTCAAGCGATTGACGAAGTCCTCTATTGGCAGCAACTCCGCCTGCTGCAATCACTTGTTTTACTTTAAATTCTCGTGCCGCGCGTAGTGTTTTTGTCGTTAATACTTCGATGACACTTTGTTGGAAACCTGCTGCTAAATGGTTAGCATTGATGGCTTCACCGCGTTGCTCCGCATTATGTTGATAGTTGATCACGGCAGATTTTAAGCCACTAAAGCTAAAGTCGTAAGATCCTTCTTCCAACCACGCCCTTGGGAAAGGTACCGCACCGTCGCTCTCATTAGCAAGTCGGTCAATATGTGGTCCTCCCGGATAAGGTAAATTTAATACTCTGGCCACTTTATCGTATGCTTCACCGGCTGCATCATCTCTTGTTTCTCCGATTAGTTCGAACTGACCGTCTTCTTTCATTAATACTAATTCTGTATGACCTCCCGACACGACTAGTGCTAAAAGCGGGAACTCCATTGGTTGCACAAGTGCATTCGCATAAATATGACCAGCAATATGATGAACGCCGACTAGTGGAAGGCTGTTCGCAAATGCAAATGCTTTTGCTGCATTTATACCGATTAATAGCGCACCTACTAGTCCCGGACCTTCTGTAACTGCAACTGCATCTAGATCTGCTGGTGTCATATCCGCCTGCTTCAACGCTTCTTCGATGACGATCGTAATTTGCTCGACATGATGTCTTGACGCAATTTCAGGCACAACTCCACCAAAACGTTTATGGCTTTCGATTTGAGAAGCGACAACGTTTGAAATGATTTCATGGCCATTTTTTACGATGGAAGCCGCCGTTTCATCACAGCTCGTTTCTATTCCTAATATATATTGATCTTTTATCATTTGAACTCCACCCACATGACAAGAGCATCCTCTTGTGTATCTGTATAATAATTTTTTCGTATGCCACCGTCTTGAAAACCTAGTTTATAATACAAGTTTTTGGCGATCTCATTTGTCACTCGTACTTCTAGCGTCATTAGTACAACATCTTGTTCTAGCACTACACGAATTGCTTCGCGCATTAAGCCTTCCCCAATTTTTAAGCCACGCATACGCTCCGAAACTGCTACATTCGTTATATGACTTTCATCTAGGACAATCCACATACCGCAGTACCCAACGATCTCTTTCGCTTCTGTCTCTGCCACAATATAGTACGAATACAAATTTGTCGTCATTTCATGTTCAAAAGCTTCTCTTGTCCACGGCACGGGAAATGCTTCTTCTTCTATTAATAAAATTTGATCGATATCGTCCACTGTCATTTTTCGATACGTAATTGTTTCATTCGTTATCATGTTTCTTCTGCTCTTTCATCCAGTTTGCTTCTGCCTCTGTTATGCGTAAGTATTCGGGAACCGTCGTATGTGCTTCTGTTGGTTGTTGTTTTTTTGCTAGTTCGATTAGGACAGCAGCACTTGGTAAGGAGAATGCCGCATTCACACGCTGCACTTTATCGCCAAGTACTTCCTTAATCTGTTCCCAGTGAATGTCCACATCCATTCCGACAAATAAAACCGGCTGTCTCATTTCATCTACTGTGTTTAACAATTCCAAAAGCGACATATGTGCTTCTTTCACTACTTCCCCGTTCGTATAAATTCCTGCGAATACATTGCCGCGTCTTGCATCCATAATGGCACAAACAATCCCAGGAAAATATGGTGCATTCTCAGCTAACACTTGCAGGCTCGATACCGAAACGATCGGTAAATTAAGTGTCCAAGCAAGTGTTTTTCCAATTGTTACCCCAATTCTTACACCTGTATAGGAACCTGGACCTTGGGCAACAGCAATCGCATCAATTTCATTCGGTTTTATATTCGCTTTTTTCAACAGTTCCTCAATTGCAGGCATTGCCCCAATTGAATGGGTAATTTTAAGGGACGACTTATATTCTGCAAGTACTTGTCCATCTTTCACAACAGCTACCGCAAGCGGCGTATGGGATGTATCTATTCCTAACCAAATCATTCAAAAAGCTCCTCACATAATCGTTCATATCGATCTCCAAACGGAGTAAACGTAAACTTCCGCTTATCGTTTTCTAGGCGGTAGATCTGAATTGCCAAACGCTCTGATGGCAAGTCTTCTTTTATCAAATGAGCCCACTCAATAATGCTTACTGCCTCCCCGTAAAACAACTCGTCCCATCCTAAATCCTCATCACTATTCTCTAAACGATATACATCGAGATGATTCAAAGGAAGTCGGCCTTCATATTGTTTTAATATCGTAAATGTCGGGCTATTTACATTCCGTGTAATTCCTAAACCCTTCGCCACACTTTTTGTAAATGTTGTCTTGCCAGCTCCTAAATCGCCTTCTAACGTTAGTACGTCACCAGACGCTAAGCTTTCCGCAAGCAGTCGAGCAAGCCTTTCTGTTTCCTGCTCCGAATTTACCGTTCGTTCATACATCATCGGTTGCTATCCTTTCTTCGTACATTTCTATTTGCTTCTATTATAAAGAAATAAGCGGCGGAATGTAAGTATGCAGTCTTTGAGCAAATTTGAACAAAAAAAATCACTCCGCGAAATGGCGAAATGATTTTACTCTCATTAGTGTACTAGACGTACAATTTGTTCTACAGCCTGTTCTCCAGCATGCACCCATCTATTTTTATTTTCAATTTTTCCGTCTTTGTCTAGAGGGTCCTGGAACTGATTGAACCCTGTAGAAGTTAATAATGAATTTTCATCCATATCTAAGCCGACGTTCACTACATGCTTAATAACATAAGGCGTTTGAAATCTTATATATGCTTCTTGATGATCCAAGTCACCTTCAAGTACTTCGAATGGAAGTCTTAAATAGATTGTCTCTCCTGCTTCACGCCATAAAACATTATCAAAGCTTCCTTTATGATAATCCCAATTTCCTCCGATACTATATCCCAAATGTTGAATGCTGTTTCGCAATTGACCAAAATATGCTCGCTTTCCTTCTAAATCTGTTTGTAGTTGCAACAAAACTATTCACTCCTTCTTAAATACTCCATCATATCTTTTCCATAAAGTAATATTTACAAACAGATCGAATGTAAAAAAGACTAATAATAAGGGACATAAATTCTCTCCCTTTATTAGTCTTGTATTGATTCTATTAAATCCAAAGAGAGAACAGTCCCTCTGTAACGCCAAGATTATACATATAGTAAATACCGAAAGCAAAACTAATCCCGCCTGCTATTACTGCCAATATTCTGTTTACACTGTATTTTCGGGAGCTAAATACAAATGGGATACCGAGTACAGTTGTGAAACAGAGCATTCCTAAAATGGTACCTGCTCCAAAAACCACAATATAAATAGCTGCTTCCCAAGTCGTCTGCACAGTCGTCAGTGTAAGTAATACCATTGCAGCACTACCAGCTAGCCCGTGAACTAAACCAATTGCAGTAGATTTTAAGTAGGGATATTTGTTTTCTAAAGAGCTTACATGTGAATGTGTATGCTGTTTTTTCTCGCGAAAACTAATAATGTTCATAATTCCTAAATAAACGAGCATAATTCCTACTAAAAATTCAAGAGACATCGAAATCTTTGCTGAGATTTCATCCTTCATTATGATTAAAATAATACCAACGATGAACAGTGTTAACGTATGTCCAATTCCCCAAAAAACACCTGCTAGTGTAGATTGCCAAAGCTTCTTACTTTTACTTGCAATTGTAGACACAGCAATAACATGATCCGGCTCAATTGCATGCTTGATACCGAGAACAAAACCTAATGATAATATTGAAAATAACGTTATACTCATTTATTCTCCCCTTTTTTTAAAATCTGAACGATTAGCTACTAGTATTTTCTTAATAACATAGGTTTTTTAGTAAACCACTCTCGTCGAATGAATGAAGTGCATACCGCTAATATTTCTTCGATTTGTTGCGTAGAAGAACCTAGAATTCGAATCGTACATCCCGATTCGTAGAGCATGGACATACCCAATGTACACCCCTGTTTATAGTCTTCCAATTGTTCATACAATTGATGCAGAAAACTTGGTGTACACCGTTCATCCACGACAAGCATCGAACCTAAATGCGTGTAACTTTCCATAAATCCTATATCCTCTACTTGCGAATCACTAGGTTCTAACTTTAAATGATCAAATGCAATTAACTCGTCGTCCATATATATTTCGTTTTTCAAACGAAGATAATCATATTTAAACCATTCTCCATTAGGAGACCAGCCTGGAGTTAATATATCGGTATAAAGAAGTGTCGATCCTTTTTCCATTCTAATTACGGTATTTTGATGGTATTTGGCATCACGATAAGCGATTAAAGGATCTGGAATGTATTCTAGAACACTACCCTTTTTTAATATAAATTCAGTTTCCTGTAAGACAGGGGTAATAAGCGTTCTATACACTTTTGTAGCAGATTGCGTCGTTAATATAAGCTCTGCATTTTCCTCTAGCGTCACTTCTATACGATATCGGTCACCACCGACGTAACCACCGCCAGGATTTATGACAAAAAAGCAAGCTTGTCCCGAACTATCAAGATAATTGGGGCGCATTACTTTTAATGCACCCTGGAAGTATACAGTTTTAGTGACAGTTCTTTCTTTCTTCTTTTCCATCACAAGTTGTAAAATACCTGTCCACTGTTTCATCTTATTTTAAACCTGCCAATAACGCATTTTTCTGAATCCAATCTATTACCTCATCTAATCCGGTATTATCTTGAAGGTTTGTAAAGATAAATGGCTTGTTTCCTCTGAATACCTTCGTATCCGAAGCCATTACGTCTAAGTTTGCACCAACATATGGCGCTAAATCGATTTTATTAATAATGAACAAATCGGATTTAATCATCCCTTGTCCGCCTTTACGTGGGATTTTCTCTCCTTGCGCAACATCAATAATATAAATAGAGAAATCGACAAGCTCTGGACTAAATGTTGCAGCTAAGTTGTCTCCACCACTTTCAACAAAGATTAGATCCAGATCAGGGTGACGCTTTATTAAATCTTCAATCGCAGCGGAGTTCATCGAAGTATCTTCCCGAATTGCGGTATGCGGGCATCCTCCTGTTTCGACCCCAATAATACGATCCTCCGGTAAGACTCCATTATTCATTAGAAATTTGGCATCTTCTTTTGTATATATATCATTTGTAATGGCAGCCATGCTAATATCATTTGCCATATGACGCGTTAACTTTTCTACTAACATTGTTTTACCAGCACCTACTGGACCGCCTACTCCGATTTTAATTGGATCCATAAACAAATACTCCCTTCCTTTATGCCATTAAGACATGAATATGCGGATATTCACTCTTTCATGCTTCATTTGTGCTATTTCTAGACCCGGAGCTACGGCACCAAAGTCTTCTTCCGCTAGGTTCCCTATTTTGTCCAAAGATTCTTGAATATACGACTGAAATTCTCGCAATAATTGTTGGCCAGCTGTTTGACCAAGGGGTATTCCACGTACCGCATTTTGAACTAAACCTGAAATGGAAGAATAAAGATACGCAGAAATTCCTAACTTTTGTGGAACTCCCAACTGAAAAGCTATTATAGAGAATACGATTGCAGGATGAGCAAATGACACACTTTCTAATACTCTTTGTTTATACGTTTGTAATAGAGGACTAGCATATAAATCTACTCCTAAAGTGAGCATTCTCTCCCCTATTTTTTTTGTACCTTCTCGCGTTTCTCTTGGTAGGTTTTGAACGGTAATACGTCGATCTAGCTCCCATATTATTGCAAGATCATTATTCGATAATGCCTCATATACTAGTCGACAAGCGAGCCCGTCTGAATAGACGAGCTGCTCATCTAAATACATTTTGAGCCATTTCGAAAAACTCGGTTTATCATGCACTTTGTTTTCTTGAATATACGTCTCCAAGCCAAACGAATGACTGAATCCCCCGGTCGGCAAATTGGAATCGCATAATTGGAACAAAGACAACAAGTAATTAGTCATGACTATGCCCAATATGACGGAAGGCTTGTCTCACTTTTCGCTTTTCACGTGCATAAGGAATTTCAAGTTGTTCTAATAACTCCTCTACCAAATAATCATATTGAACGAGCATTTGGTCTTCTTCAAACTGAGCAGGTAAATGTCTATTTCCTAGTTGATGGGCAATTGTTCCCATTTCATGCACGCTTCTTGGCGATATGATTAATAAATCATCTGGGAAAACCTCCACAATGATCATATTTTTTTCATCCATGTAAAGCACATCGCCAGCTTGTAAATCCTTCGCTTCCTTCAAGCGAATCCCGATCTCTTTTCCATGATCAGTTTTAACCCGTTGAATTCGTTTTACTAAGTCACTGCTTTCCAAGTATATTTTTTCCTTATGCGTACTTGCCAATATAGTAGGATCTAGTTGATGGATATTCGTTACTACTTCTTCAACTATCATTATCTCACCTCAAAATAAGAAATATCGTTGCCCCATTGGAACTGTATCTACTGGATCACACGTTAGAAGCTCTCCATTTACTTTCACTTCATAAGTTTCTGGATCTACGTCAATATCTGGCGTTTCTCCATTTAGTTTCATATCTTTTTTCGTTAAATTACGAATACCATGTACGGGAAGAACTGTTTTTTGCAAGCCAAGTTTTTCATGTACGCCAGCTTCATATGCTGCAGTCGAAACAAATGTAATCGACGCTTTATACTTCGCTTTCCCCATCGTTCCATACATTGGACGATAAAGAATAGGTTGAGGAGTTGGGATAGAAGCATTGGCATCTCCCATTAAGCTTTGTACAGCAATTCCACCTTTCAGAATCATGCTTGGTTTTACACCGAAGAATCTAGGTTCCCAAAGTACTAAATCTGCGAACTTCCCTACTTCAATAGATCCTACATATTCGGAAATACCTTGTGCAATTGCTGGATTAATCGTGTACTTTGCAACATATCGTTTCACGCGATTATTGTCGCCTACTCCCTGGTCCTCTTTAAACTTACCACGTTGTTTTTTCATTTTATCCGCAGTTTGCCATGTACGAATAATGACTTCTCCAATACGACCCATTGCTTGAGAATCCGAGCTAGTAATACTAAAAACTCCTAAGTCTTGCAGAATATCCTCGGCAGCAATTGTTTCCGCACGAATACGCGAATCAGCAAATGCTACGTCTTCTGGAATATCAGGGCTTAAATGATGACAAACCATTAACATATCTAAATGCTCGTCAATTGTATTCACCGTGTATGGAAGCGTTGGGTTAGTAGACGCTGGTAATACATTCATCTGACCAGCTACTTTAATAATATCCGGCGCATGTCCACCCCCAGCACCTTCAGTATGGAATGTATGAATAACCCGATCTTTGAATGCGGAAACTGTATTTTCTACGAATCCACCTTCATTTAATGTATCCGTATGAATCGCAACTTGAACGTCGTATTCATCGGCCACTTTTAGCGAGTTATCAATACAAGCGTAAGTTGCACCCCAGTCTTCATGTACTTTCAAACCGACTGCACCAGCACGAACTTGCTCAGCAAGTGGTTCTTCTGCAGCTGCATGACCTTTCCCTAAGAAACCAACGTTGATGGGCATATCCTCTGCGGCTTCCAGCATTCGATGTATATGCCATTCTCCTGGCGTAACCGTCGTTGCCTTCGAACCTTCTGCAGGACCGGTTCCACCTCCGAAAAGCGTCGTTACTCCTGCCGTCAAAGCCGTATCGATCTGAGCCGGGTTGATGAAATGCACATGCGTATCAATACCTCCAGCTGTTAAAATTTTATGTTCTCCCGCAATTATTTCAGTAGATGCACCAATAACGATATTCACATTATCCATTAGTAATGGATTTCCCGCTTTTCCTATCGCAACAATTTTACTGTCACGAATTGCGACATCCGCTTTATAAATGCCTGTATAATCTAGAACAATAGCATTAGTAATGACTGTGTCTGGAATATTTTCATCACGCGAGGCTAGTGGATGGCTCCCCATTCCATCACGAATTACTTTTCCTCCACCGAATATAACCTCTTCACCATAAGTTGTATAATCCTTTTCAATTTCTATAAATAATTCGGTATCCGCTAGGCGTACCGCGTCTCCAGTTGTAGGACCATACATAGAAGCATATTGTTGTCTCGTCATATTAAAGCTCATCGTGTTACCCCCGATCTAATGATCCTTCAGTTTTATTGTTCAACCCGTAAACACGTCGTTCTCCACCAAAAGGTACAAGCTGTACGTCTTTTTTATCTCCCGGCTCAAAGCGCACGGCCGAACCAGCTGGGATATTCAGTCGATATCCAAAAGTTTCTTCCCGATTAAATTCAATCCAACTGTTAATTTCAAAAAAATGGAAGTGTGAACCCACTTGTATAGGTCGATCTCCCTTATTTACAACAGATATTATTTTCAACTCTCTTCCTTCGTTACAAATGATGTCCTCTTCTTTTAATACGTACTCCCCAGGTATCATGCAAAAAAACCTCCTTTTTAGCGAATAGGTGAATGTACAGTAACGAGCTTCACACCATCTGGGAATGTTGCCTCTACTTGCACATCATCAATCATTTCAGAAACTCCAATCATTACATCGTCAGCAGATAAGATAGTGGCACCATAAGCCATTAGTTCCGCTACTGTTTTACCGTCCCTAGCCCCCTCTAATATTTCATATGTGATGAGGGACACTGCCTCCGGATGATTGAGCTTTAGCCCTCTTTCCTTACGACGTCTAGCCAAGTCCGCTGCAACGACGATTAATAACTTTTCTTCTTCGCGGGGTAATAAATGCACAGCATTTCCTCCAATCGTAAAAATGAAATAGTTTTATCTCATTTTTTAGTCAAAATAGTAAATACTAAATGGTATTTACTTACAATTACCTCACAATAATAATTTGGAAATTATTATTGTAAGAAAGGAACGAGCTAAAATTACTACAATTAGGAAGCATCTTTCAGTGGTAAGTTTAGGTTAATCAATGAAAACTTATACACTAAAAAAGACCTCTATAAGATTTTGCAGAGTTCTTTTCGTCTAATTTAGTGAATTTAAATACAGAAACATATCCTTTAAAAAAACAGTCCATGGGGAAATTTAACTCTTTTCCTTCACAGATTATCTACTAGTGTAGATTTATCTGAAACACAAAATCATAAGACAGCACCTAGGCTGTCTTATGAAAGATACGGTCTTAGTTTTTTTAATACCACTTCTTCCACTTCCTCACGGACCAGTTCCTCCGTAATAGTCCCCGGCAGAGGTTGAAACCATTTAATCTCTCCATCTTTATAATGTCCAGCAAATTTATAATCTTTAATGGTGAAACTAAATTGAATTACTTCATGGGGCAAACCATCAAAAATTTCTTTTTCATATTGAAAATTTTCAATCACTTAAACAACCTCCCTTATATATTTTTTTAAAATTACCCATTCAGTTATGTCCCTTTTTCAAATTTTCAACCCTCATTTAAGTATTAATTCGTTCGATCAAGTGAATCATATTTTTATTGGCTTAAAATAAAATTGTGTATGTCTAATATCCCCTAAATAAATTGGAAGGGGTTAACAGTTAATTTCAAAGTATTTTACGCTAAATTATTACGCAACCTATTTTTTATGAGAAAGGAGTGATTTCGGATGAATATAGAGGAAAGGAATTCTTTATACGCCAACAAATACTTCTCATTTATTCTCTATGCCTTTAAAGGAGTCTCACAAGTTCTACTAATAGACAATGTTATTACAGGGATACTAATTATTGTTGGGATTATGTTGTTCTCCCCTCTTTTAGGGTTAATAGCTTTTGTTTCATCCCTATTAGGTACAGTGCTCGCCTATGATTTAAATGGAGATATAAATGATTTAAGCATTGGGCTCTTCGGGTTTAACCCCACTTTAACTGGAATGGCAACTATGTTTCTCGTAAATAGCCCTTATAGTTGGATATATGCATTAGTTGCTGCTTCAGCTTCCTCTATTTTATTTCTCATACTGGATCGTTCTTTTAAAAAGAAGAATATACCAGTACTTACTGTACCGTTTATCCTCATTACTTGGTTCATGCAGCTCGCGGGTGTTCACTTAGGTATTTTCCACGTAAACCCTGAATTTATCGTAGAGACACGAACAGTATTTACTTTTGCTCCCGACAATTTACCCAATTTCTTATTGGTATTGATAAAAGGGACTAGTGAAGTCTTTCTAATCGATTCCGTTTGGACGGGGCTTCTTATCTTGGTTGCACTCTTCTTAGCAGGATGGAAGTACGGGGTGAATGCGATTATCGGAACGTTTGTTGCGCTGCTAACCGCATACTTTTTCGGAGTGGATACGGTGACGATTGAATTGGGTCTTTTCAATTTCAATGCTATTTTATCCATTATTTCAGTTGGTTTGACTTTTGATCATAAAGAAAGAAGTATAGCCATCACAGGGATTATTGCTGCGATGGGTTCGGTGATTTTCACAGCGGGTATCAACTTATTAGTTTTTCCGCTTGGTCTGTCTGCTCTCACTTTTCCATTTATCGGGGTAACATGGATTTTTCTATGGATACGAAATAGCTTTCTGAAAGATTGAAGTGCTCGAAAAGGAGAGGGTGAAAAACTAATTTTTACAAATAAGTAACGTCTTTAGTTGGTAAATTTAGGTTAATCAATTAAGATTTATACAATAAAAAAAGATCCCCATAATGTGCGGAGTTCTTTTGGTCAAATTTAGTGGATTTGGAAGAAGCTTGCCATAAATAAGCAAAACATATCATAGAAACAGTAGTTAATACTGTCTAATTAATATTTCGTTGATAAAAAAAAGACAGCACATCGGCTGCCTTATACAATATATGGTCCCAGCTTTTTTAAAACTGCTGATTTCACATCATCCGAAAGGACATCCTCTGTAAGATGCTCAGGTTTTGGAGAAAACCAGCTAATTTCGCCATCTTTATAGTGTCCTTTAAAGGAGTTCTCCTCCATTGTGAAACTAAATTGAATTACCTCATGCGGTAAGCCTTCAAAAATTTTATCAATTTTAAAATTCTTCATCATTATAAATATCCCTAGTTCGTGCTCTATTTTCTTCAGCACTGCCTCCTCTATCTCTTGAGGAAGCGCATCTACAAGCCGCTCAGGTTTTGGATGAAACCAATTAATTTCTCCATCTTTATAATGCCCTTTGAATGTGTTGTCCTCAACGGATAAACTAAATTGAATTATATTATGAGGCAAGCCTTCAAAAAATTCTTTTTCATATTGAAAATTTTCTATCATAAAAACCCTCCTTTCGACATTTTTCATAAATTACTTATTCGGTTTTATCTCTTTTTCGTATATCAAATCCTCCATTTAATATTTTACCAGTAAATCTATCTAATTTAATTGGTAGGTTTTCACAAATAATATCGAAGCATTCTATGTTAAATTAATACGTATCTTACAAGTAGGTATTTTACATAAATCAAAAATTCACTGATATCCAAATGAGTTTTTTGGAAGATTAGATTAATCAAAATGTAATCGAATTGAAACAGACTATATGTTTATATTGACTTAATATAGGTTACATAAACATAGAGAATGATGTTTTGGAGGAAGTTTTATGTCGCAAAAGAGATTAACGTGGGTAGATGTTACGAAAGGGTTCTTGATGATTCTTGTTGTCATCGGTCATTATCCTGGAGAACTAGATTTCCCATTCATCAAATATATTTATTGGTTTCATATGCCGGCTTTTTTCTTATTAAGTGGCATATTTTTCAAAGAAATAAAAGATAATCAAAACACTAAAATGACGATAAAGAAGAGGTTTATGCAGCTAATGGTGCCGTATTTATTCTTCTTATTTATTATTACAACTGTTCGTTATAGTATGGAACTAGCTTTAGGCAACTTTGAGTTATCTTGGTATTTACAAGACCTATGGAAGCTAGTTATTGGAGGGCGTTTTGCACGCGGTGCCTACGGAGTTTTTTGGTTTGTAACGACGTTATTTTTTACATACTTGCTATTCATTTGGATGACCAAATACTTAAGTCGTGTAAAACAAATCATGCTGCTTGTCATTTTCTATTTAGTAGCGCATTTAGAAAGTATACTTGCCATGCATGTTATAAGCGGAGCTCCAGCTGAAGCTGCTCAAACGATTCCAATGTTATGGAATTTAGACGTTGTATTAATGGCAATCGTCTATTTTTCCCTTGGTTATTATGCAAAATCTGTTTGGATGAATGTAACGCTTCCATGGTTATTCGGTGCTCTCGTATTGGTATTTGGTGCAGTTGCTGCAGATTTTGTGGGATGGATCGATTATCATTTGAGCATGAAGTTTTTACGCTACGACCATTTTGCGCTCGATCTATTAATCCCTATTGCCTTTATAATTGTCATCTTTGGCATTTTCCAAAGGCTGACGATTATTCTACCACTAGATTGGTTGGCGAAAGTTGAAAAACACTCGATTGCTATTATGTACTTGCATATTTTCACAGATATTATCATGAACGATTATTTCCAATATGGATTAATTGGATTTACGACTTTAGGTTTAGCTATTCCAATTATCGCTTCGATTGTTATTCAAAAAATATTACCGTACGGAAAGTTCTTTCTTGGAGATATTCGCGCAAAAAAACCAATTCACCTATAAAAATAACCTCTTCCTTGTTACGGGAAGAGGTTTTATTGTCGTTATTCGAATCCTTACAATGAATGATATTTCTTTACCCGCTTATCAAATCCTACAAGCTTTTGTACTCCTAAGGACTTGAGCATATCTGCATTCACAACCGTAAATTTCCCTAAATCATCGGGATAATGAGAATCTGAAGACACCGTAAACTCTACACCATGTTCCACTAAAACCTTCACAAAATCAGGTCCAGGGCACATTTCTTTCACTGGATAACGATAATAAAGCCCAGCATTCACTTCCGTTGCAGTCCCCGTATCCACAAGCGCATCCGCAATCCGTTTATACCAAGTCTGCATAAAATCCATATCATCCACTTGAAAATTGAACACTTTCAAATTATCCAAATGCGCTACAAAATCAAACAACTCCGAGCGAATCGCTTTTTCTACCGTCGTAAAAAATTGCTCATACAATACTTTTAAATCCATACCTTTAAATTTATCAACAGTTTGCGGATTATCAAATCCCCAACCATCTACAAAATGAACGGAACCAATCACATAATCCCATGGATATGCGCTTAAAAGCTCCTTTAGCTCCGTATCACAACCAACAAAATAATCCGCTTCAATACCTAATCTTAGCTCCACGCCTTCACTGCGCCATTTCTCTTTCGCTCGCAAAATAGTATCCACAAAATCATTCATATTTTCGGTCATCACACTATCCAACCAGTATCGTTGCATCTTTCCTAAATCCGATGCATCCAAAATCATATTTTTTTCAAAATAAGCTTTTGTCTCGTGAAAACGATACAAATGATCAACTATGCCGACTTCCTTCAATTCTAGCTGTTTCGCTCGCATTAAGTAAAAATCTAGCCATTCTTCACTATAACACCCTTGATCTAATCTATTTTTCAACGCATTTATTTGCCAAGTTATATATTCCTTCGTGCCTTTTTCCAATCTATCTGGCGAATGAAAAGAAGCGATTGCTTGAGAAGTTCTCTCCAACCAACGAAACGAGTATGGACCTTCCTCCAAATGTACATGATAATCCATTTTCATTTACACTTACCTCCATCTACCTTTGTCCATTTTCCTTCAAACGCTGTCCAACTAGTGGGGCGTACTTCATTACAAATAACTTCCGAAACGTCATTCAAGTTGCAAATTGTGTAAAAAGATTTTTGGTTCACCTTCGTTGTATCCGCTAATAATATCCGACAATAACTATTTTCCAACATTTTTGCAGAAACAAGCGATTCATCCAAATCGTAGTCAAAAACGATTCCTTCATCAATCCCGCCGCAAGATAAAAATGCTTTATCCAAATTCATGCGACTAAGCCATTCTAATGTCATCGCTCCAGAAACAGAAGATTGTTCTGGATTCGTCGTCCCTCCAAGTAAAATTACTTTCCCTGTCATTCTTTTTTCTTCTAACGCTACGTTGAACCTAACTGCAGCAGAAATAGAATTTGTCACGACCGTTACATTATTCACTTCCACAAGAAAATCTGCAATGTGGACAGTAGTCGTCCCAACATCTACCGCAATTGTATCGCCGTCCTTAATACGCGCAGCTGCAACACGAGCTATTTCACGTTTCGCCTCTTTTTGCATATCCATTTTCCGCAAATACTCCGGCTCTTTTCGTAAATTAATGAACTTCACGGCACCACCATGCACTCTTGTCAATAAATGCTGTTCCTCTAACTCATCAAAATCACGGCGAATCGTTTCCGGTGCAACATTTAACTCTTCGGCAATCACGGAGACAACAATCTTTCGATCGAACTCTAGCTTACTTAAAATATGTTCAAAACGTTCTAATTTGGAATAGGTCATAATAACGCAACCACATCTTCTTGGGACACATAGCATTCGTAAGTATTCCCAAGTACTAGCGAAGCTTCTCTTTCATGTAACTGCTCCACGGAAAAAGTACGTTCACCTACTTGAAAAACAGTACGAATGACATTTCCACTCATCACAGCCTCTTTCGCAATACCTGTGAAACGGTAGTCTCCCTCTTTTGCTTTCAAATGTATTGCTTCCGGGCGAATCGCAAACTTCTCTCGTTCAGTAGGCAATTTCATACCAATCATTTGCTCCAATTCTTTGCGCGTAAATACATTATAATGCCCGATAAAATTCGCAACGAATTCACTTTCTGGTTTCGTATAAATCTCTGTTGGAGACCCTGCTTGCGCAATTTTCCCTTTATTCATCACGAATATTTTATCCGACACCGCCATAGCTTCTTCTTGGTCATGCGTAACTAAAACCATTGTCATGCCAAGCTCTGTTTGAATCGAACGCAAATCTGCTTGTAACTTTTTACGAATTTGCGCATCTAGTGCACTTAATGGTTCATCTAAAAGTAAGACTTTTGGGCGTACGATCAATGCTCTTGCTAATGCAACACGTTGTTGCTGTCCCCCGGATAATTCATGTGGAAAAGCATTTTCTTTATCGGATAAGTGCACTAGTGTTAGTGCTTCTTTCACTTTTTGTTCTATATCACTCGCGTTCATTTTTTTCATTTTCAACCCGAATGCGACATTTTCTTTTACCGTCATATTCGGAAATAATGCGTAGGATTGAAATACCATTCCTACTTCACGATTTTTTGGTTGGATATTGTTCATGCTTTTTCCTTCGATTTTTACAATACCTGAAGTTGCATCTGTTAAACCGGCAACAATACGTAAAATGGTACTTTTACCGCAACCACTTGGGCCGAGTAACGTTACAAACTCGCCTTCTTTAATTGTCATGTCAATATTCGATAACACCGCGTTTTTGCCATACGTTTTATGAAGACCTTCTATTACAACATAACTCATACTTTAGCAGCCCCTTTTGATCGTTTCGTTAACATGGATATGATAAAAGTTAAAATACCCATTAATACTAAGTAAACAAACACCACGCTACTCGCAATATGACCGCTCGTACTTAACTTTTTCATCAAATATATTTGAACCGTTTCAAATCTTGAACCAACGACTAAGTTAATCAACACAAATTCACCGAACAATACGGAAAATGATAATAACGCACCAGCAAACAGTCCCGGATATACAGCGGGTAATAACACCTTCATAAATGCTTGGGCTTTAGATGCTCCTAATAACTCAGCCGCATCTAACAACTGCTTTGCATTCACATTGCGCAAACTATTCCGTGTCCCTTGATAAATGTAAGGCAAAATACTAATCACATATGCCCCTAAAACAGCAAAAATCATTGGCACTCCAATATGTGCATACGCACGGATTAACCCAACCGCTAAAATAACACCCGGAAAAGCATAGACCATCACAACTGCCGCTTGAATCCATTTCTCATACTTTGGAAAATAAAGTACGATAACAAAAATCGCCGGAACGATAAACAATAAAGCTAGCAGTACCGCTCCTCCAGAAAGTAACACCGATCGTCCAAACGCTTCGATAAAACTACTATCCTGAAATAGCGTAGATATCCATTTAAACGTTAGCCCTTCCGGTAACACTGTTTTATTCCAATTAGTTGCAAACGCATAAAGCATCGTAGCTAAAATTGGGAGGAATAAATATAAAAGAAGGAAGACAAAGAATAGATCCGCAAAACCTTTCTTTTTCACTATAAATTCCTCCTTGTTTTCTTAATACTCCACTCACTTAATAGCATCGCGATAATCATCGTCACTCCGAGCAACACTGCAATCGCACTCGCTAGCTCTGGTTGAGCAAAAATATCGCCACTTAATAATGCACCAATTCGAATAGCCACTAAATTATAACTACTGCCTGTCAGTGCATAAGCAGACGCATACGCTCCCATCGCATTTGCAAAAAGAACACTAAATGTTCCTACAATCCCCGGAAGCATAATTGGAATTCCAATTTTTCGCCAAAACTGAAACGTCGATGCCCCAAGTAATGCCGCTGCATCCTTCCATTGCTGCTGAATACCATAGTAAATTGGATATAAAAGCATCAAGGAAAGAGGTAACTGAAAGTAAATATACACGAGTAGTAACCCGCCCCAGCTATACAAAGAAAACGACGATAACGAATCGATTCCCCATTTATCAAATAACAGCGTAAACAAACCACTATTACCTAACAAAATGATAAACGCGAACGCTAGTGGGATACCGGAGAAATTTGATGTCAAATTCGTAATCATTAAAATACGCTCACGCACCGGCTCTGAAAAACGCATCATCGCATACACCGCAAACAACGTTACAATTAGCGCGACTATAGCGGATACAGCAGACAAAGTAATGCTATTTTTAAATCCTTGTAAAATATAGCTACTCGTCAAAGCCTCTTGATAATGACCGAACGTAAAGCCATCACTATTACTAAAACTTGAAATAACCATATATAACAATGGTACGACGAAAAATAACAAGACGAGCACTAAAAACGGCAAAACCCAAACGATCAACTGCTTTTTAGAAGTCAACGAATATCACTACTCCTTTTTAAAGTAAGAAAAGAGGCACTAGGCCTCTTTTTTCGTACGTACACCGTTCAGTAGAAGAGGAACCATTTCTTCTGAGGGCTCTATATCTAGTAATTGACAAACTAAAGGCGCCACTTGAAGCTGTGAAACAATCCCTTCATTAATACCTGGCTTCACCTGATCCGACAATACAAACATCGGAACATGTCGATCTTCTATTGTATTACCACCATGATTTCCATCACTCGTCATTCCGTGATCGGCAGTCACGATAACTTCATATCCTTGTTCCAAACATTTAGGGATGAACAACGAAAGAATCGCATCTACTGCTAATACACGATTACGGTATTCCTTGGAATCCGCCGTAAACTTATGGCCATCATCATCCACATTCATCGGATGAATATATAAAAAGTCAGGCTGTTTCTCATCCATTAACCAAGCTGCTTCTGCAAATAAATGACTGTCTGGATAATGGTCTTCAAAATAGAATAGTCCATTTTCGATCGGGAGATCTGAATCCAATTGAATACGATCCGCAAAATGATTAAAAGGAGCGCTATTATATAGTTCACTCACCCAGTAGTAAGCAGCTGCGGCGGTTGTCTTCCCGCTCTCTTTTGCTAAATGGAATAAGCTTGTTTGATTGGATAAACGTACAGTGGCATTACTTGTGACACCATGAATAATTGGTGGTGTCCCCGTTAAAATCGTCTCATATAGTGGGCGAGATAATGAGGGTACTTCTGAGCGCACTTCATAGCGCGCAGCAGCACCTCTTTCCACTAAATGTTGCATATATCCCATATGTGTACATGCGGTATCGTACCTGAGTGCATCTACCACTATAAGAACTACACGATTATTTGACATGGATTAACACCTGTTCTTGGAACATTTGTGGAATTTGTTTCGTTGTTTCTTCCCACGCTTTTTGATCACCAACTGGTTTTGCATTTGCATACATTTCCGACGGTAATAACAATGCTTCTACTTCCGCTGAAAGCTCTACATTTTCACGGATTGGGCGAGCATACCCTTTTGCAAGATTTTCTTGTCCAGCATCCGATAAAATGTATTCACGCGTTAGCATTGCAGCATGTGGGTTTTTCGCGTATTTATTAATAACCGTTGCATAACCAGAAGTTACAGAACCCTCTTCTGGAATTACTACATCAAAACGAGATTCATCAATTTGGCTACGGTAACCTAAAGAGTTAAAGTCCCAAAGAATTGCTACATCGATTTCCCCTTTTTCCAAGTTTGCTACAGTTGGATCACCTTGTAAGCGACCTTGTTTCGCAAGCTCCGCGAAGAAATCAATACCTGGTTGTAAATTTTTCTCATCTCCACCAAAAGCCATTGCTGCTGCTAAAATAGCAAACTGTGCTTGGTTCGCGGTTAATGCATCCCCAATACTCACATTGTAATCACCGTTTTTAATATCTTCCCATGATTTAGGTGGGTTTTTCACATTATTTGTATCTGTTAAAAAGGACATTGTTCCTGTATATCCAACAACCCAGTGGCCTTCATCGTCTTTAGCCCAATCCGGAATATCATCCCAATGAGAAGTTTTATAAGCTAATGTTAAATCTTTGTCTTTCGCAATCGGTCCAAACGCAATACCAACGTCTCCAATATCAGCCGTTGCATCTTCCTTCTCAGCTTCAAACTTTGCAAGTTCTTCTGCACTCGACATGTCTGTATCTGCATGTTTTAAGCTGTACTCAGTCCCAAGCTCTTCCCAAGTTTCCACCCAGTTCGCCCATGTATCT
The DNA here is from genome assembly GCF_044762745.1 of Psychrobacillus sp. NPDC096426. Lineage (NCBI taxonomy): Bacteria > Bacillati > Bacillota > Bacilli > Caryophanales > Bacillaceae > Psychrobacillus > Psychrobacillus sp. NPDC096426. The sequence continues at coordinate 64,655 of NZ_JBIWEX010000010.1, read as the reverse complement.
GGCATACCTACCGAGTTTACTGTACCTTCTTCTTTTGCTTTTGTTGTAATCTCATCTAACGATAAATCGTTGCCATTAACTGTTGATCCGGCAGACCCATCTGAACAAGCTGCCAAAATAGATACTGCTAGTACACCGATTAAACTTTTCTTCCAGATACGCTTAAAAGACATTAATGAAAACCTCCGTTTGTTTGTGTTTGTTTTGATTTGCTTACAAGGTTTATATTACGAAACAAACATTAAGCAAGTATGGAGTAGTTAATAATGTTAAGTAAAAATTGTTGAGATATTGTGAAAGTGCATGGAGAATTCGGACGATTTTAGGAACTCATTTCATTTCAAACACAAAAAACTACCCTTAAATAGGATAGTTTTCGAGATAGGGATTGCGTCTTAAGGATAGGATCTTCGGGTTTGTCGTGTTGAGCGGTCTTTTTGTCGTGCTCCGGGTAGTCTTTGTCGTGTACAAAGGCTAGTTTGTCGCGTTCGCAGTGTATTTTGTCTCCTTCAACCATATACTGTAAAATTCGAAACTGATTAGCAAGCAATTTTCGTGGAGCTTGCCCTAGCTTGCTTGGAGAAAGCTATCCACATAATTTCATATGCCTCAAAAAAATCCTATGCAAAACACTTTGCATAGGATTCCTTGATTAATTGAGTACTTTAATTTTCACCTTTTTGACTCCCCATTCCATCGCATTATCATAAGATGGAATAAATACATCAATTTTATGGCCTTTAATAGCCCCACCTGTATCACCGGCAATAGCCTCTCCATAACCTTCCACCCAAACTTTTGTACCGAGTGGAATAATTCTTGGATCTACGGCAATCACTTTCTGATTCGGATTGGAACGCAAGTCAATTCCATAGGCAGTCGTCCCGGAACATCCTGCACAATATGCTGTATAGGCTGTTGCTGTAACAGTCATTTCATTCGCTACTTGTGCTTCTACCTTTTCTTCCTTTACTACCGGTACTACAATTGGTGGGGTTGTAACAATTGGAGTGAATACAGCCGCCACCTTCCTATCAGGCTTTTTAGGAACGGTCTCTCCTTCCATCCCCTCACCGCTCACTATCAATTCATCGCCAGGGTGTATTAAATACCCGTCCAAATTATTCCATTCCATTAACGACTCCAATGGAATATTATGTTTCAGTGCAATTCGAAACAAATTATCCCCTTCCATGACCTCATATACTCTAGGCTCTTCTTCCAGTTCTACTGGTGGATAATTGACTAACCCCAAATCTAAAGCATATTGAAACGGCAAATCAAATTCTTCTGGAAAACTATAGGAAGCATCGAGATCGCCCCCTCCTGTGCCTATCTGCATAAGATCCGCCGCTTGTGTTACGGTGTTCGTTGAAAATGTTATAAGCACAATGAACAAAAATGTTCTAAACTTCAAAATAAATCCTCCTTTACAAGTAAACTGTAAAACATTTTTATTTCGACACAGTCTTGCCCAAAAACTCCGAAAAACAAACATTCTAATAAAATAAAAAGAAGCCACCTTCCAAAACAATTAAAATCTGTTTTGAAAAATGGCCATATTTTTCGAAAAATTCCAGTATAAGAAATTACAATTTTAATAGAAAATATTGGCGAAGGGAGACCAATTTCTTACGAGAACAACCAATTCTATGAGGTAAGCAACCAAATTGAGTGCAAAAGCAACTAATTCACACACGAAAGCAACCAATCCAAAACCAGTCCATTCTCTCCCAAAACAAAAAGAGCCGCCTAAGCAACTCTTCCTTAAACTTGCATATTTTCAATGATTGTTGCGATGCCCATACCGCCAGCGATACATAGTGTCACCGCACCATATTTGTTACCAGTACGTTCTAGTTCGTGAACTAATTTCGTCAATAGTATTGCACCAGTCGCACCAATTGGGTGCCCCATTGCAATGGCTCCACCATTTGGATTCACCTTGCTGTAATCTAGACCTAATTCATTCACACAGGCAACGGCTTGCGATGCGAATGCTTCATTCAATTCTACTACATCTAAATCTGCCATCGACAAATTAGTTTGCTTCAATGCTTTTTGCATCGCATACACAGGACCCAGTCCCATTAACTCAGGTGCACAGCCTACAGAAGCTTGTGCGATTATGCGTGCTTTTGGTTTGTAGCCACGTTTTAATGCTTCGTCTTCAGACATTACTAATAACGCAGCTGCTCCATCATTCCGACCACTAGCGTTACCTGCAGTTACCGTACCACCTTCCTTGAAAACCGGCTTCAATGCTGCCAGCTTCTCTAAAGTTGTTTCTCTAAGGTGCTCGTCGACTTTAAATTCTACAATACCTTTACGAGTTTTCACTGGATACGGGGCTATCTCTTTTTCAAAATAACCTTTTTCAATTGCATTTTTCGTTTTTTCCTGGCTGCTTAATGCGAATTCATCTTGCGCTTCTCTTGAAATCCCATACTTTTCTGCAACATTTTCCGCTGTGATTCCCATATTCAAATCTCCATAAACTTCTCTTGGCTGAGACCCCGGTTGACTAGCCGTATTCGGATCTTTTAGCGAAACGTCTCCAGACTTTGTTCCAAAGCGCACACTATTCACATAATATGGTGCAGTACTCATCGACTCTGCTCCACCCGCAATAATAATTTCGCTTAACCCTGTTTGAATTTGTTGAGCTGCAGAGTTTACCGCTTGAACGCCAGAACCACATTGTCTATGAATTGTATATCCAGGAATCTCTACAGGAATGCCTGCACGAAGCATCGCAACTCTTGCTAAGTTTGATACATCCGCACTTTGTTTCGCTTGACCTAAAATCACTTCTTCGATAACAGTTTTATCTAATTCTGTACGACGAATCAATTCTTCTATTACATGTGATCCCAAGTAATCTACTGTTTCATTGCCAAGGCTTCCACCCAGTTTCCCAATTGCTGTACGTACAGCATCTACGATTACTACATTTTTCATCTCATCATCTCCAACCCATTAACTTCTTGCATAATGCTTCACTTTTTCACGATCAATTTCTACACCGAATCCAGGACCGGTTGGGATTACCACTTCAAAGTTTTCAAACTTAATAGGTTCCAACGTAAGATCATCTTTAAACAATAAAGGACCGAATATTTCTGTACCAAATTTCATTTCTGGGATTGTTGCGTACAGTTGAGCACAAATTGCTGTTCCTAAGCTAGACTCAATCATCGTACCTCCATACAATCCAATTCCTGCTGCTTCTGCTATACCCGCCACTTTCTTCGTTTGCGTTAGCCCTCCTGCTTTGCAAGGTTTCAACGCGATACAATTTCCGGCACGGTGCTTCGAAATTTGGAATACATCTTGTATGCTATTTGCAGCTTCATCTGCCATAATTGGTACTTTAAAACGAGAGGTTAACCTTGCCATTCCTTCGTAATTCCATGTTTGTAGCGGCTGCTCTATCATCGAAACGCCGCCATCTTCTAGAGCTGCGATACAATAATTCGCGGTATCCTCGTCCCACGCTTGATTGACATCGACCGTAATACGAGCTTCGTCTCCAACTGCATGTTTTATCTTTCGAACATGCTCGACGTTTTTAAACGGATCGCCTTTTCCTATTTTCAACTTGAAAATATTATGGCGCTTTTGATGCAAAAATTCTTTCGCTTCTTCAATATCTTTTGCAGTATTTCCACTTGCAAGTGTCCATGCAATTGGCAATGAAGTATGAATTTGGCCTCCGAATAATTCGAATGCCGGTATATTTTTACTACGAGCGGCTAAATCAATAATTGCAGCTTCCACTACCGTTTTCGCAAAATTATTGCCTCTAACTTGCTTCGAAACCTCATACATAATTTTGTCAAAATGAATAGGATCTTTCCCGATAACTAGCGGTGCAATATACGTATCTATATTTGCTTTAATCGCTTCAGGTGTCGACTCTCCGTATGATGCTCCTCCAATAGTCGCCACTTCGGACCAGCCCTCGCGCCCTTCCTCATCTGTGACACAACCTACTACGACTGATTGGGAGACAATCGTATGCATCGCTAATTGGTGCGGGCGAATTGTTGGTAAATCTAATATATAAACATCAAAAGAACGTATTTTCATTTAGAACCAACTTTCTTCTATATTATTGTATAAAATCAGCTTCCGTTTTTGCTCGTACTTCTTCAATGGTTACACCTGGCATTAACTCGACAAGCTTCAATTGCTTATCCACTACTTCAAATACCGCAAGTTCCGTGAAAATCATATCAATACTTCTTGTCGATGTAATCGGATATGTACATTCTTTCAGCAACTTGCTACTGCCGTCTTTTGACGAATGACTCATCGTCACAAATACTTTCTTTGCACCAACCAATAAATCCATTGCACCACCGACACCCATAATATTCTTTCCGGGTACGGCCCAGTTCGCAATAACGCCAGTCTGATCGACTTGAAGCGCACCTAGAATTGCTACATCTATATGCCCTCCACGAATCATTGCAAAGGAATCTGAACTATTGAAATAAGAGGCACCAATTGCTTCCCCGACTGGTAGCTTTCCTGCATTTACAAGGTTTGGATCGATATCCGCTTCCCCCACATCTGTTACGCCAAGCAGGCCATTTTCCGTATGCATGTAAATATCCTTTGCATCCATATATTCCGCAACGAGTGTAGGAATACCAATTCCTAAATTCACAACACAAGGTCCTTCGAGTTCAGCTGCTACACGCTTCGCGATTAAATGCTGCATATCTGTTTTACTTAATGTAGTCATTTGTTCACAACCCCTTCCTTCGTCAACACTTGCTGTGCTTGAATAATTGTATCGACATACAAAAATGGCGTCACGATTTCTTCGGGATTTAACTCACCAGGTTGCACAATTTCATCCACTTCTACAATTACTTTCTTCGCAGCTGTTGCCATAAGCGGGTTAAAGTTACGCGCAGTTTTGTAATAAACGAGATTTCCAAGGGTGTCTGCTTTATGTGCACGAATAAGTGCAACATCTGCACGAATCGCCTTTTCAAAAATATAGTTCACTCCATCAATCACTCGTTCTTCTTTTCCTTTTGCAAGATCCGTTCCAACACCAGTTGTCGTGTAATATCCGCCTAGTCCAGCACCACCAGCACGTAGAGATTCGGCTAATGTACCTTGAGGTAGCAACTCTAACTCGATTTCTCCTTTTTGATACTTACCCCCGACATCCCGGTTACTCGTAAAATAAGAACCAATCCCTTTTTTGATTTTGTTTTGATTGAGTAAAATCCCAAGACCTTTACCCGATTCACCAAGATTATTACTAACAATCGTTAAATCTTTCACATCTTTTTCTGTTAAACCTTCTATTAATGAAAGAGGTGCCCCTACTAATCCAAAACCACCTACTAAGACGGTATGACCACTCTCTACACAAGCTAAAGCATCCTGAATGTCACTGATAACTTTTGACATATTAAACTCTCCTTACTTAGTTGCTAACTTTAATGAATCGCTTATTTCAAACCATGCTGGAATTCCAGCGGTTAACACGCAAATATACCCAACATCCGCAAGTTCTGCTTCCGTTACACCTACTGCTCTCGCTTTTTCTATCCAAGGAACCGCATCTGCTCCTCGTAGTTGTGTAATATAGTTTCCAACCATATTTAAATGCTTCATACGCGTAGACACACGGCCTTCTCCAAGAAGCTTTTTTTCTATTCTTGCTTTGTCACCACTTTGAATGATTGCAAGAGATTCTACTAAAAAGTTAGTATCCTCGTCACCTAGCCATGTAATTATCGTCTCGAAAATCTCTTCAATCGTCTCTGGATCCTTTTCAGAATGTACTATTCGCTTCCCTTTTAGCTCAAGTGCATAAGCAAGTCCCTCTAGCGATACTTTTAAAGCCGCTGTTCCTCCGTATAAATAAGAAACTAAAAAGTACTCCACTAGTTCAGGAATCGTCGACCCAAAATCGATTGCGCCTTTCGTGTGATAACCCATACTGCGTGCATACAATCGAGCAGCGTTCATACTCGCTAAAAGCACATCTTTTTCCTTGCGGGATAATGCACCATCTTGCATAATCTCTCCGCGTAATCCCGTATAATGATCGAGCACAATCGGGCTATAATCATGCATTTTCTGCACCCAACCTGGAACCTCGTCGTACACTTCTTTAAAATATTCCAATCCTTTACTCATTATTTCACTCCTAAGTTTCGAATTATTTTAAAACCTCTGGGTATTCAAACTGATTGATACCAAATATGATTGGAAGAACGAAATACACAAACAAAACAATTAGAACATATGCCAATACCGTCAGACCCGTCCCTTTTCTCAGCATATCCATCATCGTTATTTTGCCGGTTGCAAATATGATCGCATTCGATGGCGTACCAATCGGTAACATAAATGCAAACCCAGCTCCCATAGCTACCGCTGTCATAAGCGGAAGCGGGTGAACATTCATTGCAAGCGCCAACGCTGCAGTAATTGGAACAAGAATCGTTACAGTCGCTGTATTCGGCGTCATTTGTGTCATACCGATACCAAGCAATGTAGTAACACCAAGAATCATAAGGTAAGAAGCACCATCTAGTAATAGTAATTGGCTACCAATCCAGGTCGCCAGATCCGTTCCGTTAAAACCTGCAGCAAGTGCAAGCCCACCACCAACTAAGAGCAGAACATCCCATGGCATATTCTTGAGTGAATCTTTTCCAAGGATACGTTCGCCCGGTCTATTAGATGATGGAATAATATGTAGTAGAACCGCGGCTACCATAGCAATCATCGTATCGCTCAAACCAGGGATGATATCACTCCATAGGAATGTTCTCGTCATCCACATGAATCCAGTTAAACAGAAAATGGACAATACTATTTTTTCTTCATACGACATTTTACCAAGTTCTTTTTTCCGATCACTTACAAACTGACGACCGTTCTTAATTTTTTTAACCTTCATTGGATAAGCAATTTTTGTAATATAGAAAATAGAAAACAGCATCAACAACGCAGTCAGCGGAAAGGCAAAGAGAAAAAATTGGGCGAAGGATATTTCAAACCCTAATAGTTCCTTGGAAAGTCCTGCAAGCACAAGGTTCGTCGGTGTTCCTATCAAGGTTGCGCTTCCGCCAATTGTTCCCCCAAAGCCTATTGCAAAAATAATTGATTTCGTGAACTTCATTTCTTCTTCTTTGGAATACACATTATCTTCTTTCATGAGAGTCACGACTTTTGCGATGATGGCCGTACCAATCGGAAGCATTAGCATAACTGTGGCCATATTCGAAACCCACATTGATATTAAACCTGTCGCTAACATAAATCCTAGAACTAGCCCCGGAGTACTAGTCCCCACTGCACTGATAATCGTAATCGCAATTCGTTCATGGAGATTCCAGCGCTCCAAAGCTAAAGCTAGCGCGAACCCTCCGATAAATAAAAAGATTAGAGGGTTTCCGTAGCTAGCAGCAGCAACACCCTCTCCGACCGCCCCCATCACTGGCAATAATACTAGAGGCATTAGAGAAGTAATACCTAATGGGATTGATTCCAAAATCCACCATACAGCAATCCATGCAGTAATCGCGAGGACAGATCGCCCTTGGTCACTCAGTTGTGGAAGAGGCAAGAAAAACAGTATTAATAGAAATGATAGTGGCCCTAAAAAGAGACCGACAAATTGCGTTGTGCTATAGGAATTATTTCGTTTTGTCTGTTCGTTCTTAGTGGTGCTCATTTTTCCAACCGGCAATTCAGAAGATACCATCCCTGCACTGCTGTGATTCCGAAGCTCCGCCATTGTCACTAGATCTTTCGTTTGCTTGTGGGACTTCCACAGAATCCTATTTAAATTTCCCAACGAAAATTTCATTTTTTTCTCCCCTTAAACCCTTTGTAGTTGTCCATTATAGTTTTTGTAGAAATACATCCATTGCTATTTGAATATCTTCCCGCTTTTCAAATACCATCGTGTAATGATTACAATCCGACACAACTGTCTCTATTTGCTTTGTATGCTTCCTAGTTTCTTCATAATCTGTTAGGTAAAAAAGTGGTGGCATTGAACCAATATTGCCTTTCGCGTAAACGAGCAGCACCGGACATTCAATTTGGGAACAAATCTCTTTCGGACTAAAATTATAGAAGCTATTAAAATCAGCAACTATGCGTGCTTCTGTTGATTTATTTTCCCAATGGTCTCCTGCAGGACCCACTTCGTATTCAACTGTTTCTTGTAACACATCATTCCACTCGATACCTAAGTTCGAGTAAATCTTCTGAATTTCTTCTGTGTAATGCGATTTTGAAGTAAACTCTCTACTAATTCTTCCTAGAGATGGCTGTACAATTCCTCGTTGGTGTTCCGTCGCTTTTGCAGCGCCGTCCAGTAATATCAAACCTTTCACTGACTTCAACCGACTTGCAACAATAGCTGAAATAAAAGCACCCATTGAATATCCTAATAGAATAGGACTTTCTAACTTCAACTCATTTATTAAACCGACAATATCATCCGCATGTTTGAAAATCGACGGCTCTTCATCCGTTTCATCACTGTTCCCACGCCCGCGCAAATCAATTGAAATAAAACGATATTCTCCTTTGAGTCTTTCTGCGTAGTAATGCATGTTCTTATGTGTCCCGGTTAATCCGTGGATTGCAATGATTGGTCCTTTTTCCCCTGGATAGTCGGCAACTTGTATAGCTTTTCCATTTATATTTACTTTGTAAAAATCCATTATCGCACCCCTTTTCGTACGTTATTCGTACATAATTACTTAATACGTACAAACTATATTTTTATTGTATCAAAATTATCTAAAAAGTCTAACAGAAAATAGCTGACAAGTTTTACTCGACAGCTATGAAATTAATATCTTATTCAGTTCGCATGACAAAGTTTAAGGTAGCTTCTTTATGGTCACCCTTATCTATCAGTTTTGTAGTAAGCGTTGAACGAACACCACCGGCAACATCCGTTTCTAACCATTGGTCTCCTTCAAAGAACACTTGCGTAATTAATGTCTCATGTCCCTCATGTTCGAACTTAATATGAATATGCGCTGGACGGTATGCATGATAACCGGCAGCAAATGTAAATTCACCAGTAGGTCCATTTGTTGGAATTTGATATGGAATTGGTACGATTGATTGTACTTCAAAATCTCCATTCTCATCTGTGTAGAACTGCCCTCTTAAATTGAAATCTGGTGCAGTAGAATCATAGTTTGAATATAATCCATCTGCATCGTCTTGCCACCACTCGACCTTCGTTTTTCCAATCGGTCCATTTACAGAGCTAACGTTTCCGAAAAATTTCAATTTATCTCCTGGCTCATCTGGACGTTGTGGAATCACAACTTTCGATCCTTCTAGTAAAGGTGAGTTTTCTTCATAGTAAGGTCCAAGTAACGATGGCTCTGTTCCGGGAGTATTTTTATATTTTGCTTCTAACACATATGTTTCTACAAAAACGTCTAAGAATAATGGAATCTCTCCACTTCTACCTAGTCGATCTGCCCAGTTCACAAAGTTCGTATACTCTTCATGGTTAAACTGTTGCTCTTCTAAGAATGCTTTCATATGTTTTACAAATCCTTCATACGCTTCTAATACTCTTGCGTTTTTTACTGCTACTTCTGCCATTTCTATTTCCCCCTCAAGTTTTGTTTGATAATCCCCAACCATACAACACCAATTGTAAGCGTATTCATTTAGTTATAAAAAAATAAAAATTCTTCGTACAGCACTTGCAAATTTCCTATTAGCATTGTACGATATACGTACAATAGTTCTTTATTCGTACAATCTTATTTTAACATGAAGGGTGATAGCTTTGTCAATAGAAAAGACAGACAATTTCAAACAGTCGGGAGACTACATACAATCATTGGAGCGTGGACTTCAAGTAATCCAAGCATTTTCACAAGAAAACCAAGCACTCACTATTAGTGATGTATCGAAACTAACAGGACTTAGTAGACCTACAGCTCGTAGAATATTATTGACGCTTGAACATCTAGGCTTCGCCGTATCCAACAACAGTTTGTTTACATTGACAGCTCGTACACTATCACTCGGTTACGCATACTTATCATCCAATAATAAGTGGAGTATTGCTCATTCATTCATGCGTGATTTTGTCAATCAAACCGGAGAATCTTGCTCCATTTCGATTCTAGATGGTACAGATATCATTTATGTAGCACGTGTTTCCACGAAACGAATTATGTCCATCAACTTAGACGTAGGTTCACGCCTACCAGCTTATGCAACATCCATGGGCCATGTCCTACTGGCATACTTGCCAAAAGAAAGATTAGAAAAATATTTAGAGTCCTTCGATTTCGAAAAATTTACAGATAAAACAATCGTTGATAAAGAGCAGCTGCTGACTATGCTAGAAGAAGTTCGAGAAAATGAATGGGGTGGTGTCGATCAGCAGTTAGAAGAAGGTCTTCGTTCCATCGCAGTACCACTTCGAGATGCATCTGGAAAAGTATTCGCTGCTTTTAACTGCTCTGTTCATGCTGGTCGAGTATCTAAAGAAATATTGCGTGATGAATTCTTGCCACTACTGAAAGAAACCGCAGAGAAAATCAATCAAGCTATGGCAATTACAAACGACTCAAGATATGTGTAGGCTTTAGGTAATTACTCAAAAAAAATCCAGGCAAACTAAATTGTTTCTGCCTGGACTATTTTTTGACTGCTGTTCTTATTCCAAATGCTACCAACACAATACCTACAATTACATTCAATCCTTTCAGAACAACTGGCTCTACAAAAACAAATAGAAATGTCCCTAAAATTGAAATGATCGTTAGAAAAAAGAGAGTGGATAATACTGCACCAAGTCCAAAGGAATACATATCCTTTTGCTTTAAACCTTCTTCTACTAGTTTCGTAGACAAAACGCCAGCCCAAAATAGAATTGTCAATGGATTGGAAAGCGTTAAAACAATCGTTTTAACAAATATTATTTCTATACTTTGTTCAGCGTGAAAATCTAAACTTGGAATTATGGAAAACCCAAAAACTCCTATGACGGTACTTAAACCAAACAAAACAAGAACCGCTGCCCCAAAATAGCGAATGACCCCTTTCATTCTTGGATACCTATTAAGCATCTTCCCTATTCCAAAAATTGCTGCAAGTATATAGAGACTATCAACGATCGCTGCCCCCAATACACCTGTTTCTGCAGCAACAAATCCGGAAGTAGCTGCAGTTTGAAAAATAAACAAACAGATTGGTCCAACTGCAATCTGCAAAAACATTCCAAATCGAAACCCTTTCCAAATCATCAGCTATTCCCCTACCTATTTAACTTCTCTTTTAATGTAGATAATACGATCAAAGTATTGGAGGTTTGAACTCCTCGAATCGATTTTTGCTTTTCACTTAGGAAAACCTCTAAACAAAATCCAGATCAGAAACAACTTTCATCGTCTCTGACCTGGATAATTCAATTAACAACATTCTAACTATAAAGATTATTCGTTCTATTTTATGCTATAATCATTTTACAATTGCATAGCAGGGTGGGCGGTTGGTCACTTCCTTTCAAGGAGGTGATGCCAATGACCACATTCGAAGCAATCAGTTTGTTAATACAGCTTAGTACTGTACTGTTAGCGACTTTTTCAATCGTTGTGACATTGATTATTTTCTTTGATCAAAAGAAATAACCGTCCCCTGAGCTAAAGGTTTGACGGTTATTTTTGACCTGGACCAACCGCTCTTTCTGCGGTTTGCAGTTGTGAGGCTGGATATTCGCGTATCCAGTCTTTTTATTGTATGTTCCTAAATTCATTATATACAGAAACTTTGTTGCATTCAACACATACGAACGTATAATTATTCTTCTTGTATGAATTTCACCACTTCGTTTCCACAGTTATTACAGACCATCAGATGTGGACAAATTTGATCTCTCGCTGTATTTGGATACCCATCACCCATTTTCACAGTCTCTTCATCGTTATAATGTCCATATGGATCTAAAAAGTCAGATACCTTACCTGAGTCATCTAATTGCGTATCACAATTGGGGCAGGAAACTTCTAATTTTTTTAATGAGTTACATAAAGGACACATTGCCATAAGTATCACTCCTTTTAGCTTAAAACTATAGTATCCATTTTTTATCAATACTATGTAAAAGGTAATTGAAGGTTTCCCCAAAAGTAGAGAGTCTAAATTAAAAGGGACACGTTTAGTTGTGTCCCTTTTAATCTTTATACTTAATTGATTTTAAAATGACTTACTTCAGTTTGTAATACTTCAGCTAAATGTGCTAATGATTGTGCATTGGAAGAAATTTCTTGGTTTGCAGCAAGCTGTTCTTCAGTTGCAGCACTCGTATCATTTGCTCCATCTGCTGTTTGCTGTACAAGAAGTGCAATTTCTTTTGAAGCTGTTGTTACAGTTGCCGATACGGATTGAACTTCTTTGATCGCGCTAGAGACAGATTCTATTTTCGAACCTACTACTTCAACTGCAGCTTCAATTTCCACAAATACTTGACGAGATTGATTGGAGGCATTTAGTCCTTCCTTCACTTTCTCTCCACCTATATCAATTGATTTAACAGCTTTGCCCGCTGCCAATTGTATAACTCCAATCATCGACTCAATTTCAGAGGCAGAGTTTTTAGATTGCTCGGCAAGTTTTCGTACTTCCTCAGCTACTACTGCGAAGCCTTTGCCATATTCCCCAGCTCTAGCTGCTTCGATAGCAGCATTTAACGCAAGCAAATTAGTTTGCTCAGAAATTTCGGTGATTAATGCAGTTACTTTTTGAATTTGGTTTGAATGTTGTTCCATTTCTTTAATAATGTCAGAGGATTCTCTTATAGTGGCGTCAATTGTATTCATTTGATCAGATACTTTAGATACTACCTCAGATCCATTATTCACCAATTCCACAACAGAGTTTGCGGCTATTTCCATTTCTTCATTACTTTCAGAAATTTGGTTAACAACATGACCCATATTTACCATGGAATCATTATTTTTCTCTACTATGCGCAGTTGTTGTTCACTGCTAACCATTTGTTGCTCAGCAGATGTTGCAACCATTTGAGAAGATGCAAGACTCTCTTCAGAGCTTGCTGAAAGCTGCTCTGCACTAGACGCAAGTTCTACGGAGGAATCTCTCATTCTTGTAACCATTCCTCTTAAGTCCTCTAACATCTTGTTGAACGTACTAGCTAAAGTACCTATCTCATCTTTATTTTTAATCACGACACGATCAATCTGTAAATTTCCTTCCGATATTTCTTTCATGGAATCGGTCATTTTACGAACTGGTTTTGCTATACCTTTACTTATTAAAGTTGAAATAACAACTCCTACAACAATTGCTATTACTATAAGAACAAATATCAACGTAAGTGTTAGTTTTGCTAACTCCTCAAGTTCTACAGTTGTTTTATCTACTGCATCTGTCATATATCCTTTCATATCGGCAATAGCAGCCATTAACTCTTCTACTGTATATTTACTATTAAGTTTGGCAATTTCGGGATCATCGCTAGGTACTGTTTCCCTAGTAATAGCCTTATTCAATGAAGCGTAATGATTCTCTAATTCTATTATTCTATCAAGAAATGCTTGGCCTTCTGAAGATAATTTCATATCATTAATTCTGCTAGCAGTTTCTTGGAATCCTTTATCGAATTCATCAGTTAAACCTTCTACTGCAGTATCTCCTAATGCCAAAGCAAGACTTACCGTTGTCATATCCTTTTGAAAGGCAGTAAGTTCATCCAGTAGTAGTATTGGATCAATCCGATCCTCCTTTAATGATTTATATTCCCCGCTTATCCGGTTGACTGAGTATAAGCTTAATAGACCCACAATTATCAATAAAACAAGTACAGATCCAAATCCTATCCACATTTTTTTCGTTATAGTTATTTTCACCTAATTCTATTCCCTTCATTATAAAATAAAAAGACCCACTCAAATTACTTTATTCCTTCTATTGGACTAGGTCAAGAAGTATTTAGTTATTTTACAATATCTTTAGAATTTAAGAAAAAAATGCATTACTTACTATTTATATAGAAAGAAAAAAAACAGACACCATACTACACAGTGTCTGTTTTCTTTATTTCAGTTTTTAATCTTCTACTGGTAACCAGCCTTTTACATTCATCAGTCTGTCCCATAATGGATCTGGAATAACTAATTCTTCCTGAGCATGTCTAGAAAGAGTTTTACGTATTTGATCTTCCTCACCTGCTTGGACTTTCTCCATCCACTTCGGCTCCATTAGTAATTCGCGACCTAGCGCAATGAACGGGACTCCTGTTTCAAGTGCTTCTACCACTTCATCTGGTGTATGCAATGAACCTACCCCAACTACCGTAACACGATCTCCTATTTTTTCATGTATGTTAATAATTCTTGACTCTGTTTTATCTTTTTCACGGAAGGAGCCATTCCAGAAATGATTAACAGACACATGTAAATAGTCTAATCCTTGGTCTGCCAGCTTATCGACAAATTGAAGTGTATCTTCCAATTGAATCCCTGGATTACTGCCTTCTTCTGGAGATATTCGGTAACCAACGACAAATGGAGCTTTTGCATGTTCCTCCACTGCTTTTTTAACAGAATCTACAATGGCTAAAGGAAACTTCATCCGATTCTCAAGAGATCCACCCCATTTGTCGTCTCTTCTATTTGAATGTGGCGAGAAGAATTGTTGTAATAAATAAGTGTTCGCCCCGTGGATTTCTACTCCATCAAAACCTGCTTCAATAGCTCTTCTAGTAGCTTCACCAAAAGCGAGTATTGTATTGTTTATTTCCTCTTCTGTCATCTCTCTCGGAACTGCTGCACCTTCACGTTCCGCAGCAATAGCACTTGCTGAAACAGGTTGTTGGTCTGGCAGTAATTGTGGTGGCGACTGTCTGCCCCCATGATAAATTTGTATAATTGCTTTTGTTCCATTCGACTGGATAGTTTGCGCTAGTTTTTTCAATCCTGGAAGGAATTTATCATCGTCTATACTGAATTGCCCCGGAAATCCTTTACCATCCTTACTCACATACGCACAGGCAGTAATGAAAGTCCCGACTCCACCAGTACGCTCTTTATAATAAGCTAGCTCTCTTTCTGAAATTTCCCCACTTTCTTCAGAGGAATAGTTCGTCATCGGTGCGACCATTATTCGATTCTTTACTTCTACTCCTGATGGAAACGTAAATTCTTGAAAGATCTTTTCGTATTTTTGCTTCATTGTTTTAACTCCTTTACTAGCCCTTCCTGGAAAGGACAATATGTTATCTCTATTTTAATACTACAGAAGTTAGCCGAATTCTTCCAACAATCTGCCATATTAAGATTCCTATGCAGCATACTATTCGATAATCGTATGTTACATGGGGTATTATTTATTGCTCTGAAAGAAAAAGAATAGAAAAGATCAAAGAAATAGGCAACTTTCCTGTTCAAAATCGAACAAGAAGTTGCCTATTTTCGTTTAAAAAACCGCTACGAATTTTAAAATGTAAGTTTTTAAGTGCACTTTCGCTAGGCACTCTTCTTTTTAGATCAAATTTTTCACGACTTTAGACATAGTCGAGCCGTCTGCTTTTCCAGTAAGTAATGGTTTGGCAATTTTCATCGCATCGCCCATATTCATACCTTTTACAATTCCAGCCTCTGTTAGAATTGATGTAATTTCTTCTTCGCTTAACTGTTTTGGCAAGAAGCTTTTTAGTAATACTAGTTTTGCTTCTTCTTTTTCGATTAAGTCCTCACGATTTGCATTTTGAGCTCCTTCTAACGCTTGGTTCGTTTGTTTCACTTCGCGATTCACAATAGCAATTTCTTCTTCTGGTGAAAGGCTGGAACCTTTTTCTTTTTCTGCGCTATCCAGTGCTGATTTTAAGAGTGTTAGTACGCCCTTTGCTAATACGTCCTTCTCTTTCATCGCACGTTTTAATTGTTCAAATACAGTTGTTTTTATCATATTCTTATCTCTCCCTTCACGTTATAAATATATTAGTAAGTTTACGCCAATAAAGTCATAACTGCAAAAAAATGCAATATGGATGCTGCAAGTACAAAAATATGCCAGACCGCATGATGATACGTAAATCCGCGCCAAACATAAAAAACTGCACCTACTGTATAGAGCACGCCACCTACAGCCAGATAAATAAGACCTTGAGTCGATACGTTTGCTACAAGCGGTTTCCATGCAAATACCATCAACCAGCCCATCACAACATACAATAACGTCAACGTATGCAAAAAGCGCTTCACAAAATATGCTTTAAACACCGTACCAGCTATCGCAAGCCCCCACACAATCCCAAATAACGTCCAGCCAAGTGTTCCTTTTACTGCAAGGAATAAAAAAGGAGTATACGTCCCTGCTATGAAAAAGTAAATGGCTGAGTGATCCATTATCTCAAACACATCTTTCGCTCGACCCGCTGGGAACCCATGAACGAGTGTGGACGAAGCATATAACAGCACCATCGTCACTCCAAACAACGTAAAACTCACTACATGCCACGCCGTTCCTCGTGTCACAGAAGACACAATCAAAATGACAAGAGCCGCAATACTTAAAAGAGCTCCAATTCCGTGAATGATTGCATTCGCAATCTCTTCACGCTTTGAAAATATATGTGTATTACTCATCTTGGTTCATTCCTATCTGAAAGATCTTTATATCCTTATGTTATCACTTTGCTTGGATGGTTAATACTTTGTCCCATAGTCTAAATTTCTATCCGACCCTATTTAAAATAAAACAAAAAAAGAGACACCCATAAGGAATGTCTCTAATTTATTTAATTCCGAGGAATTAAAGTTTTACGATGTTTACTGCTTGTGGTCCACGTTGACCATCTTCGATATCAAATTCCACTTTTTGACCTTCGTCAAGTGATTTGAAACCGTCGCCTTGGATTGCTGAGAAGTGAGCGAATACGTCGCTTCCGCCTTCAACTTCAATAAATCCAAAACCTTTTTCTGCGTTAAACCATTTTACTGTACCTTGTGTCATTTAAATGACCTCCAAAATTTGTGATGAATAAAAAATTCACATATTACAAAAAGTACCGAACAATCACGATTACTTTTTGTAATATGTGAATTCATTGTTTCTGTTAAGCAATTTAATTATTGTTCTAAATATACAACAGTTATATATATTTGTCCAACAATATATTTTGTAGATAGCTGGTCATTCACGATGATCATGCCATCATACAAAACTGTAGCGGTACAAACCAATATCTTGGTCTACACCACTACTATTAATGAGTGTTATCTATACATATAACTTCGAGTGAATGGGAGTGAATCGTTTGTACCTTTTGTAAAAATAAATTGAGTTAAGTCAATGTTCCCTGCTTGGAATGAAGCAGCACAAGCATTCAAATATAATCGCCACATGCGAATAAATCGTTCATCTTTAGTCTTTTTCACTTTATCTAGAACATTTTCAAAGTTCTCTGACCACATATCCAGCGTCTTTTCATAATGTCTGCGAAGACTTTCCAAATCAATTAAAAGGAATTTATTTTCCGCCATATGAGTTACAAGTTCACTGACAGATGGAACATATCCTCCCGGGAAAATATACTTATCAATCCAAGCATTTGTTGCGCCTTCTTTATGAGTGGTAATTGTATGGAGAACGGATAATCCGCCATCTTCCAGCAATTCATTTACCTTTTGGAAATACTCAGTCAAATGTTCTTGACCGACGTGTTCAAGCATTCCAACACTAACGATTCGATCGAATTTCTGTTTTTTTAACTCTCGATAGTCTATTAATTGCACATCTAAAGAATCTTCTAATTGTTCTTCTAATATTCTATCTTTCACTCGTTCAAATTGTTCCGTTGACAAAGTAATTCCTGTTGCTTTCACTCCATATTTTTTAGCGGCCGTAATGATTAATTCTCCCCATCCGCAACCTATATCTAACAGCGTTTGTCCTTCTTGAAGGTTCAGCTTTTTAAGAATATGTGCTACTTTATTTTGTTGAGCAGTTTTTAGTGAATCATTAGCAGTTTTAAAATAAGCACAAGAATAAGTCATTGTTTCATCAAGCCAAAGTTTATAAAAGTCATTGCCAATATCATAGTGGAATGCAACGTTTTCTTTGCTTCGTTTCGTTGTATTAGAAATTTTCTTCAACAGACTAGCATACATCTTGCTGCCACCAAGGAAGCTTTCCTTTTTATTGTAAATAGAGGCAACCACTTCTTTTATGCTTCCTTCTATCTCAATAATTCCATTCATATACGCTTCACCGAAAGCAACGGATGCGTTTTGCATGAGTTCTGCCTTAGGGATGACATCATGGAAGATGAGGCTGAACTTTGGCGTTCCCTCTCCCTGTTGGACCTTCTCTCCATCCCAAAAAGTTACTTCCATAGGATCTGAAAAGGTATTTTTTAATAGTGTTTTATAAAAGAGTTTATCTATCAATTCTAACATCTCCAAAAATACGATTAAATATTATGATGGTTTCTTGCACAGATAATTATTCATGCAAGGTTCATTTTATTCACTTCCATTATATAACTTTTAATATAAGAAAGTCAGAACGGTTGCTCAGGTATTAGAAAGGATGCTGTCTTTTTGTAAAAATGCAAACCGCTGTAAAAATATTTAATTTTTGTTCACTGTGTCATAGACAACTCGAAAACGATCCTAAATTGTCCATTCTTAAAATCCCTTTACAGATATTTAAAAACATTTAACAAACGAAACCAACTATGATGAGGCCCATCCTCTTCTCCATTCCTGTTTATTTTTCAGAAGTCTTTAAGGAGGGTTCATATGTTTGCTGGGCACTTTGGAGTTGCCGCTGCAATAAAAAGTAAAACTCCAGAACTACCGCTTTGGTCACTATTGGTCAGCATGCAATTGCTTGATATTGCGTTTATTCCATTTGAAGGACTTTTCTACAACTCACTTACAAGGGTTTATCCTTCACTACCTGATTGAGGGATTCCCTCTAAAACTACCCTAAAATTCACCAACTATTTTTTAATATTAGATTAAACCTCATTTACTTATGATATGGTTCACCATGATGTATCTAAATGAGGTTCTTTATATTATTGCGGATCACCTTTCTAATTTACATTTACTGGATCTAGATGACTCAATGTAGTTTAAGAAGCCTTCCTCACCTTTATTGATTTCTTGGCACCTTCTTTTGGAATCGCAGAGAGAATATGGAGCATTCCACAGTGTACTCTTAACGAACCGGATTCGATAATCAAGTAATTCGTTCGGACGCTATTTATTATTCTTAAATAATTGTATTTTTCATACTTACTATGCATAATTGTAATATCTAGCTTTGTAGGAGGAATACTGAATGGATTTCGACCAGCTTCATTACTTTCAAATATTAGCCAATGTAGGAAATTTCACAAAAGCTTCTGAAGAATTAAGTCTCTCACAGCCCGCGCTCAGCCGTTCTATTTCGCGGCTTGAAGAAGAATTAGGTGTTCCTTTATTTGATCGAAAAAGCCGTGGGGTGGTATTAAACCGATATGGTAAAGTTTTTCTCGAACATGCAAATCGATCAGTATCCGAAATGGTGGAGGCTAAACAAAAAGTCAACGATATGGTCCATCCACACTATGGAACGATTTCACTTGCTTTTATTCAAACACTGGGTTCAAGTTATATACCTGATTTAATTCATGATTTCCAAAAGGAATTCCCAAGAATACAATTTCAATTATCTCAAAATATCACAAGCAATATTTTTGAAGAATTAAATACTGCAAATATCGATATTGGCTTCTGTTCACAACAAGAATCTTCTGATCATCTAAGTTCTATACCGATTTATACCGAGGAGTTATTTTTAATTGTCCCTGTCAGCCATAGACTAGCTAATAAAGAAGAAGTCCATTTAAGTGAAGTTGCCAATGACCCGTTTATATTTTTCAAACCAGGTACTGCTCTCCATGATTTGATTGAGAATCTTTGCCACAACGCTGGCTTCCATCCAAAAAAAATATTTGAAGGGTTTGAGGAGAGAACAGTCTCTGATTTGGTCGGGGCAAATTTAGGGATTGCTCTTATTCCCTTGTTACCTGCTCTTGATAAAAGCAAGATATCAATCATTCGCATACGGGAACCTAAATGCTTTAGAAGCATTCAAATGGTTTGGCGAACAAATGGTTATCAATCACCTGCAGTATCAAACTTTATAACATTTGTAAAAAAACATGATAAGGTGTTTTAATTCTCATACTGGATAAATACCGTTAACTTCCGGGGAATTTTGTCACAATTAGTCCCCCTTCACTCACCTTTTACTTTATCGACTTTAACGTCACCTCGCTCTTCCACTTCTCCACTTTGTTCCCCTGCCTCAAGGTTTTTCTCATTTTCACAACCAGCTATAGAGAAATGAGAAACCGCTAGAAGAACATCGAGAAGAACGTTTTCATTTATCAAAACTACTATTTTATTATAAGTTCCCCTCATCTTTCCAAGCTGACAATCTTAGAAAATCACATGACAAAAACCAGTCTTACGTATGATAAATTCCACGTTATGTATAAATAGCTTTCTAGTAAACTCCATATATAATAATCCTTTTTCAAGTGACCTTTATGCAATCAGGCTCTATTGATAATCAAAGTGCAAAGGCTAGAAAACATCTTTCTATCAAAAAGTGGTATTACCATATTGCATAAATACCATAACAATTATAAATACTTATCCATATACATAAATTGTTATAATAAAATAATTAATACTTTCTGTGTAGTTATTCACAATCCAAGTATTTCCTATCTTATTTATCAATAGTCTATCTGTAGCAAAAGTAAGGCTATCAAACAATCATTATTTTTTTTCATATTTTAAAAAAGGAAGAACATGACACAAATAGAATGAACATTCTAAGCAAAATGAGTTCTCTTTATTATAGATTTCGAGGAATAAGTTGAATAAAGAAATTGGTGGAATCGTCTTTCACCTTGTTCCTTGTGATAACGTGCATGTTATCTTTATTTCAAGATTTTATTTAAGTATGAAATTAACTTAGAAAGGCGGGAATAGGATGGCATCTACTCATCTGAGTTATGATCTAGACATGATTGTTACATGGGGAGACTGTGACGCTGCTGGGATCTCTTATTATGCAAAAAATTTCGAGTGGTTTACAGATGCTTACATGCAACTGCTAGCTCATTACGGATTCTCTTACATGGAAACATTCCATCACAATGAAATTTCTTTGGTTTGTTTAAAAGCGGATAGCCACTTCAAAAAAATGGTTAAACCTTTAGAAAAGATTACTGTACGAGCATCCTTATCAATGCTTACACGTACACGAATGAGTTTTACTTATCAAGTTTTCAAAGAGAATGACGAACTCGCATCTGAAGGGGAGACTTCTCATGCATTCGTAAATGTACAAGGAAAACCATTAAATCTCCAAAAACAATTCCCAGATTTATGGGAAAGATTACATCGTATATCTACTAAATTTACTAGTCCGCAAGTACAGCAGGCTGATGGGGGCAATAAGCATGCATAAAGAACGTATCGTTGTTACAGGAATGGGCGCCATTACCCCGATAGGAATAGGTGTAGCATCTTACTGGAAAAATCTAATTGCCGCTCAAAGCGGGATCACTTTCATAAGTCGATTTGATACAACCGACTTACAAGTTAAAATCGCGGCTGAAATACAAGACTTTTCGCCCGCAGACTTTTTGCCAAAAAAACTCGCAAGGAATACGGATATTTTTATGCAGTTTGCTTTAATAGCAGCTGAAGAAGCACTAGCTGATAGTCATGTTCATCTAAATCCCGAACGAATTGGAATTGTCCTAGGAACAGCCCTAGGGGGTATTTCTACGGTAACTAGTACACAGGAACACTTGACAAAGAGCGGCAGTTATCGGGTAAGTCCATTTGTTGTACCTAAAATGTTGGGAAACATTGCAGCTGCACAAATATCGATCACCCACAATATACAAGGTCCAAGTTTAACTGTGAATACTGCTTGTTCATCTGGAGCTGATGCTATAGGTATGGCTTCTATGCTCCTAAAATCAGGGCAAGCTGACGTCGTAGTAGCAGTTGGTGCTGAGTCTATTCTGACCTCATTAATGGCTGCAGGTCTTTCTTCTGCAAAGGCACTATCCACTGAAAGCGAGCATCCCGAGAAGGCTAGTCGTCCGTTTGATTTACTTCGGAATGGTTTTGTAATGGGTGAAGGGGGAGGCGCTGTTGTTCTTGAAAGATTAGATTTTGCAAAAGAACGGGGTGCAGAAATTAAAGCAGAATTATTAGGATATGCGAGCAATACAGATGCCTATCATGTCACATCTCCAGAACCTACTGGCCGCGGTCAAATCCTTTGTATGCAAAAAGCGATAAAAGAATCCGGTCTAGAGCCGTCCCAAATTGATTATATAAATGCTCACGGTACTTCAACCAAGGTGGGTGACCGAATTGAAACAAATACAGTCAAGACGGTCTTTGGAGAACTGGTAAAAAAAATCCCTGTTAGTTCAACAAAAGGTGCTACCGGCCATTTGATGGGTGCTGGCGGAATAACAGAAGTCATTGCATGTATTAAGTCCATTCATGAAGGCATCGTCCCTCCAACATTAAATTATGAACATCCAGATCCGGAGTGTGAGCTTGACTATGTACCAAATCAAGCTAGAAAAACGGATGTACGGATAGCGATGTCTAACGCTTTTGGATTTGGCGGACAAAATACATCGTTAATCATGGGTCAATACAAGGAATTTTAGGAACTTATATATAGAGAGTAAGGAGAACGAGATTATGCCAGAATTTACATATGATGTTACGATGTTTAAACATACTTTTGAACAAGAGTATACGTATATAAATGGATTTTTACGCAATGTACATAGATATGCTAATCGCCCCGCTTTAACTGATCCTTTACGAAAAAAATCTTGGACATATGCTGATTTAAATAAAGATGTTAACAAATTGGCGCATGCCCTATTGGCAGATGACGTGCAAAAAAATGAAGTCGTGATGTACCAACTTATGAATTCCGCCGAATTTATTTTTTGTTACTTGGCTCCACAAAAAATAAGAGCGGTGAACTGTACTATAAACTTCAAACTATCCCCTGGGGAAACTGCAGCCATCATTGATGATAGTAGACCAGCCGTGTTTATCTATGATGCAGAAATTAAAGACATGGTTGAAAAAGCTTTAAAAATGGCCGATCATAACCCTCGCCGCATTGTCATGGTAGATCTATCTGGAGAAGTTGAAGTACCAGAAGACCATATTAAATTTGATAAATATGTTGCCAATCAGCCAGAAGAAAATCCAAAGGTTGACCGTCCAGTCCATATTTATGATGAAACAACAAGACTCTATACATCTGGAACAACGGGAAAACCTAAAGGGGTTCCTTTGAATAGCATTAACGAAGTTCTTTCTGCTCATGATGTAGCGATGCATTTCCCTCTCAGCCCAGTCGATAAAACGATGAACATGAGTCCATGGTTTCACCGTGGCGGAATTCATTCTGGCGGACCATGCCCAACTTTGTATATAGGCGGAGAAATTGTCATTCATCGAAATTTTAATCCAAAAAAATGTTTAGAATTTGTAGAAAAGTTTGGCATCACATTTTTAATTGGCGTTCCAGCCATTCTAAAAATGCTTTATAATGCGCAGAAGAAAAACCAAACGGATTTGTCAAATTTAAAAGGAATCGTTACAATGGGCGCGCCATTAGAGAAAGAAGATTGTATTAAATTCCAAGAAACATTAACGCCTAACATTTATAACGGATATGGAACATCAGAAGCCTTTTGGAATACGTTCCTCCGTCCAAATGATTTGCCAAATATGTCAGGCTCAGCAGGAAGATCTTGTACAGATGATGATGTAGCTGTAGTAAAAATATATCCTGATCGCAAGGCTGAACCAGATGATATTGTGGCAAAAGATGGAGCTGAAATTGGCGAAGTCATTGTGAAAGCTCCAGGCAAATCCACATATGCCTATGTAAATAAAGATGAAGAAAGCAAGCGTGTGTTTTACAAAGGATGGATTTATATCGGGGATATGGCAACTTGGGATGAAAATGAGTATATCACGATTGTCGGACGGAAAAATGATATGATCGTTTCCTCAGGTGAAAATATTCATCCAGTACAAATTGAAGAAATTCTTAATTTACACCCGGATATTGAGGAGTCTGTTATTGTAGGAGTTCCTGATAAATTAAGGGGAGAATCAGTCGTTGCTTATGTAGTTAGAAAAGACCCTGCCCTTTCCGCAAAAGACTTAGACAAATATTGTACAGATCATCCAATGTTGTCTGATTACAAGAAGCCGCGCTTTTATCGATTTATCGATGAATTACCTTATACAGCAACAGGGAAAAAACAACATTATGTTGTAATGAAATTGGCTGCTAAAGACCAAGAATTAGGCTTATTTGAAAGACGATAATTTTATAAGAAAAAATACAATAGAATTATATTTTGAGAGGGTGGACATGTAAATGAAACGCAGAGTTGTCGTTACAGGAACTGGGGTTGTTTCACCATTAGGAAATGATGTGGAAACACTTTGGAATCATATAAAAAATGGTCGATCAGGCATTAAGCGTTTGAATTCAGAAGAATACAAAGATATCAATACTCAAATTGCAGGATTTATCGATGATTTTGACGCAGAAAAATATCTTGATAGAAAAGAAATCAATAAGTATGACTCGTTTACCCAATATGCTTATGCTGCGGCTGTACAGGCATTAGAGCAAGCCAATCTCCAGTTAGAAAAGGTGAATAAGGATCGGATTGGAATCTATATTGGTTCTGGGATTGGCGGTCTTCAAACATTACTACATAATTATGACCTATTGAAAGAAAAAGGACCGAAACGAGTATCTCCATTTTTTATTCCAATGATGATTAGTAATATGGCAGCAGGAATAATCTCGATAAAAACGGGATTCCGTGGACCAAGTTATTCACCTGTTTCTGCTTGTGCAACTAGTAACCAAGCAATCGGTGAAGCTTATTTAAATATTGCTTATGGTCATACAGATGCTATTTTAGCAGGAGGATCAGAGGCCGTAATTACTCCGCTTGCTTTTGCAGGATTTTCTAAGATGAAAGCAATGAGTGTCCAAAATGATGTACCAGAAAAAGCAAGTAAACCTTTTGATGCCAATCGAGATGGGTTTGTTATGTCCGAAGGTGCCGGTGTGTTATTTTTAGAAGAATATGAACATGCCAAAAACCGCGGGGCTCACATTCTCGGTGAAATCATTGGATATGGGTCTACAACAGATGCCTATCATATTACTTCTCCAGATTTTAATGGAGCCGCTAATGCTATCCAACTTGCCTTAGAAATGGCCAATATAGAACCAAAAGATGTTGATTATATCAATGCACATGGAACAGGTACTCCAGTTGGTGATATTTCTGAAACAAAAGCGATTAAACAGGTATTTGGAGACAAAGCAATGGATGTGAAAGTCAGCTCTACTAAATCAATGACAGGTCATTTATTTGGTGCAGCAGGAGCCGTTGAAGCCATTATTACACTTAAAGCCATGGCAGAAAATATCGCTCCACCCACTATTAATTATGAAAATTCTGATCCTGAATGTGATTTAGATTATGTACCAAATCAAGCCGTAGAAACCAATATTACGATTGCCTTGTCAAATGGATTTGGTTTTGGCGGTCATAATAGTGTGCTAGCATTCAAAAAATAAATAAAACAGTGATATGGACAGACCCCTTCAGTTTCTTAAAGGAGTGACACCAATGCCAGTTTACAACAAACTAGTACGCGACCTAATACCACAAGTCATCGAAAACTCAGGCAGCAAATTAAATACACGCACACTTGATCCTTCCGAACACTTAACGGAAATAAAGAAAAAGCTATATGAAGAAGTACAGGAATTCCAAGAAACGATGAACCACCAAGATGCACTAGAGGAACTAGCCGACATTTTGGAACTCATTCATGCTGCCCTTCCAATTCATGAGGCAACGTACGAGGACCTGGAGAAAATCCGCATCGCTAAGAAAGAAAAACGTGGTGGATTTGAGAAAAGAATATTTTTGATAGAGGTTGAGGATGAATAAGTTATGGCTTATTACATCGAATCTCATTCAGGATTTAACAAAGCTATCTGCTGGTGCATCTAGCATTTACTGGGCGACTGCATTCGCTAATCCTAGGGGCATCCAACCTATGTGCTTCTGCACTGCAAAGAGATGTTGATATATTCAATAGCCACACCTGCATCATCCGGTATGTTTTGATCATTTAATACGCGATAGATATGTAGCATGGAATTATCCAATGAACGGATTTCTAACTGGCTTGTCCCTCTACCTAGCTTCAATTTAAATTGCTCTAAAGTATGAGTATCTAGCTCTTCCTGATCCACATGAAGTAGAAATTTCTTTTTTACTTGTCAAATATACAAATCATTCAACATTCCCCTAGTTGGAAAGGACACTAATATTAACCACTCTAATCACCTTAATATAAATTATGCTCCCTGTTTTAGACACAACTTCGACACTATTCCGAATAGTTTCTATGTTGTACCTAACACAGGGAGTTTTTACAATTTAGATTCCGCTCTGGTTTTTACTAATCGCCTATTTTTAGTTAATTCTAATAATGAAATATTTTTTTCGACTGTTCTGTTCCTCACTCTTCAGACAATTTTCTAATCATAGAATATACTTGTTGTGCACTGATAGCTTCTTCAAATTCAACATGATGCTCTTTCAATGTATCAAAGAATTTTTTTTGAATATCTACAATTCGTTGATCTTCTAATCTCATATTTTCTGCTTTTGTTTCAACAAGTAAATACACGCTTGTATCATCTTCTTTTTCAATCATATAAATAAAGTCTGGTGTTGTGGAGCCGCCAGTATATTTTGGAACCTGGATTGCTCGTTTAGGCAGCTTTCCAAAAACAGTTACTTTTTCATTATATCCATGTCTTAATAAATCTCTTTCAGGTGTTACACTATCGTATCTCATTGGAGGAAGTTCATAAAGATAGCGATCGTCTTCTTGTGCTTGTTCATCTATATTTACTCCAATAACTTCTGCATTGATATCATCCACGAAACGATCCAGTTCTGGATTATAAATCGATGTACGGGCTTGGAAATCTAATTTTTTGTATTCATAAGCTTGTACAAATTCTTCATTAAACCGCTTTTTAAACTCTCGGGTGATATTGTTAATCGATACTTCACTTAAATATCTAGCATCACCTTTCAAATCCGATTTCATAAGTTTAAGTAAATTTGCGTGAATATTTTTAACAGGAATTCCTGTAGCTATATTAATAGATTTAACAAATTTGCCATAAGCCATTCCTGGCAGATATACTCGTTCATATTCTGCTTCTTGTTCTTTTAAAATAACGCTCTTTTTATCCTGACTTGCATATACTGTTTCTCTCATTTGTATAGGTATTTCATATTCATATAAATCGGGATTTCCAACTATTTGCTCAGCTATAAAACGAACTGTATCAGGGATTCGTTCAAATTCCAACATATAGCGGTTCGAAAATTGTCGCCATAACTCTTTCACTTTTTCCCAATTTTCTTTTCTTAATTTCACTCGAATTTTTGTTGCAGATTTTTTGGTATCTACAACCCTGCCTTCACGTAGGCGATTCGAATTCAATTCGGGATATAGTTCAACTAACCATTCAAATCCATCTTTCTGAACTCCATCTATTTCTATCGCTTTTTTAAACTCATTTTTACGATTGATAACCCCTAATTCATCTAAATTCTCCAGCAATATTTCATCTGTAAAATCAGGATCTACTTTTTGTCGTTCTGTAACTATTAACTGAATCATCTCTTCTGTTAGCGTTTCTTCATTCAATTGAATTTTCACGTCACTATTGATTTCCCCTACTAATTTTTGGGCAAAATCTTTTTCATCATAACCAATTAAGAAGGCAAGTCTAGACTGACATTCATCTTGTTGAATACGGTGTCCTGTTTCATCAACAGGTAATCGCAATCCCCTACCAACTTCTTGAATCTTACTATTTTCACTACCGGAAGTACGTAATTTAGCAATAACAAAAACATTTGGATTATCCCAACCTTCGCGTAACGTCCATTTTGAAAATAAGAAACGTCTTGTTTGCCAACCACCCTTTTCATCTTTAAAACTTAGAAGTTTTTCTTTGTTTTTCAAAATATCATCTACTTCAGCTTGAATCGCTTCATCACCAGAACCTCTGTCTTCGCCAAAATATCCTGCATGCACGTTTTGTTTATCGTTACCTAAACTCAAACTTGCCTGAGTAGCTCTTAAAAACTCTAAATACTCCTGTTCTCTTGGTAGATGTTTATATTCATACTCTGCTACTAATCGAGCGATTCTTTCTTTCAATATACGTTCAAAAGTTTCTTTTAACCAACCATCTTCTTGACGATAGCTATTAATGTTATCAATGAAAAAAAGACTTAACGTTTTGATCCTCGGTGCATTGTTGTCTCTTTGATTATTTCTAAAAAAATTAGCTTGTTCAATTTCAAAATGCTTATCAATTGCATCTTTAATAATTAGCTCTTGATAAGAAGAACGATACGTTCCAGGAATCAAACTCATACCCTTTTCAAGTTCCAATTCATTACTCAACATTTTCGAACCTACGTATTCAACATCACCTTCAAACCCTGAGTCTACTTCGGCTAGGTTATCGCCAACTCGTAGTGTCCAACCCTTACCGTTCTGCTTAAGCACTAATTCTTTTGCACTTACACTGTCTACAACGTAGCGATTTTTAGCTTGTTCTTCCGTTAAATTAGGATAATAAATATCAATTCCTTTAACTAATCCATTATTAAAACTTTCAATTGCATTCAAATCGAATTGTGGATTACCACGATAATAATCCTTTTTTGTAATTTTATTTTTTCCTTTGCCTACCATCATTTCAGGAAAAGTTGCACCAAAACGAACAATCATTTGAGGTTTAATGGCTTCAATCGCTTGATAATTTGCCTTATTTCTTGGAAAACGGTGCGGTTCATCAATAATGACAACTGAGCGAGTATTTTGAATCCCTTCAATTGGGTTTGTCACGCCACCAATCAATGTCTGATCATAATCATTTTTCTTCATACTCGAAGAATTTAACATTCCGGCATTTATCAAAAGTACTTGAATCGTATTTGAATTTTGTCTACTTCCCTCAACGAAATTAAGTAATTGTGCAGGGAAATTTTTTCGTCCAGATTTAGTTTTAAAATCTCCCGCATTAATTACATTTAGTTCAATTCTTGTATTCTCGTAAAATTGAGAGAAATGTTGTTTCGCATAATCACTTTGTATGAAATTTTTAGATCCTTCTTTAATTGCGGGACTTGGGACTACAATCACAAATTTAAAAATACCATGTTGTTGATGCATTTCGTACATCAATCTTGTATATACATATGTTTTCCCCGTACCTGTCTCCATCTTTACATCAATGTTGGTCAATTCATTATATCTCCCAAGAATTAACGGGTTAGCATAGATATCATTCATTTCGGGTTCACTAGAAGTATTATCTATTCCTGTGAAGCTTTCCATAATGGCTTTAATACTATCTTCTTGGTGAGGTAGTTCTTCTAATAATATCTTCATATCGTACTCCCTACCTCCTTAATATCTTTTTAGCAGATTGACTTTACTATTAAGTTGTTTCAAGCCAATCTCAATTTCTCTAATGCTTTCTAGATCAAAAGAGTAACCATACAGTACAATTGTTTGAACATTTAACTGATTAGTTCCTATCAAGTTTAAAAGTGCTTTCGTTTGTTCGGAACCCCATTTTGAGTAAATTAAATACAAGCGACTACTATCCACATAACTTGCTCGATAACCATTTAATTCAATACTCTCAACATCTACATCCATTTTATAACCATCTGATACTAGCCAAGTTGTCACGATCGTGTCCTCACCACTAGCATTCCCATTAATTTTTAATCCTTCTGAAGAAAATGGCTGAATCATATCATCAAAACCGTTTTCTGGCAGTTGCACTAACTGACCAATACTATTTTTAAAAAACCCTGATTCGATATCAAACGACTCTAAGTCATCCAACGTTGGTTGGTCTGGCGAAACCACTCGGTAATGTTTAAATCCACCGTCGAAATTTTCTGGTATTGTCAATCCAGATTCTTCTTGAATTTTTTTACTTGCTCTTTTAATTCGTTCTCGACTAATTTCATCAATAGACAAATAGCTTGCATTAAAGGCCGCCTCGCTTCCTTTATTCGGCACCTTTGTTCCATCTCCATCGAGCGAATAAGTATATTCTGGGATTTGAACCATAATATACTGACGATTTCCACCATCTTCAGCATTTAATTGCATGACTGCATCTGCAGTTGTTCCTGACCCTGCAAAAAAATCTACAATCTTTATATCATTATTATCTATTCTGTCTATTAAATACTTTATCAATTTGGTTGGTTTTGGATAGCTAAAAAAAGTACCTAATTCGTATTTATCTAATTCCTTACTTCCCTGTGTACTAGAAAAATCATCTATAATTCCCATAGGTCTTTGAGTTCTATCAATATGTTTACCGTTATTATCTGCTTTTAAATATTGTTTAGTATATACTGTCCAAATATCTGATGAATCTTTTTTTATAACGATAAAATCATTTTGAAGTCCCCATTCAAATTTATCTTCTGACCATCTCCAACAAGCTTTTTTACCTTTGTTATTATCAGCTGGCATGATAGTAGTACCATCAGGTGCTTTAATTGGATAATCCAATGACTTAGAATATTGAATTGAACCCATGCCTAGTTTTTGCAAGTAAAACTTACCTCTTTCAATTTCATGTTCATCACTTAATTTATATCTATCTTCATTATTTATATCCACACCTTTAATAGCAACAAAGTCCATATTCTTACCAACAGTTAAAATATGTTCATGTTTCACTCTGAAAAGTGCCGAATCAGAAGATCCTCCACCTTCTTTGTTAGACCAGATTAAATCTGCCACCAAATTAGACTCACCAAATATTTCATCTAAAAGTAATTTCAAATTTGCTGCCTCATTATCATTGATAGATATAAACATGATTCCACTTTCTTTTAAAATTCTTTTGGCCAACCATAATCTTGGATACATGAAAGTTAACCAAGCTGAATGAGTTGCTTTTCCTTGAATACTTTTTAATCTCTCTAATTCTTTATCATTTAATCCAAACATATCCTTTAACACTTGATCCGTATATTCAAAGTTATCAGGATAAATAAATCCATCATCTCCTGTATTATATGGTGGATCAATATAAATCACATCAATAGAATTGCTATAGTTATTTTGTAAATGTCGTAATACCTCTAAATTATCACCCGTGAAAAACAAGTTCTTACTCTTTTTATTTTCTTCTAAATTATTATGATCTTTATCTGGAACAATAACTGTTGTTGCATATTCTCCAGCTTGCTTTTTGGCGTAATCCTTTCCGATAAATCCTAGTTGATATCCACTTGTTAACTCATTGATATTTTTCTCTTTTAAAGCCCGTTGAAACTTTTCTAGATCAAACTTACCTTCTTCAACAAGATTACCATCCTCATCAAATTTATTCGCCGTAAAAAATTCTGGGAGTTTATCCTTTAATTCATTTAGAAAACCAGTATTAGGTTTCACTTCTTCATTGTATTTTAAGTTGTCTTGTAACAATCTATACACTCCTTATACTATTCATAATTGCTATAAATTTAATATGACAAAGGGAATTTTTACATCTTTCGTAATATTAATTGATTGGCCATCTGTTAACCTCTATCAACTTTACAAATTAAAATATAATTTTAGCAGACATATTAAATATTTAAGCAAATTCTTTTAGGACCGGAATAGCTCTTAAAGCACCTATTCCCCGCCGCATTAGCAAGGATGAGGTGCTTTTTGTTTTCTGAAAAGTTATAAATAACACTCCCTTTGCAGACGCAACTTAGATACTATTCAGAATTGTATTCTAATTTACTTCTAACATAGGGAGTCTTTAATCATCTGCTTTGTTAATAGAACTATGCATATATTTTACCATATACCTATAGATCGCCATCTAACAATAATAGTTATTTTATATATCAACTTCCTTTATTCTGCAATACCAACGAAACAGAATTAATTATGCCTATGCATAGTATTTGGCTTTCTCAAGAAAATAAATACGCTTCCTGTGTCAGACTCAGCTTAGACACTATTCAGAATCATTTTTGAGTTGCATCTAACACAGAGAGCTTTTACAATATAAGGCTTCACTTATACCGAGGCGCACAATGAAAAGCTTTTGTTTAGACGGAGTTTCATATTTGACATGTCCTTTTATATCTGTGATATATTGACCTCCACCTATGCCGAATTGACCAAAATGTAGGTTATCCTTAGTTTATACAAGAGGTGTTTCACCTGGTTTTAACACACGGACAAAAGTAAGTTTGCCATTTTCATCTCGTCCCCAAGGATTGGTAGGTTTTTCAGTTTTAACACGACCTATTTGGTTTCTCTTTATTTGGTTTTTCTTTATCAATAGGTTCTTTGCAGGCATTTTTGTTATACCTATAAGAGCCGGGTACCAGGTTCTAACACAATTCTGAATTCATTCGGAACCTGGTACCCTTTTTACTCCCTTTGCTGAATTGTATAGTTCATTAGAGCGTTCTAGTAACTCAAGTACTAATTCATATGTTCCATAGTTTGCTTTAACATCTAGTTGCTCCTTGTCTGTGTGTTCAAAATTATATCCTGCGGAAAGGTTAATGCTTTGAATACCGTGTCTCGCCCAGATAGCTGTATCACTAGAACCTCCTGCTGTTGTTTTCCAATGGGACATGCCTGATTGTCTAGCAATTCGTTCTATCTTTTGTCCGAATCTTTCTGTACAAAATGGGGAAATTCCACCTTTGGATGTGACTATGTCTCCGTTTCCACGGCGGTCAATTACAAAGGCAATATCCACATCCCAAAGGAATGTTTCATTTACTTCAGATGCCCCTAGTAATCCAATCTCTTCTTCTACAGTGAAGATGTACTTGATCGTTCCGTTAAAATTCTTTTCTGTTAAAGATTTAGCAGTTGCTAAGATAACATTTATACCTGCACGATCGTCTGCTCCTAAAATACCTTCACTAGATTTCCAAATGTTCTCTTCTTTAAGTATTTTTCTTGTAGGAATAATTTCTTCCACTGTGTCTAAATGGGCATTTAGTAAAACAGTTGGTCCATCCCCAAATCTTTTAGCAGCTAAAATGTTTCCATAATGATCGATTGCTATTTTATCTGCATACGGTTTGATTTCTTCGATAACATGCTTGCGGATTTGCCCTTCTTTTCCACTAGCTCCTGAAATTGATAGAAGTGTCTCCAGTTGTACTTCGAATTCTTGCACACTTAAAATTGCATTAGACTCTTCAAATATTTTTGCAGCATGTTCTAATGTAATTGCCGATAATTTTTCTGCAAATGTTGGTAGGCATTTACGATTAACACGAAGTCGGGTTTGTCGAATATGGTGATGGTAAGGCAGTTCAATAAAGTCGAATAAAACATGAGCTTTTTTGCGTCCTTCAGCAGTTTGAAAACCTATATTCGCTGAGCGTTTATCGTGTCCATCACAAGATATTTCCGTCATACATCCTAGTCGGTTAAGCTGTGTAACCATACCTGCAATGTACGTATCCAATGTGGCAAGTGGTAACTCGCTCACATGATAAAGCATTTCTGTTCTCCCATCTGTCATTTCTTCTAATTTGTTCACAAAAGTTTCTTCTGTAATAGGGCTTGAATCAATGAAAAGTTCATTGTGATTCATGTAGAAATCCACACCTAACTTTTGCAAGAAGTACCTTACGAATTGACTATTTACTTCGTTAAGTGCAGTTAAATCAAATCCTTTCTCTGTTGAAATCATTTGAAATCCGTAACGTGTGAATAGTGATTGCCATTGTTTGTTTTGCATTGTGCATCTCTCCTTTTGGTTTATGTTTGTATTATAGGATCTAGCCATGACAAGCTTGTCATGAGCATAAGATAGGCATAATAAAAAACCTGCCAAACTTTCAGCAGGTTTTCGTTATAGATGATGATCTTCACGGGCAATGATATAGAAATCCAGTGGATCTATTTTGTAACCCAGATCATTTAAATTTTTCGTTATTATCTTTTTTGCAAAACCACATTTCCCTAATGCAGTATTTAAGCGTGACACACTTTTCGTATAGGAGTTTTCCTTTATTGATTTCTCATTCATTTCATTTACTTCATCTAGTGACAGAAATAATTTCCTTTTACTTTTTAATAGTAGTTCTTTCAATAAGATACTTAACGTACCACTTATAGAGACTATATTTTCTTCCCCTCTTTGAATAAATGGCTTGTCCTCTATGAAACTAAGCATCAATTGTTCTTCCTCGAGATTATCTAGTAAATTTTCGTATTCTTCTTTTGAAATTCCTTTTTGTCCATCTTTTGTAATTAGTGTATATTCTGTCTTCTTTATTTCATTTTTTAATTTGTCTAACAATTGTTCGACACTTATTCCTTCTACTGGTAAATCTAATGATTCTTCATTGAGTCCATTTGCTTCATTAAGTGTTTCTTTTGCAAGCTGTGCTGCACAATATCCGATGTATAATTTTCCTTTTATCACTTGATCTTCGGTTAATGGAAAATTGGCTTTACGATGACCGTGGGTTTCGACTGCCTTTTGAAAATAATTAATAGCCTTTAACCAGTTGCTTTTATTGTACTGCAGATATGCAAAACGATAAGCTGCTTCCGGATTATTTTTATCAAGTCTTAAAATGGCTTCATATTCATTTTCTGCAACCCTTCTGTCTTGGTACTCATCTGTCTTTACGTGAAACGCATTTTTCATTAATTCTCCTATATAAATTACTTTTTCTTCTTCATTAAAAAGGTCCAAATTAAATTTCATTTTATTAATTTGTTTTTCAAGGTTACTAATCCTGTGTTTATTTTCATTTTTCACAGCTTCTTTCAAATCGAGTTTAAGCTTTTCTAAAAGGAAATATTCCTTTTCAGAAACGATTCTTTTATGCATCATTCTTCCTCCTTACCGTATTAGTTTTTGTTCCCTGTGTTTCTATCGGAAAATCACTTTAATTCTTCATTGATAATTTGCTCTAAAAGTACTTTTAATTATAAAAACTCATTAGCAGGAATTGACTATCATGCTATAGAATTTAACATATAAAACTAACCAAGGAGGTTCTTATGACGGATCAAAGAAAAATCAAATATTCATTGCGACAAGCTTAGATGGATATATTGCGACAGAGAATGACTCTCTTGACTGGTTGTTTAAGGTCGAAGGTGAAGGAGATAATGGGTATTCTGACTTCTATGACACAGTAGATACGGTAATTATGGGCAGACGCACGTACGACTGGATCATGGAACAGGAAATTGAAAGCTTCCCTTATGAAGGTAAGGAATGCTATGTTTTCTCTAGAACGGTTAGTCAGGATAATGAGAACGTCAAATTCTCTAGTGGAGATGTCGTCGACTTTATCGAATCAATTGAAAAACAAGGAAGGTAAAAATATCTGGGTAATGGGCGGTGGGGATCTGTTACACTCGTTTATCAAAAATAGATTAGTAGATGAGATGATTATTACTGTATCTCCTGTAATAATTGGAAAAGGAATTCCTTTGTTCAAAGAAATGGATTTTGAAACCGAACTTACCTTAAAGAGCATAAATCGTTTTAATCAATTTGCTGAGTTGCATTATGAAGTAAAAAGATAACAAAAAGGACAAGACAGTGAAGATGCTTTTCACATGTCTTGTCCTCCTCTTATTTCAAAAACGATTGGGAAGAAAAATGATTTACTCGCTTTTTACAAAATTTATTTTTTGCATTATTTTTTGTATGAATACTGGAAAATAGTAAGCACCAAAAAGAGCACAAATAAAAGCCTGTGACCAAGTTTTCAACCACGTAGATAAAAATAAACTATTATACCCATTACTTATTGAGATTAATATAAATGTAATAAAACAGGACATACTAAAAGCCATTAAAAAAGCAAAAATAATCCGCTTGTATCTATAATTGATATTCATTTTTTACCGCCATTCGTTCACAAATTGAAAATCCTAACCTATTATGAATTTTGGTTAAGAGAATTAATATTATCATCTATATATACATTAGTAAAAAGAATATTTAATTAGAATTATTAGAAATTATAAGACGATGGTGCTAATAGGATGAATTCATATTGGTTGCTGTATTATATTACAGTTTGTTGTACAAAAAAGTGAAACTTAGTGATGGGTACCAGGTTCTTAAGTGAAGCTCCCCTTTTGTACCTCATTAGCCCCTATATCCTATGCAACACTTCCAATGTCTCTAAAACATGATCAAGAAAGTCTGTAATATCATCCATATGATCCTCATTAATTTTGTGGATAAACTCTATGTCTATCGTATTTAGATAACCGGAAGCTTTCTGTTCATACACATAGCTTAATGTTTGCGTTAATTGAATTTCATTTTCCCAAATATTGTTTAATGCTTGCTCAATCTTTGTACATTGTAGGTTTACATTTTGAACTCGCTTGTTAAACCGTAATAACAAGGAACAGCCAAGCTGTTTTCCAGGTGTTTCAAGTATCTCCCCTGCTAAATCTTCTAAGGAAGCCTTTAACACAATTTCAGCTATTACGTCTTGTTTAGTGACGAGTGTAAATTGAATAGCGAACTCCCGAGCTAGAATGGACAAATCCATGCGGTCTACTCGGTTCGTAATATGTATCTTGTGATCGATATTATCTAAATCATACACATGGTTTTCAAATGCTACTTTTAAATTTTCAAAAATGGTTGGATCGTACATATACATTCCTCCATATGCAAATTCCTTGTTCTATGAAAATAGGTACGCACGTCTAGTTGAACATGTGTACCTATTTTCGATCATTGTTTTATTTTCCGCAACACTTCTTATACTTTTTCCCACTACCACATGGGCAAGGATCGTTTCGACCAACTTTGCCTCCGTCGATTACGTTAAACGGTACAGCAGCAGTTGGCAGTGGATTCAAATGGTGCCTTTCCATTTGAAATAGTTCATCTGGTGTATGGCCTCTATTTTCCCAAGTTCGGGTTGTATTCGCAATCATTGAGATTGCTTGTACGTATTCATTTAGATGCTTTATATCTTTAATTTCAAAACGTCCTAGAAATTCCTTTACAACTTGCTGGAAATCTACATCAAAAACTTGTAATTGAAAAACTAACTCGCTTATTTCCTCATGTACTTTGACTGTACTGCCGCCAAAATAATCTTTCGCAAGCATGTTAGCTAGTTTTTTCTGGTGGGTTGTCTTTTCAAAGTAGAACTCATCTGTATAGCGTAATAGTTCCTTTTTTGGAGGCACATAATATGGCTTTCCACTGACTTTCGGCATTAATTTATCATAATCCCCAAAATGCTCAATTGTCTCATGGACCAATGCGTTTCTATATACATATACATATTTACTCCGAAGTAATTTTGTATTATGAGGATCTGTTAAGATCGCTTGGAGATCCCCGCTAGTAATAGAGGACTCGTTTTGAGCGTTATAAATCTCTAGAAACTTGGAAGTTTCGATCACCCCATATAGTTGAGCACATGCCTCGGCATATTGGATGACTAGTTCTTTGTTAGGTATGTCATCAATATCTTTGTAATCTGCACCGCGGTATTTATCTGATAGCACGAAGTAATTGTCATGATCGATCTGTTGCCATTCTGTCTTTTTGTATTTTACAGATTTTAAACGATCATTCACCTCATCTATATCTAACGGCAAATATGACTGTTGTTCTGCCCATCCATAAGTCGATAAATAATCCGGATGCGTTGGGTCATAGTACACCTTTAAAAACTCTTCGTATCCAGGTGGACCGCCTACATCTTCTGGTGGCGCCGTCCCTTCTCCGTCAAGTAGTGTTGGATACCCAAAATAATAATCTTCGACCGTTTCTTCAAGTTCCACGCGAATCCGCCAGTCATCACCGAAATCATAGTTGTATACCAATTGACCGTATTTTTCTATATACGAATCGATTTTTATACGTGTTGGTTGCTTAACGTTTTGTCCCACAAACTTCTGTCCTTTGTATTCTTCTAAAATCGCTACATTATTTGTAATAAAATTGTCGTCTATCTCTATTCCGAAGTAATGGTAGGGAGACTTTCTACTTTGAAAGTTTGTCACGTATTGAATTGTTTCGTGTAAACGGTTAAATGTTGCCCCTGCTGGTAAGATCACTCGTCTCCAAACGGGTGGCTCCAGGTATTCAAATGTTAGTTTTAGTATATAAGCTTTCATACGTCACCCACTCTTTTTCCTTTATCATACGTTATATCCTAATTTTCTTCGAGTATTTTACGACAGTCTATTAACTTTTAAAAGAACATTGAGTTAACTGACACATTGAAGGCCATACTTTTACTATGTATTACATTAGCGGAAACAATACAAAGGAGATAGTTATCATGAAAAAAATGAAGGTTCAGGATTTATTAGAATCTGGACATAGTCTGATGAATAATGTCGTAATGAATACCGCGGGATTACTAGGAGAGGCTTACTTTGCCATTAAGATAGATGATCTGTTAAAAGAAAGAGGAATCACTCAAAAGGACTTAGCACAAATGACAGGAATGAGGGTAGGAACAATATCAGACCTTGTTAATGGCAAAGGAATTAGTATAAATAAAGTGCAGCTCTTTGCTATAATGGCAGCTCTACGAGTTAAGAGTATTGACGATCTGTATGAAATGAAATTCCCTGAGGACTTGGAAAAGACTTTTGATGAAGAACAATCGGAATGGAAATCCACGAAAGAAATGCCTTTAGCAGTCAAAGAAATGTATAAAAAGAATGTCCTAAAATCTTCCGACCTAAAGTAAATACGTGAAAAGGAGGAGCTCAAGGAAACCCTCTAACTTCTCCTTTTTACATATTATTCAGCAAATACCCCAATACAAATCTCTACACTACGCTTCAAATCTTCATGGGACCAGCTTGGAATCTTTCCATGTTGGATGGCTAGTTCGTGTGATGCTGGAATGTGGATAAATCCTGCCTTCATGTCTGGTTTCGTTGTTTTTGCATAGTGAAGAGCTTCGTACATAACGTTGTTGCATAGATAGGTTCCTGCCGTATTGGATATTTCTGCCGGAAAACCTTCTTCTAATAGCTTGTTAACCATTTGGCGAATAGGCAATGTAGTGAAGTAGCCTGGTTCCCCTTCTAGATTAATAGATTCATCAATTGGAATATGACCTTCGTTGTCGGCTGCTCCATCTTTCACGTTAATGGCGATTCGTTCTGGAGTGATTTTGTATCTCCCTCCTGCAAGCCCTAATGAAATGACCACGTCCGGATCGATCTCTTCTATATGTGTTAGAAGTTCGGTTCCAGATGATGCAAAATCGACTGGTAGCACTCGTCCTACTATTTCATAACCTGCGAGCTCTAGTCCATTTAGTTCCCCTACTATGCGCATCGTAGGGTTCACTGAGAAAGATAGAAATGGTTCGAATCCTGTTAATAATAGTTTCTTCATCGTGTCGCCCTCTCGTTCTGTTTCTTTTACACGTATGATACCAAAAATGTGGAGGTGACTTCCAGCTAATCGTTTTTGGGACGGTCACAAATCTTTCTATCCGCTCGTTTCCTTCACCAAAGCTTGGTCAAGCATCTTTAGACAAAAACTGTTCTACCAGTTTGTTAAATCTCTCACTATGCTCCCAGAACATTAGATGTCCGCCCAGTACTTCTATGGTGGACTTTGGGGAGATTTTTTGTGTAAGCGTAATTGCTTTATCTGCCCAATGATCCGCCACAACAGTCAATGTTGGTACTAGTTCACAAGCTTGCCTTGCTTCTTCACGATAATCAGAGAACATGCCGGAAGCAAATAGATTCGCTGCAATATAATTGGGTGTTTTTAAAGATTGCTCCACCAGCCAATTTAACTCATCTTCTGTTACATCACGTTGCACCATGACACTTGTTGTATATGCCTTGATAAATTCACGTTGACCTGCCGGATTGCGTAAGTAAGTGTTATAAATTGCCCCAATATCATCGAGAGGGCCTTCTACCCAATCTTCCTCATCGTTTGTCGACAACGCCTTTGGTGACATGTCAATGAAAATTAGTGATTTTACATTGTCATAGCCGTTCTGTTTAAGATACTCCCAAACTGTTAGGCAACCAAAAGACCAACCTGCCAGCGTTACGTTCTTTAGTTGTAATGCATCGAGTACCTTTGCTAAATCCGTTCCGTGTGTTACATAATCATTTCCTTGTAACGTAATCGATGAGCGGCCATGACTTCTTGGATCGATAACAATTACTCGATTTGTTTTGGCGAAATGATCGACTTGATGGGTAAATACTTCCGTTGTAAATGTAAAGCCAGGGATGAAAACAATTGGGTCTCCACTTCCTATATCTTGAACAAATAGCTCTACACCAGGATCTACTTTCACATACTTTCCACCTGACACTACCAACATATAACCCCCTTATAGTAAGAGCAGCACTAATTCAATTCTTGTCCACTCTTCGTTATATACACCATATTTGCACACTGTTATAAAAATTCCATTTTCACATTTTCAGTACGCTAAATCCAGCCCTTTTCTTCAGCGGTGGCAATGGCTTCGATTTTGTTTTTGGCCTCTAACTTTTGTAGAATTTCGGACATATAATTTCGAACTGTACCTGGTGACAAAAATAATGCCATAGAAATCTCTTTAGATGTCTTTCCTGCTGCAGCCAATTTGAGTACTTCTTGGTCTCGTTCTGAGAGAGGATTTTCTTTATGGTAAGAATTGATGATGAGCTCGGATGCAAATTCACGTTTCCCAACCATTACTCTTCTAATCGACTCTGCTAGATCATCAATCGATCCGTCCTTCAATAAGTATCCATGCACCTCTGCTTTTATTGCCCGTTCAAAATAACCTGGACGCGCAAACGTAGTTAACATAATGACTTTGCATGAAGAACGAGCTTTCTTTAATTCAGCAGCCACTTCCAATCCACTTTTGAAAGGCATGTCAATATCCATTAGGCAAACATCAGGTTTCAAAGAGAGTATTAAACTTAGTGCCTCTAGCCCATCCTTTGCCTCACCTACTACTTCCATATCTTCTTCAAAATCTAGTAGCATGCCGAGAGCTCCTCTTAACATTCGCTGGTCTTCAGCAATCACAAGCCGAATCATAAGGCTACTCCCTCCTTTAACTTAACAATAACAGGTACAGACATTACCAATGTAGTACCGTTCGTTTTATAGATATCTAACTTACCTTCAATAAGAGATAGGCGTTCTCTCATGCCTTTTAAACCATTTCCACTCGTATATGAATCTACCAATCCGATTCCATCATCACTCACCGAAATTGTGAAATTCCCTTTGCTCCCCTGTATATCGACATAGCATTTTTTTGCCTTACTATGCTTGACGATATTTGTTCCTGCTTCACGGAGACACATTCCAAGAATGTTTTGTTGCAGAAGTGGAAGGTCGGGTAATTCATTATTTTTTTTCATGTGAAATTCGATTCCTGCCGCATTCAATATTTGTTCTAAATCCACTATTTCCTCTTCCAACGTAATTGTACGCATATCAGATACGAGCTCTCGTACTTCTCTTAATGCAGATCGTGAAGTCATTTCAATCTCCTTTGCCTCCACTTTTGCTCTTTCTGGATTACTTTCTGCAAGCCTTTGTACCAATTGACTTTGTAACGTGATGAGTGACAATGTATGTCCTAATGTATCATGTAAGTCCCTTGCAATTCGTACCCGCTCATCTCTTTTGATTAAGTCTTTAATTTGTTCATTAGCTTGATCCAACTTTTGCTCTAAGGTCATTCTCTCATTCATTGTCCGAATACCGATTGGAGATGAAATCATTACGACTAAGAAAGGAATAAAGAATAGGAAATCTACCATTTCTCCCCGATAAATAGCAATTGCCATCGTTAGAATCATCGAAAATGCAAAAAGAGTTAATGCACGACGAAAATCCTTTTTCTGTTCATACCATCCAACAAAATTAGCTGGGAAAAAGCCCATAAATATAATATATGGGTTGTACAAAATGCTAAAGATCATTACGATGATGATTTGTATAGCAAGCCAGAAGGAATACTTTTTTTCTGATTTAACACTATATAATTCTCTATAAGAAACGAGAAAAAGCAGTAACATACTATAGCCCATCACTGCTTTAATGCCGTTTTCTTCAAAAATATAAAAAAGTGGCAGAATTAAATAGGATAAAAAGATATAAGGTAAAATACCAAACTTTTTCGGAAAAATCTCAAAGTCCTTCACAACTACACCGCTTCCTGTTTCCTTCTTATATAGGTTGATATTACCATAAATAAGATAAGGTAAGCTGCTAAAATCGCAATATTTCGAAATTCAGGAGCTTGCCCCCGTATGATTTCCCACGCGCCGTTCCCGTAATTAAATGCAGGAAGCCAAGCACCGATATTTTGGATAACTTTAGGTAAAACCTCCATTGGCATCCACATTCCTCCAGTGATTGCGAGACCCATATAAATAAGATTACTAACACCTGCTGCTGTATCCACTCGCTTCATCGTCCCGACCAATACACCTAAACCGAGGAACGGTAGTGAACCGAGTAATATCCATAATCCGCTCATTATCCATTCATATGCCGTCAGTGTTACTCCGTTTAACAGTACTCCCGCAACAAAAATAACAACGATTGAAAACACATGCACAACTGTTTGACCAAGCATTTTTGCTGCAAAATACACCGTGCCCGATAGAGGTGTTACTTTGATGAAATTTGTCCATCCTTCAGAGCGTTCCTGTACCATCCGGATTCCTAAAGTCATGATCGCACTACCCATTACACTAAAAGCTGCTACAGACATTAAAAAATGTGCGTTCCAAACACCTTGATCTGCTGCACCAGTATTGACAACCTTCGTAAAAATAATATAAAACACAATCGGCATGAGTAGCGACCAGAAAATATAATATGGATTTCGAAACATCCGTAAAAATTCAATTTTGCATTGATTGATAAAAATATGCATTTAAATAGCCTCCTTCTGCTCAACCGTTAATTGTTCAAATGCTTCTTCGAGTCGGCCTTTTTCGATTGTAATATCATGAACTTCTAAATGGTCTTCAAAAATTTTAGCAATTACAAAGTCTGTATTATCTGTTACAACAAACGTCCTGCCACTTTTCTCATAGACATCTGACACATGTGGAAACAGTAAAAATCGTTCTTTCGGAAATGCAGATTTAGCTTT
The DNA here is from genome assembly GCF_044762745.1 of Psychrobacillus sp. NPDC096426. Taxonomy (NCBI): domain Bacteria; kingdom Bacillati; phylum Bacillota; class Bacilli; order Caryophanales; family Bacillaceae; genus Psychrobacillus; species Psychrobacillus sp. NPDC096426. The sequence goes on along the minus strand of NZ_JBIWEX010000010.1, from coordinate 21,244 downwards.
AAACGAAACAGACTGCTTCAGCAAATTCCCTTTTATTGCAGCAGGTGCCCCATCAGCGACGACCGCTCCCTTATTGAATAAAATAATGCGATCCGCAATATCATCCGCTTCCTGTAAATAATGAGTAGAAAAAATAATTGTTTTCCCATCTTCAGCAAGCTCTTTTACAGTGTCCCAAAAAACTTTTCGTGCTGATATATCCATTCCAACAGTAGGTTCGTCAAAAAACAGTAAATCTGGATTCCCAGCTAGCGCGAGTGCAAAGCCCACTCTCCGTTTTTGTCCGCCAGATAACTTTTCAGTTCTTTTGTTTAAATCATCTCCAGTAAGACCTGTCAGGTTAATGAGCTGCTTCATTGGCAAAGGATTCGGATAATAGCTCCTAAACAACCGAATGATTTCCTTCACCTTTAAGCCATCCATTAAACTTACTTCCTGCAACATGACGCCAATTCTTTCCCGTACCTTTTTTTCCTTTGCATGATCGTTAAAAAGCTTCGCTTCCCCATTTGTAGGATTTAACAAACCGAGCATCATAAGCATCGTTGTACTTTTGCCTGCTCCATTTGGTCCTAAAATCGCAACAATCTCACCTTTCTCAATTGAGAATGAAACATTATCAACTGCTTTCTTGTCTTTAAAAACCTTCGTTAATTTTTTAATTTCCACTACATTTTCCATTCGCTCACCTCCAGAATTTCTATCTTTAGTCTATGTCGTTGGGAAAATTTTCATTAGTATACTGTGTCATAAAAACGAGATGACAAATGTCATAAGAATACACTCGCGAGATTTATTCGATGAGGAAACTCGTCCACTAGACGAAAAAAGACAGTAAATACAAACAAATCCTCTTCTTTTTAATTTAAAAGGAGTTGTTTGTATCACTGTCTTTATTCAAAAATAACTATCTACTTATCTAATTGTCTCTACAAAATGTTTTAATATCCTAGCGGTTAAGCCCCATATTGTATATTTTCCAAAATCATAAAACCATTCCTCTATCGAACGTGGTCTCCATTGGTATTTATCGCCATTCACGATCTTTTCATAAGGGAAATCGGTTAAGGGCATCGGTTGAACGGATACTGTGTGCATATAAGGTTGGTAGTCCAACAACCAGTTGACGGGTATCGTGAATATCTCTTCTACCTCTTGTTTGTTAAAGGAATGTATTTGATCATGGTCAATCGTCGCTACAAATGGATACACAACGAAAGATGGTGATGAAATGTACGCACTCATCTGCCCTAAAACGTTAATATACGCCGGGTCAATACCTAATTCTTCATGGGTTTCTCGTATGGCTGCATCCATTGGCGTTGCATCTGTTGGATCGATTCGACCACCTGGAAAACTAATATCCCCTGGCTGTTTTCTCATGGTTAGTGAACGTACTTCAAAAAGGACATGCCATTCTTTATCTACTTGGATAAGTGGAATCATAATAGCTGAACGGAATGCTGTATCCTCTCCTATAAATAGAGGTTGATTTTCAATTAACTTATTCTTCAGCTTATCCATGAACATGGAACCTCCCCCTTCTTATAGCTTATATACACTTATCGTATCATGAAAATTCCTGCTGAGAAAAGAAGCAATACCATCCTGACGTTTCCGGCCATAAATCTGTTGTACAGTCAAAAAAATTTTCTATACGATCAGCGATAATCGCTTAATAAAAAAACTACCCTAATAAAGGTTGGTTAACTCAATATAGGGATAATGCGTCTTTAAAAAGCTCTGTTAAGAGACCGTTGTGATGGCTCATTTGCTCACTCATCCGGCAGGAGTCGCCGCCTTCCGCTACAATCAACGAAACATGCTAGCTAATTAGCGTTTAGCTAAACAAAACAAAAAGAAATATTAGAACCGCTGCACGAAGGCAAAAGTGGCAGCTATAACTATATGAAAAAATTACTTATTAAACAGTGAACATGAGCTTCACTATTATGAATTAATAAATAATGTATATTTTAGTAATATATGGTCGTATCCTATTAAGTAAACTCTTTGATATGGGAAATGATTGCTTCCATTCCTAAATTGGTTGCTCTCGTGCTAATTTGGTTGCTTCCCTTATAGAACTAGTTACTTTCAATGACCAGTTTGTTGCTCTTATCCACTTACTGGATAAATTTTCACAAGATACTTACTAATAAGATTTTCCTCTTCGATTCAAGTAAAACTTTTGGTTTATTAAGCAAGAAACTAATTAGTCAGCAAGCTCCTTTGATTTTCGCGGAAGGGTGGCGACTCCAGTGGGATGAAGTGAGACAGATGAAACTTCACAGCGCACGCGTAGCGTCGGTGAGGGTTCATCGCTCACCCCACGGAAAGCGTCCGCCCTGTAGTGAAAATCATTGCGGACACTTTATTCAACTTGTTAAGACGCATTATCTCTATATTGCGTTTAATCGTTAAAGTGATATGCCTTCTATTGTTTGGAGAAAGTTATCCACATAACATTAAATTTATAATTTCCTAATCCATAAAAAAATGCAGACTCTCATAAGTGGAGTCTGCATTCCTATTAACCTTCTTCATTTATAATAACTTTTCGTCCTCTAAGCTTGAGTAGTAAAGGAACTAACAACCATGCTACAGCTGCAACGATAAACACTAATGATAATGGTTTCGTAAAGAAAATACTGAAGTCTCCATTAGAAATTGTTAAAGCACGGCGCATATTGTTTTCAATCATTGGTCCTAATACAAGTGCAAGCACTAAAGGAGCAACTGGAAAATCATTCTTGGATAATAGATAACCTAAAACCCCACAGCCTAACAATAAATATAAGTCAAATGTTGTGTATTGTACTGCATAAACACCAAAAAATGAAATTGCAACAATCATCGGCAGTAAATACTTTTTCGGTGTTTGAATAATTTTAGCAAATACTCTTACCAATGGCATATTCAATACAAGTAACATTAAATTCCCGATAAACATACTTGCGATCAGTCCCCACGCCACATCTGGATGTTCATCAAAAAGTAGTGGACCTGGCTGAATGTTATACATGATCAGTGCGCCCATTAATATAGCAGTTGTACCTGAACCAGGGATCCCTAACGTAAGAAGTGGAATCATTGCTCCACCAGAAGCAGCGTTATTCGCTGACTCTGGACCAGCTACACCTGCAATATTTCCTTTTCCGAACGACTCTGGGTTCTTGCTAAATTTCTTCTCCGTCGTGTAAGAAAAGAAAGATGCGAGTGTTGCTCCTGCTCCTGGCAAAACACCGATAAAAAATCCTAGAAGAGATCCACGCACAATGGGAACTGTACTATCCTTCATATCCTGTTTTGTCGGTAAGACTCGATTGATTTTTGCAATGGTGCCGCTTTCTTCGTCCCGCTCTAGAATTGTTTTAATAACTTCACCAAGTGCAAATAATCCTACTGCAATTGTTAAAAACTCCAAGCCTGAGTATAAAATTGGCTGATTATATGTAAACCGTGAAATACCGGAAACTGCGTCAATTCCAATCGTTCCTAGCATTAGTCCGAAAACCGTCATTATCAATGCTTTTGTCATTGATTTTCCCGCAAGTCCACTAACAGCTGCTAGCCCTAATAACATTAGGGAAAAATATTCGGCCGGTCCAAACTTTATCGCCACAGTCGCAAGTGGTTTTGCTAAAAGTACGAGTCCTAGTAATGCTACAATACCCGCAACAAAGGAACCGATTGCTGCAATTGACAAGGCTGATCCAGCACGGCCTTGTTTAGCCATTTGATATCCATCTAATGTTGTAACTACAGAGGATGATTCCCCTGGTGTATTTAATAAAATTGAAGTTGTAGAGCCTCCGTACATCGCTCCGTAGTAAACTCCTGCTAACAAAATAAGTGAACTTGCTGCTGCATCTCCTGTTGGCATTCCTGAAGTAATGGTCGCTGTTACAGGAATAAGAAGAGCAACACCACTCATTGGTCCGATACCCGGCAGAACGCCTACTGCAGTCCCGATGACAACACCGACAAATGCAAACAGTATATTATGCCATTGAAACGCAATTTTAAATCCGTCAGCTAAAAATTGTAATGTATCCATAGCTTAAATCTCTCCTTCCCTAAAACAGTGGAAACCCTGGCAGTGAACCGCCAAGAACCTCTGAAAATATATAATACACACCAAATGAAAAAGCTGCGGAAATGATTATGGAATAGACCACTTTTCCTCGTTCCATCGTTTGAAATGCGATCAATAAAAATAGAAAAGTGGAAACGGCATATCCAATTTTCTCTAAGAAAAATGCATAAAGAACTGCACTCCCAAAAATAATAAACAATTTCTTGTATTGTAGTGTTTCTTTCTCAGATTCTTCCTTTTTGTATTTAAACGTTTCATAAATTAGTCGTATACTCAAAGCCATCAAAACAATACCAAGCCACATCGGAAATATCTTTGGACCGACAGATGAACCATAGGCACTATCGGAAATCTTTTGACTTTCCATCAAAAATAGAATTCCTATTAGCAAAAAAGCAATCCCCGTATATCGATCGAATTTTTTATTCATACTATTTGATTCCCTCCTAACTTAAAAAGGTGGCAACTACGGCCACCTACATAGTGTTATTTCTGCATACCAAGTGCTGTTAATAATTCAACAATCACTTTATCTTGGTCTTCTAAATAAGTAGTAAAGTCATCTGCACTACGGTACTCGCTTGCCCAACCGTTTTTCGTAAGCTCAGCCTTCCACTCTTCTGTTTCTACCATTTTCTCAAGTTTTTCAGACCAATAGTTTTTAGCATCTACCGACATTTCTTTCGGTCCAAATAGACCTCTCCAAATGGTAAACTCTGCATCGATGCCGGACTCTTTAAAAGTAGGCACATCCGCAAGTTCCCCTTCTAAACGTTCAGAAGAGCTTACTGCTAGTACACGTACATCCCCTGATTTTACATACGTTGCAATTGTAGAGGCGTCCGTCGCAATTACATCCGCATTTCCACCAAGTAGCGCCGCAACCGCTTCTCCACCGCCGTCATACGAAACATACTTCACCTTTTTTGGATCGATTCCTGCTTCAAATGCAGGTAATACTCCTACAAGATGGTCCATTGATCCAGGCGCTGATCCTCCTGCAAGTGTCACTGCTTTTGGATCTTTTTTGATGGCATCTAACAGATCTTGTAACGTTTTATATGCTGAATCACTTTTAACGACAATTGCCCCGTAATCACGAGTTAACTGTGCAAGTGGCGTTGTATCTTTGTAACCATAAGGACTGTTACCCTCTGCTTTATTGTTATTAATAAGAATTGGTGGTGACTTTACCATTAATACATAGTCATTTTTCGCTTCTTTCGTTGCGAACTCTGCCATGTAAACCGCTCCGCCGCCTCCTGGTTTGTTTTCAACAACGATTGGTTTTTCGATTAACTTCGTATCATTCATTGTTTTTGCAATAGATCGTGCTGTTAGATCCCATCCGCCTCCAGCACCTGATGGAGCTACAATCGTAATATTATTTTTCGGGTAATCCGATGCAGTAGCTCCTTCGACTTTACTTTCGCTTCCTTTTTCACTTGATGAACAAGCGGCTAAACCTACTGCTAATGCAGCTGTAAAGGCAATTGACGTGATTTTCTTCCAAGTTTTCATAAAATCCCCCTCATCCCAATGTAATGACAGCGTTTTCAAACGCTTATTCATAATTTATCAGAACATTTTACCAATACAATGTTTCTGGTGATAAGTTGGATAATGAAAATTGAGTTCATTTTGTTCATAATGTTCACAACGATTTGATAAAGTATCTCCGTTCTGGTCTACCAACTGTTCCATATATAAGCTCTGCATATACAACCTTCTCAGAAGCAAGGTATTCTAAGTAGCGCCTTGCAGTTGAGCGACTTACTCCAACTTCTAGCCCTAGTGATTCCGCTGTAATGCCGTCGTTTACTTTCTTTATATGATTGACCACTTTTTCTTTCGTAATTGGATCAATTCCTTTTGGCGGAATATCTTCCGAATTAGGAATAGAAGAATTGTTATTCCATAGAGACTTGATTAAATCTTCTTGTACATTCCCGCTACCTGTAAGAATATTCCTTTTCTTCTTATAAGATTGTAAACTTTCTTTAAACTTCTCAAATGTTAATGGTTTTAGAATATAGTCTGCCACACCACCCCGGAATGCTTTTTTCACTATTTCCGACTCTGCTGCTGCAGTGATAAAAATAATATCTGTATCCGGACTATGTTCTTGAATGATTGTCAATAAATCCGTTCCAAGTGTATCTGGAAGATAAACATCTAGCAGTATTAAATCTGGCATATACGAAATGATCCAATCCTTTGCTTCTTCTCCTGTATACGCAGAACCAATCACTTGGAACCCTTCTAGCTTTTCGATAAATCGTCGATGAATATCAGAAATTCGTTTATCATCTTCCACTATTAATATCTCTACCTGCTTTGTCATGTAAATACCCCCCTTTTGGAATAGAAACGATAAACAATGCTCCACCTAAATCCCCATTTTCAAGCGCGATAGAGCCACCTAGATCATTTACATTTTCCTTTACCTTCACTAAACCAAATCCCCTATTTGTATCACTTTTCGTAGATATTTTCTCTTGCCAAACTACATCCAACACTTCCACAGGCACCCCTGCCCCTGAGTCTTCTACTTCTATTATTATTTCCTCTCCGTTATCCACGATCAATATGCGAACTATGCGTATCTCTTCCGGTAATTTTTCTACCGCTTCAAATGCATTCGTCACTAAGTTACCTATAATAGACACAAAGAGATGCTTTTGAAGATGTTTTGGTAGTTTTTCTAAATAACTATCTTCATCTAATATAAACCGCACCTTTAATTCCTTCGCTCGATTAAGAAACCCAATGACAATTCCTCCAAGGAATGGGTCCTGCAAACGTTTCGTCATAAATTGAATAAGTGATTGATGCTCTGCCGTCTCCACATGGATTAAACTAATTGCTTCATCATAAGAGTTCAATTGAATAAGACCTGAAATTGTATATAAAAAGTTATTATATTCATGTGTTTGCGCACGTAATGCCTCGGTATATTGCTTCACTTGAGATAGTTCTTCCGCTAAGCGGTCAATGTCCGATTGGGAACGAAAACTAGACACGGCACCGATAATTTTCTCACCGACACGAATTGGAATTCGATTGACGATTGCTCTTTTTCCCCGTAACTCCATGGCACGATCTAGATGTTCTTCTCCAGATTCTAATACTTGCGGGAGATACGTATTCGGTATAACTTCCCAAATATTTCGACCGACTAATTCGGTCTGCTGTGGTAATGATAATATTTCAAGTGCAGCTAAATTCGCCATTGTAATGATGCCTTTTGCATCTACCATAATAATTCCTTCGCGAACGGACTCGATTAATGCATTACGTTCTGTAAATAAAGTCGCAATTTCTGCTGGTTCCAGATTAAACAGTTCTTTCTTTATATTCCGCGCTAATATACTGGAGCCGAGAATCCCTAGTAATATTGCAGTCACGACGATATAGGCAATATTATCTACATACCGAATAAATATCGTTGTCATATCCTCTTTTAAAAATCCGACAGATATGATGCCAATAATTTCTCCGTTCGCATCCATTACAGGAGCTTTTCCTCTAAGTGCGGTACCAAGTGTACCAGTAGCTTCCGAAATATAAGATTTTCCGTATAGTAGGGCTTGTTCATTGTCATCCCCAACCATTTTTTTCCCGATTCTTTCTACTACTGGATGCGCATAACGGATACCTTCTTTATCCCCAATAACAACATATTCCGCTCCCGTACTTGACTGAATGGACATCGCGATTGGCTGCAACACATCTGAAGGATTCTCTGACCCAAAACCTGCTACAATATCAGGGCGTTCTGCTGTTGTTACGGCAATACTAAGCGCTCTTTCTCCAATTTGCCCTTCAATCGCATGTGAAATAATAAAATAAAAAGAAATACCTGTCATAATCGCTACGAGCGAAACAAAAACTGCTCCAAAGCCAAAAATACGTGCTTGTAAAGACCTCTTTTCCATACTATCCACTCACTATCCCCACAAAATATTCGAAAGATAAATAACAATCGTAACTGTAATACAGCTAACAACCGTCGAAAATAACACAATTTGTGCCGCTAAATTCGGTTCCACATCGTACTCTAATGCTAGTGTCGAGCTATTTCTAGACGTTGGAAAAGCACTTGCGATAAATAATGACTGCGCCACGACCCCATCGAATCCCATTAATAGAATTAATCCAAACGCTAAAATAGGTCCTATTACCAAGCGACCGATTGTACTTGTTAATATGACTTTGTTTAAAATCGTTTTAATATCTAATTGCGCTAACTGCGCCCCTAAAGTAATTAAAGCAATCGAAATAAACGCATTCGCTAAGTAATCAACGGGAATACGCAAAAATATCGGAATTCCAATATCGAATATGTTCATCAAAGCACCAAGTATGAGCGCATGGACAATCGGTAAAAGAAGCAAGCTACGCAAAATATCTAAGCCGGATTTTGTAGAAGATATTAAATTATAAAGACCGTATGTATACGTAATTATATTTTGGAAAATGACAATAATAATTTGAATAGACGTTCCAAGAGGATTCGCCGCGAACAACATCTGACTGACAGGAATACCGTAGTTTCCAGAATTAATAAGTACGACACTATTTTTATAAATAGCCGCTTGGTTTCTATTAAGTTTTAATAATTTACTAATTACCGTTCCTAACACCATTAAACAAATGATGAAAATTACTAAGTAGAATACAATTTGCACCAATACTTCTGCATTCACCTTCGTTTCATAAATATTGATGAAAACAGCTGCCGGCATTAAACAATAGGTGATTAAGTTCGATAATGCTTTCAAATTAAATTGAAACTTTAGCTGCAGTGCTGCACCAATTCCAAGCATAATCAGAATCGGAGCAACTACTTGAAAAAACACCATGCTCAAATAAACCAATTACAACACACCTTCCCAAATAAAATACATATCCCCTCGAATATTATCCCACTGTTTGTAATTTTCAGCTATATAACTTTTAAGTCAACTTTAAAAGCGATAGTTGCTTTTAAAGTTTGAAAAATTCGCTTGGCTCTATCAAATGACAAATGAAGAAATTGAATAAGGAACTGGAGTTGCTTTAATCAAAAGAAGAGCCCTTACTATTAAGAGCTCTTCCTTTTATTAGTCTAACGATATATACCCCGTTTTTTCAATTAGTTCTTGTCCTTGTGGAGATAAGATCCATGCAATGAATTTCTCTACATTTGGGTTATCCGTACCTGCTGTCACAATGTAAAATTCTGAAGCAATTGGATATTCTCCAGATCGTATAGTTTCCTTCGTAGGTGCGATACCATCTATTTCTAACAGTTTAATTTTCTTATTTTGTACCATTTCAGTGGAATAAAAACGAAATGTATATCCAATGGCATTTTTGTAGTTTTTATATTGAGAAACTTCATTAATAATACCACCCATTCCTGAAGCAATATCCTCTGTTGGCGCCTCCATAATTGGTAAATCTCCCATTAAGTGCTCCAAGGCTGACTGGCTTCCACTATCCGCTGGACGTTGAAATGCCCGAATATTGTCGTTTAATCCACCAACCTCTTGCCAATTCGTTACTTTTCCGGCATATATATTTTTAATTTGTTCCATTGAAAGATCAGAAATAGGATTTTTCTGGTGGACAAAAAAGACAAATGCTTCACGTCCAATTGGTGTCATTTTAAGTTCTTTCCCATTTTGCTTTGCTGTTTTCGTTTGTGACTGGGAAGGTGCTGCGGCAAAAATCATATCCACTTCCCCTTGCATTAAATGGCTATACGCATCAGGCGTCGTATTGACCATAACTTCACTTTCATACGGATTATAGTCTTTTTCGGGATACGTCGCTTGAACAAATGCGGAGTAAAGCGGGTAAAGGGCCGTTGCGCCATCCATTTTCGGCAAGTCTTCTGTTAACTTCAAAGTAGCATCATAATCTAAAGTTGCAATCTTCCCGGAATCGGAAAAAGGCATGTAATCATAAACGTTCACTTCTGCTTCTACCGTTGGAATCCGATCTGTATAAGTATGCTGTATCGGAGGAATGGCACTAACTAAAATAGCTGCTCCCGCCAAACTTCCAAATGCGACTTTACGTTTCTTTGTTTTGAAAAAATGAAATAGAACACATACATAAAATACATACAAAACGACCGCTGTTGTAATGATTAGAGCAATGTAGAAAATACCTCCAGTTACCAACACAACAAATAATATAAATAACGTTAAAAAACACATTCCTACGAGAACAAAGAGTGCATATAAAATTGGTTCCACAAGTGACTTTTTCTCCAAAAAATATCCCCCCCCATTTTGTATATTCTACAAATTATGCGGAAATCCCTTTCTATCTAATGCCTCCAGTTTATTCAATAATTTTTGGGGAACTATATTATTGATTAATATTTTTCAATATTAGTATTGCTAATACTCTATAAATGTCGTTTAATTATCTAGTTATAAAAAAATGTAAAGGAATGTGATAAATGAAAAAGCTTATTAGCTACCTAACTTTGTCGATGTTAGTCGGAATGTTATTAGTGGCGTGTACCCCAAAAGAAGAAACTAAAAAAGTGAATGAAGAGTCAGTCCAAGATGGGAAAATCGTTACTCGAGAAGATGCAAACAGTAATTATCTTTCTGCAGTAGATGTGGATTACGCTTTTCAATTTGCAAAAAGTCTAGAAGAATTTAAAACCAATAAAAAGCTAGGATATCGCACTGCTGGATCAGAAGCAGAGCTAAAAACTGGGGAAAAAATTGGCGATGAAATGAAGAAAATCGGGCTTTCCGAAGTGACAAAGGACGAATTTAAAGTAGACACTTGGGAATTTGAAAAAGCAGATTTAACTTTTACTGACGCTGATGGCAAAGAACATCTCGCTGTTTTAGGTGGCTATCAAGTAAACTTTGACACAAATGGCCAAAAAGAACTTGAGATTATCTATGCGGGTAAAGGAACTGCAGATGACCTTTCCGGACTGGATATTAAAGGGAAGCTTGTATTAATAGATATAAACCAACGCGAGGAATGGTGGATTAATTATTCTGCTTATCAAGCTCATTTAAAAGGTGCAGCAGCTGTTATTGCAGTACAAGAAGCTGGTTATGGTGAAGTGGATCCGGATGCACTTAATGCGCAAGACATTTGTGGACCAGATGATGCACCTGCATTTTCTATGTCTCAAACAGATGCAAATAGCTTAAAGAAAGCATTAGAAGCTAGTAAAAACGGTATAATGACCGTAAAATTTGATGCAAAATCTACTGTGAAATTTGATGGCAAAACGTATAACTACTACGGTAAAATCATTGGTAAGGACCCAGAATCGTATATCATTTTATCAGCGCATTACGATTCATACTTTGCAGGATTCCAGGATGATAACGCTGCGATTGCTTTAATGATGGGTGTTGCAAAAGGGTTAATCGATAGCGGCTACCAGCCAGAAAAAACGATTATTTTCAATGCACTAGCTGCAGAAGAGTGGGGAGTTTCAAACACTCGCTATGACTGGTCAACGGGTGCATACAATCAAATCTTCAATATACACCCTGAATGGGTAGGAAAAGCATTTGCCAATATGAACTTTGAGCTTCCTGCTTATGAACATACAACACAGGATGAAATTCGTTCTGTCTATGAATTGAATAACTATTTAACCAAATTTACAGAGGATGTACCTAGTGTAACTGGCGTTTATAAAGATGGTATTTCAGTAGTTTCGCCACTACGTACTTGGTCTGATGACTTCTCTTTTGGAATTGCCGGTGTTCCCGCACTTCGTAATGATTTCCAAGATAGTGAGTTTATGCATTCCCATTATCACTCGCAATTCGATAGTGAGGACGTATACAATGCAGATGCACTAAAATTCCACTTAAATCTATACGGATTACTTGCAATGCATTATGATGAGACTGCTGTAGTTCCATTAGATTTCACTACTCGTTTAAAAGCATTGAAAGAAAACATTCATGCTCAAGTCTTTGAAAAAGCTGCAGTGTCCTCTAGTGAGCTTGTAGCAGAAATTGATCGTGTAGTGTCAATTGCAGAAGAAGTAAATGCAAAAGTTGCAAAAGTGAATGAAGATTATTTAGCCGCTTTAACAAAAGGTGATGCGAATGCAACTAAAAAGCTATATGAAGAAAGCCGTAAGCTAAATAGTGGATTACTTGCTGCGTTTAAATATGCCGAGGATCAATTTGTACGCTTAACATGGGAAGACGAACCAATCTTTCCACATGTACATGCCCAAAATAACATCGATAACTTAAGCCTATCCATTGATGCGTTAAATGAAGGCGATATCGCAACCCCATTAGATGAATATTTATGGGCAATCGATAACAACTGGTACGCATATGATTTCGATAAAGAAGTATTCGATTATTTCACAGACTATGTTTTAGAAGCTCCTGAGGAAAAACTTATGTGGGGTGCTGGCAGAATCGTCGGCCACGAAGATTTATTTGATACGATCAATTCGTTGAAAGAAAAAAGAGAACTGGCTAATGCTGATGTGTCTGCTGAACTTGCAACATTGAATGATGCACTAGAAAGACAAAAAGAGCTACTGAAAACAACCGTTTCAGATGAAACTGCAAGCGTAAAAGAGCTTGGTGAAATGCTTGCTGAGTTGAAATAATTTAATAGAAGTGGAGTTCCTAACTATTTTGTTAGGAGCTCCTTTTTTAATTGATCTGTCGTATAACTGCCCCATCAAGAAATGCTTGAATATCCTCTACTGCTTCCTTAAAATAAGTGTTGTAATTTCGCTTGCTTACATAGCCTAGATGTGGTGTAGCCAGTACGTTTGGTAGCGTACGGAATGGATTATTCTCCGGAAGAGGTTCCATTTCAAACACATCTATCCCTGCACCTGCTATCCATCTTTTACTTACTGCTTCTATTAGCGCATCTTGATCAACAATGGCAGCACGTGATGTATTGATTAAATAAGCAGAAGTTTTCATAAGCTGCAATTCTTTTATTCCAATTAGTCCATGCGTTCTTTCGCTTAGTACAAGATGAATAGAAACAAAGTCGCTCGATTCCAATAATTCTTCTTTAGATGTTGCTAATCGTACGCCAAATTTGTCTGCTTGTTCTTTCGTTAAGTTTTGGCTCCACGCGATAACTTCCATGCCAAATGCCTGCGCTATTACTGCCATACGACTTCCGATTTTACCAAGTCCTAATATTCCAAGACGTTTACCATATAGATCAGCCCCAACTGTACTTTGCCATGGTCCATTGTTTCGAAGCTCATTGTTTTCTCTCGTAACCTTCCGAGCGAGATTCAATAGAAGAGCCCAAGTTAACTCTGTTGGTGGTTCGGACATGCTCGCAGTACCACAAACAATTACTCCATTGTTTGTAGCCGCGGCAAGGTCTATTGATGCATTTCTCATGCCAGATGTGATGAGTAATTTTAGGTTTGGGAGTTTCTCATATAATGATGCAGTAAAGGGTGTTCTTTCCCGCATAATGACAACTATCTCAAAATCGATAATTGCTTCGATTAGCTGCATTTCATTTTCGAAATGATTTTGAAAAGATTTTACTTCGACCTTATCCAAGATATTAGACCAGTCAACCATCTCTAGTGCTACATTTTGATAATCATCTAATATTGCACAACGAAGTTTCATCAAATGATTCCCTCCTAATTATTTCAAATAATCCATCACGATTTGCACGATCAATAGCACCGTCACCACTCTAAGTAGCGGCTTAATATGCTCTGATTTTAGCTTGCGTGCTAATCGCACTCCTAACTGGGCACCCACTATCGCCCCCATCATCAATGCAATGGTAAGTGGCCAAATGATTTTACCGGTTGATATATACGTAATAGATGCCCCAAAGCAACTTGCGAAAACGCCAATTCTTGCTAAACCTACCGCTCGGATATAAGCTATTTTTTGACTAGCATACAGATACATTGCTAGAGTGCTGCTCCCAGGACCAAACATGCCATCATACATACCAATCCCGAGTAGGGCTGGACCTATTTTTCTGTTGACGCGAAACGACTCCGTCCCATCAAAGTTCCCACTACCCATGAAAGACGTAACAAATGCAAAGCTAAGTAAAAGAATTGCAATAATCGTTAGCATTTGTCCACTTAAAAAAGAGGCGATCAATCCACCTAAAATACCTCCGCCTAAGCAAAATACGATGACTGCCGATGCTTCCTTGCCGGAAACTTCTTTCTGTTTGAAAATAACGAGAAAACTAGTTAACGAACTAATCGTATTGGATACTTTATTCGCACCAATCGCAGAGTGTACAGGTAATCCCATAAGTAACATCGTTGGTAAGCTAATGAGTCCCCCGCCTCCTACTAACGTGCCAACAACATTGCCGACAACTCCGACTATAAAAAAGAGAATGAATTCCATCGTAAAGCCTTCTTTCCATTCGTACTATATGTAAATTCAGCATACCCCTCTACGTTCTATAAGTAAATTCAATAGTATTTATCGTCTTACATTAATAATACTTATCAAATTAAAATGGAGAATCACTATATTTTATTACGAATAATACGGATGGACGCGGAACGTCTAATCCAAACGATGATGTTTTTATAAATTGAATGAATAATCACCCTTTAACAGGGAGATTTCATCATTCGTTTGAAACGCAATGAACTAACATTGTCTTCCGCGGTACTTTCATAAGCCTGTTCTTCCATTTGAAAGATGAAGCCCCGCGCTTCATAAAAAGGAATACCGAGATTATTTCCTTTTGCAACAGACACCCATTGTTCTTTTGCTTTGTATTGTATACGTTGAATTTCCGTAAAATAGTTGAGTAACTTAGTGCCAATACCTTGTCCACGTTTTTCAGGATCTAAATAAAGTACGTATATTTCTGCTATACCTTCTTCGTCGACTCCTCCACCTATTGCCCCGACAATTTGATCGTTTAGTACTGCAACATAATATCCGTTCCACTCGCAACTTGTAAATCTTATTTCATCTTGAATTCGTACTGTTGTATAGTACTTCTCAATGATTCTTTCTATGTATTCCGTAGTGTACAAATCTTTATATGTATTCCACTGAGCAGTAACACACACATCTACAATACCTTGTTCATCTCCAGGGAGTGCTTGTCGAATTATTAATTTATTTAACTTCAAACACATAGCAATCTGTACACCCGATCTTCCAGTGAATCGTTTCCCTACATCTATGAATCCAGCTTTTATATAGAGGGATTGTGCTGCTTTGTTCGCTTCATTAACACCTAGTACGATTTGATTAATCTGAGGAAAATTTTCTTTTACATAGGGTGAAATAAGAGCCAACGATATTTTTGCAATTCCTCGGCCTTGATATGCTGGATGAATCGAGTATCCTCGGAGTAAAATACTTTCAGGGTGATCTGTGTAATGGAATTTATCAGCACCCGTGTCTAGCACAAAAAATCCTGCAACTTGTTCTTCTTCCAATATAATAATAGGAGTGTATGTTGCTATGTTAGTACAGCGTTCTAGAAGTTCAAGAGGATGCCCAGTAAATCCTAATTGTTCTTCTGTTAGTGGATAATCTTCTAATGCAATTCGATATTTCTCATCATACGTAACAAGTTCTATCACAATAATTCCCCCAATTATTGATTTTATATTAGCATAACACAAATATTCTTATTAATTTGATAAACTATGGATAAGGAAGGTGCTGATTATAATGGACGTCATCATTATTGGCGGTGGAATTGGTGGCCTTTGCGCTGCTGTAACTTTACAAAAACAAGGGTTTTCAGTAAAAGTGTACGAAACATCACCTACTTTTCAACCGGTCGGGGCGGGTATAGGAATTGGTTCAAATGCCATGCAAGCCCTTATGAATATTGGTGTCGGTGAAAAAGTTTTTGCCAATGGAAATGTTTTGCACACGCAAGTTTTTCTAAATGCCAAAGGACGGAAACTAAATTCCATTGACTTCTCCGTACTCAAAGAAAAATTTGGACAAGAGAACATTACCATTCATCGTGCTGATTTACATCGTACTTTTTTAGAAGCATTAGAACCAAACACGGTTTATTACAATAAAAAATGTGTGAATGTGGACCAATCTGGTGACAAAGTAATCGCTTATTTTGAAGATAAAACAGAAGTGACGGCAGATCTACTTATTGCTGCGGACGGTATTCATTCCTCTATTCGAAAAAAACTAGTACCAAATTCTGCTCCACGATATTCTGGCTATACTTGTTGGCGTGGTATTACAGAAAACAAAGGCAATGTGGACGAATTTACATCCACTGAGATTTGGTCTTCTACCGGTCGATTTGGTATAGCACCCATGAAAAATGGACAAGTCTACTGGTTTGCATGTATTAATGCTCGCGAAAAGGATCCTTTTTATCAACATATTGAACGGAATGAAATCGCGAACCTATTTGAAAATTTCCCTGTTGAAGTATCCGAACTAATTCGTAAAACGCCAACTGACCTAATTCTCCATCATGACATTATGGACATTAAGCCCCTGCGAAAATTCGCATTCGGACGGATTGTGTTATTAGGCGACGCTGCACATGCAACTACCCCCAATATGGGGCAAGGTGCTGGACAAGCAATTGAGGATGCGATTGTTCTTGGAAACGCATTTCAGCAGCTAGATGATGTGGAAAAAGCTCTTGCTTATTACGAGGAAAAACGTATAGCGCGTACGACAAAAGTCATTAACTTATCACGGCAAATCGGTGCCGCAGCACAGCTTCGTTCCCGTTCACTTGCTAGTACTCGTGACTTTTTGTTTCCATTGATCCCATCTAAATTGCTATCATGGCGATTGAAGTTTTTATTTGATGTGAAACTAAAATAAAAGTGCCTCGCTTAAGAAGGCACTTTTGCTTAATAAAATTGTAATCCATCTTTATCAATCACATTAATATGTTTTGGCACTTTTAAGTAGATATATGTGTGACCTATAACACGTTTTTGTTCCCTCGCATCCAAGCTATCAACTATTGGAAGGGCCAATAGTTCATTGGAAAAACGATAATATGTTAGCTCTTTTGGAGAAGGAGCGGTAAATATCATTTGATTGTCATTTATTTCAACTGTCGATAACCGCATTTCCTCTCCCAAGTTTATACCATCCATGTATGAATGTGTCTTATACATTTTGACTTCCACCAATTGCTCCTTTGAATCCGTCCATTCGATGTTCAATCTTTCAGTCGGGAATTTAGAACCATTTGAAATTATTTCGAATGTATCACCTTCTAATTCTTGTGTCCACTCTTCCACTAAAAACTTTGGATTAAATTTACTTTCCTCATTGTTTTCAAATGCTTGCTGAAATACTTTATTTTCATAATTAAACATTGTGTATTCTTTTGGAGCCAAAAGTTCATCCCCGTTTGATGAGGTAAGTTCATACATAACTAATGCCACTAAAAGAACACCTACATAAATACAAAGTACCCACTTATTCAATCGCTGCGACCAATTAATACGATTCGATGTACTCTTTGCCACACGAAGTATACGCCATGTAATAAAAAGTATACCGAGAAAAGGTAAAATCGATAAAATTGCAATATTACTCATCGTCTGACCTCCGATCGATTCGAACAAATAATTGCTAGTACAAATAAAACAATGGATACACCAATTAATTTGACGATCAAAAATAACAAGGACCCATTATCAACAAATATGAATTGAAGAATCATTTGACCAGTCTTCGTTGTGGGTGTTGCAATGATTAAAACGATTAACAGAAACATAAATGCCTTATGCATATAAACGAGGGTTCCCCATAAGTATCCTCCTGCAGAAATCATTAGGATTAAACATATCAATAAACCCACATTGGCAATCGAACTAAGCGGTTCATCTAAAATGCTTGCACTCCTCACATAATCAACATTGTTAAAAAGAGGAAGCACGATACGTAAAATATAATTGGATAAAAAGGTTGTTATACCAGCAAATACACTCATTATAATAAGTACAATAATATTTGATAAATTATTGCTTACACTATTTATAACAAACGAAAAGTTGCTATTTCGATAACCCTTTGTGGTAATGACATTCCCAATAAACAGCGCCCAAATCGCTACAAATATAAAAACAGTATCCGTTGAAACTTTAACGACTTGAATTGCCGTATTGTTAACCTCTGTACTCATGGAACCTGTACCATTCATCGAAAATACTAGTCCAAGTAACTGTACAACAACTAAAGATACGAGAGTACCCAAATATGCATTCATCTTAAATTTCACTTGTGTCTTAACTACTTCTCCCAATGTACTATTACTTAAAAACATCATCGATTCCCCCTTTCCTATCACTCGTCACATACATGCACACATCACTAGCAGACACTGGATGAATCGTAACTCCCTCTATTAAAGGCACGTTTTCCTTTCTAATCACTACATACTTCCGCTGACTATCCAATTGCTTCGTATGAAGAATTTCTTTCTCAGCAGTCAACTTTTCTATTAAACCACTTGGCCCTTGAAATGCAACTGCATACTCTTTTACTTCCTCCAATGATTGATGAAAAACAACCATCCCTTTGTTAATCAGTAATATATCCTCTAGCAAATGCTCCATTTCCGCTAAATGATGGCTCGAAATCAAGATGGAACGTGGATGCGCTATATAATCTTTCAGTAGAGCCCGGTAAAAATCCGATCGAACCGCTTCATCCATTCCATTTGTTGGCTCATCAAACATCGTCAACTCGCATCTAGTCGACAATCCAAAGATCATATTAAACGTTGCCCTATTACCTTTAGATAATCTTGAATGCAATTGTTTTGGATTCAATCTAAAATATCGAAAAAGGTTAGTCGCAAGCTCCGAATCCCATCTTTTATAAAAATCCGGTGCTGTCTCTAATATATCTGCTAGCGTTAAAGAATCTGGAAAGCTCATTTGATCGTCTACTAATATACTATTCGCTGATACACGCAGATTATTAAATGGCTTGTTTGAAAATACTTTAACATCTCCAGAACTTTCTCGAATAAAACCAGCCAATATTTTTAGCAATGTCGTTTTTCCGGCACCATTACGTCCAATTAAACCAGTAATTTTTTGACCTTCCAATTGAAAAGTAATATCTTCGAGTGCATTCATTCTCTTATAACGTTTTTTTAGATTTTGACAATCAATAACCGTCACTTTTGTTCCCCCTCGCATTTCTTTATTAGTTGAATCAGTTCTTCTTCTGTCACAGAAAGCCGCTTTGCTTCTAAAACAAGCTCCATTGCCATGCGTGTTAATGTTTCGTTTCGTCGCTTCTCAAGAATCATGTTTTTCGCTTCTAACGCTACGAACATGCCTAATCCTCTTTTCTTATACAGAATTTTTTCTTCTACGAGTATCGTTAATCCTTTTGCAGCAGTAGCTGGGTTAATGTTAAATAGATCTGCTAGTTGGTATTGTGAATGTACCTTTTCGTCGCTTTGAAAATGATCGGCAAGTATTTCATTCTCTATCCATTCCGCAATTTGAATGTAAATGGGTATAGTGCTATTTGTATTTAAATTCAAAGTGGCAACTCTCCTTTCTTCAAAGTCAGTACATTAGTGTTGTAATGTAGTATATAATAAAAAATCTGAAAAGTCTAGTTAACATTTATTATCGACAACAAAACACCACATTCATTGTGAATGTGGCTAATTGAAAGAACATCTAATATTTATACTTAGCATTCAAAATAAAGGATTTTTCTGATTTATAGAGAAATTGTATTAGAGAGATGGAGGTTATATAGATGAAGATAGGACAAATTGCAGTAAATGTAGAAAACGTGGATCGCGCAGTCGAGTTTTATCAAAAAGTAATAGGGTTACCATTGTTATTCGAAACGACCGGACTAGCCTTTTTCCAATGCGAAGATACAAGATTATTATTGAGTAGACCAGAAAAAGAAGAGTTCGACCATAAAAGCTCTGTGATCTATTTCAAAGTAAATGATCTACAGACAGAGGTAGATCGAATGAAAGGCGCAGGAGCAACATTTATAGACGAACCACATATGGTAGCTAAGATGGGTGAAACTGAAACTTGGATGGCATTTTTCAAAGACACAGAAGGTAACACCCACGCGTTAATGAGTGAAATTTCTAGTTAAGAATCCTCCTTTACGGGGGTTTTTTGGTTTATTATTAGTATTTTTCTTGTGCCGTAAGATTATTCCGCAGAACCGTACGATTTACGATTTTGTTTGACCTGCCGATAATAAATTTTAGACTTTCATTTTATCCAAAGTTGGACAATCTCGCACGAAAGTTGGACATACCTATAGAACTTGGACGATCTTTCTTAAATATTGGACAATCTTATATAAAACTTGGACATCGCCTTCAAATAGTTGGACAATCTTATAGGACCTGGACGATCTTTCTTAAATGCTGGACAATCTTATATAAAACTTGGACATCGCCCTCAAATAGTTGGACAATCTATCGTAAAAGTTGGACAATGATATAGGACCTGGACGATCTTTCTTAAATGCTGGACAATCTTATATAAAACTTGTCCAACTCCCTCAAATAGTTGGACAATCTATCGTAAAAGCTGGACAATCATATAGAACTTGGACGATCTTTCCTAAATGCTGGACAATCTTATATAAAATTTGGACATCGCCCTCAAATAGTTGGACAATCTTATTCCAAAATATGAAGACAAAATTCATTTTCACTTATTTTTTGATGATAATTGTCGTTATTACCGGTGAAATGTCGTTTATAAGTAAACGCTTCTATACTTATTTTATAAGCACAAAAAAAGTCGTTACCGATTTTTCGGTAACGACTTTTTTATTAGTGCCCAGCGACGTCCTACTCTCACAGGGGGAAACCCCCAACTACCATCGGCGCTGAAGAGCTTAACTTCCGTGTTCGGTATGGGAACGGGTGTGACCTCTTCGCCATCATCACTAGACTTGTTCGGCTTTCAATACACTGCGCTTTGCGTTGTCAACTTCTTTCGTTCAGTCAGTCACGTACTTGAGTACGCTCCTTCCTTCTCTCAATCGTTTCCTAGCACTGCTTGCGTCTTGAAACCCTCAAATTAGAGTGCTTGTTCACTCAAAACTGGATAAAAGACATTTTTTACAATAAATACATTTGGTTAAGTCCTCGATCGATTAGTATTCGTCAGCTGCACGTGTCGCC